>JAZQPT010000048.1:0-28532 GCA_045628725.1 Saccharimonadales bacterium (SeqCode)
CCGCTCGACTTGCATGTGTTAGGCACGCCGCCAGCATTCATCCTGAGCCAGGATCAAACTCTCCATAAAATGATACATTAAAGCATGTATCAAGCTCATATAAACTGACGATGATATTGCACAACTAAATTGTCAAAGTTCTAAATCATCTGTTCAACTCCACGTTGGGTTTCGCACTCTGCCTTGTTGGGCTGGCGACCAGACTGTAAACAATCATACTTCATGGATTGGCACTTCGTCAATACTTATTTCAACTATTTTGTAGCAAAAAAGACAACTATGCCTAAAATGATGCCAATTACAGCGCCAACAGCCACTTCTAACGGCTCGTGACCCTTGGCGGCACGGGGTAATTTCACATTACTAGCCCGTTCCTTAATTAGTGCCTGAATTGCAATTCCTTGCTCTCCTGACGAACGTCGAACCATAACTGCGTCGTACATTACGATCGTCGCGAACAATGTCGCTAGACCGAATAAGCCCGACTGAGTGCCGTCTTTAAGGGCGATAACCGTCACCAGTGCAATAACCGTCGCAGTGTGCGCGCTTGGCATATTACCCGACAAATAAAGATGACGGAAGCTGCTAGGCTTTCCGTCTCTTATTGTCGTTATGATATATTTTACCCCTTGAGCCACAACCCACCCAAGGATTATGGCTACAATATAGGGCGAAATATGACCCATGACTACTCTTCGCTCACTTCTTCTTCAGCCTGTTCAGGCATTAAACCGAGGGAAGACACCTTGTCGTCTTCTCGCATACGCATGATACGCACGCCCTGTGTGGTCCGTCCGAGCGTCGGAATGTCCTTTAGGGCAACTCGTATCGCCTGACCTTTATTAGAGATCATCAGGACCTCGCTAGCGGTCTCTTCTAGAGTCCGAACAGCAATAATCGGACCAGTCTTAGCCGTAACGACCGCTGCCTTAATACCAACACCGCCGCGCTTATGACTTGGGAAGTTAGCTACCTTTGTCGCCTTGCCGTATCCATTCTCGCTAATAACAAGGAGTTTTCGATTGTCGTCATCAACGATATCCATACCTACAACACTGTCGTTTGGTCGCAGACGGACACCACGGACACCACGAGCCGTACGGCCCATTGGTCGGGCGTCTGTTTCGTTGAAACGAACCGCCTGGCCGGCAGAGGTCGAGATGATAACATCATTTTCACCTGTTGTACGCTTAATCCAACGAAGCTCATCGCCGTCATCAAGTTTGATTGCAATCAACCCATTTGTACGGATATTTGCGTAATCCTTCAATGGAGTCTTCTTTATCGTCCCCTTGATAGTCGCCATGAACAGATATCCGTCATCTTTAGCATCTTTCTCGTGGCGAATAATCGAAGTAATTTTTTCTTCTGGCTGCATTTGTAGAAGATTCACAACGGCTACACCCTTAGCGGCCAAGCTTGCAGCTGGCACTTCGTAGGCCTTCAATCGGAAGATACGTCCCTTATTCGTAAAGAATAAAAGATAATCATGAGTACTTGCTGGTATCAGCTGGTCAATGATGTCTTCCTCTTTAGTGGTCATACCACGCTTGCCCTTACCGCCCCTATTTTGGCGACGATATTCGCTCAGAAGCGTACGCTTGATATAGTTTTCGGTCGTAAGCAAGATAACGCTGTCTTCTTCTGGAATGAGCTCTTCGTCGCTAAATTTGCCAAGTTCATGATTAATAATCTTTGACCGACGCTCATCACCATATTTTTCACGCATCTCTTCAAGTTCTGTCTTGATGATGTTCAGAATTTCTTCTTCGTTTGCAAGGATCGCTTCTAATTTTGCAATTAGTTCCATTAATTCCCTGAGTTCGTTCTCAATTGACTCGCGCTCGAGTCCCGTCAGGCGGCGTAATTGCATTGCAAGGATTGCTTTTGCCTGAATTTCGCTTAATTTAAATCGCTCGATTAAGTTCTTTTCTGCCTCTTCGCTAGTCTTGCTTGCGCGGATCACTTTAATGACCTCATCGATGTGGTCCAGAGCAATTTTATATCCTTCGAGAATATGTGCGCGCTCCTTGGCTTTTCGCAGCTCGAACTCGGTACGACGACGGACAACCTCTTGGCGATGCTTCAAGAATTCACTCAGGATTTCCTGGAGTCCAAGAACACGTGGCTGAATACCATCAATCAGTGCCAGCATATTATAGTGAAAACTCGTTTGCAAAGAGGTCATTTTATATAGCTGATTGAGCACTTTCTTTGGATAAGCGTCTTTCTTTAGCTCAATAACGACACGTACTTTACCACGAGCTGACTCATCACGTAGGTCGCTGATCGTTGTAATCTTCTTTTCTTTTACAAGATCGGCAATCTTTTCAATAAGTGTCGCCTTATTTACCGCATACGGCATTTCAGTGACGACAATACTATGACGCCCTTTCTTAGACTCTTCGATATCGGCAACAGCACGAATCATCACACTACCACGACCCGTTTGATACGCCTGTTTCATCGGCGCGCCACCGTACACTACGGCACCAGTTGGGAAATCAGGACCCTTAACATGCTTCAACAGGTCATCAATCGTTGCTTCTTTGTTGTCAATTAACTCAATCGTAGCATCGATCAGCTCACCAAGGTTGTGTGGCGGAATATTCGTAGCCATACCTACAGCAATACCGATTTGGCCATTTAGTAGCAGGTTTGGTAGTTTTGCAGGGAGAACGGTTGGCTCTTGTTCAGAGCCATCATAGTTATCCCGAAAGTCAACCGTCTCTTTATCAAGGTCATTGAGCATTTCATTACCAGCACGACCCAATCGTGCTTCAGTGTAACGACTTGCAGCTGCAGGGTCGCCGTCCATAGATCCAAAGTTACCCTGGCCATTAACTAACGGATAACGCATAACCCAGTCTTGAGCCAAGCGAACCATAGAATCATAGATCGAACTATCACCGTGAGGGTGATATTTACCCATCACTTCACCGGCAATACGTGCAGATTTTGCAAATTTACCGCCAGGACGAAGTCCCTGTTCACCCATCGTGTATAAAATACGTCGATGAACTGGCTTCATACCATCGCGAACGTCTGGAAGTGCACGGTCGATAATAACGCTCATCGAATACTTCAGGAAGCTATCTTCCATGACGTCTTCAACGGTTCGATTTTCTAGTGTTTTTGAGTGTGTCTGAACCGGAGCAACTATTTCTCCCTCAAGTGGTGTATTTTTATCATCGTTATCCATACTAAACGTCCAATTCCTCAATGTTTACATCTTTTGCGCGCGTCTGAATAAAGCTCTTACGAAGATGTACTTCGTCACCCATCAATTTTGTAAAAATTGCATCAGCTTTTTCAGCATCATTTACTTTTACCTGAATAAGTACACGATTTTCTGGATTCATCGTCGTCTCCCATAACTGGTCGGCGTCCATTTCACCAAGTCCCTTGTATCGCTGAATGTCATTAAGCCCAGCCTGCTTCAAAAGAGAATCATCGGGGTTAATAACCGTTCCTCGCTCGCGGCGCTCATCAGTTAGTTTACGCATAATTGCGTCTCGCTCTTCGTCACTATAGGCATACCAGCGCTTATTACCGCTTGCCTTTAGCAAGAATAGCGGTGGCTTCGCAAGATACACATGCCCACCATCAATAACGTCCTGCATATAACGGAAAAGGAATGTCAAAAGCAGTGTCGAAATGTGACTACCGTCGACATCGGCATCGGTCATAATAATAATTCGATGATACCGAAGTCCATTGACGTCAAATTGATCACCAATACCCACGCCAAGTGCCTTGATAAGGCTAACAATTTCGTTGTTATTAAGCATTCGATCCAGTCGTGCACGCTCCACGTTCAGTACCTTACCACGTAGCGGCAAAATCGCTTGCGTTTTACTGTCACGACCAGATTTAGCCGATCCACCCGCAGAGTCGCCCTCTACAATATAGATTTCTGAATCAGCTGGGTTCTTACTGCTACAATCGGCAAGCTTACCTGGCAAACTCATGCCGTCTAATGCACCCTTTCGGATGACATTGTCACGTGCTGCACGCGCAGCCTTTCGAGCGCGAGCTGCAAGAAGTGCCTTACCGACAATTCTTTTAGCTACGTTAGGATTCTCATCTAGATAATAACTAAAGTATTCATTCATTACCTGCTCGACGTATCGACGAACTTCGGGGTTCCCTAGCTTATTTTTTGTCTGTCCTTCAAATTGAGGATCCGGAAGCTTTACGAGAATAATCGCAGTTAATCCTTCACGAATATCTTCACCAGTAAGATTTTCCTCTTTTTCTTTTAGAAGACCGCTTTTTCGAGCATATTCATTAATAACGCGCGTTAGTGCCGAACGGAATCCTGCAATATGCGTACCACCATCTGGCGTAAGCACGTTATTTGCAAACGGCTTTACCATCTCAACGTAGGTGTCGTTGTACTGAACGGCGATTTCTACGCCAGAATCTTCGATCTGCTTCTCTACATAGAAGACACTGTCTGCGACAACATCTTTACCGATATTAAGGTGTTTTACGTAACTCTGGATACCACCTTCGAAATAAAAGGCTGCTCGTTCTTTACTGCGCTCGTCGCGAACCGCAACGTAGATACCTTTTGTCAGATACGCCTGATGACGAAGGTAATCAACGACCCACTTATAATCAAATGAGATTGTTTCTTTAAATATCGTTGGGTCAGGATAGAATGTTACCGTCGTACCTGTTGTACGGTCGGTCTTACCAAGTTTTTTCAGAGGTTTAGTTGTTACACCCTGCTCAAATTCAATGTGGTACAGCTGACCTTCACGAACAACCTCTACGATCATCTTGGTAGAAAGAGCATTAACAACACTCGATCCAACTCCGTGAAGACCGGATGATACTTTATATCCACCGCCACCAAACTTACCGCCAGCATGCAGTACTGTATATACCGTCTCAATAGTACTAAGACCTGTTGTCTTATTTGTATCTACTGGTACACCGCGACCATCATCAGTAACGGTTACACCGCCATCTTCTTGCAATGTAACATTAATTTTCGTAGCGTATCCTGCGATCGCTTCGTCAATTGAGTTATCTGCAATCTCTTTTATAAGGTGGTGTACACCGTCGTAGCCTGTGCTACCAATATACATCCCAGGACGTTTACGAACAGGATCAAGCCCCTCTAGAACTTGAATCTGCGACCCGTCATACGAGCCATCATTTACTTTTTTAGCCATCGTTCCCTCACTATTCAGTCTGTTTCAGCTATTTACATTTCTCTCATTATACCGAACAATTGTTATTCACTCAAGGGTATTGCACTGAACACAATTCTTATGCTAATCTAGCACACAGAGGTATAAACAAAAAAACCAACATGTTCAGAAAACTGGTATCAAACTTATCGTTTAGCCCTGCACTCATTACGCAGGTAGGGTTTTACGCACAACGATTACGACAGGAAGAAGTCACCCGGCGTATGACAATAGTGTTCGTTGTATTAACGCTTATTGTTCAGTCACTTGCTGTCTTCTCACCTCCGGATTCTGCTAATGCGTCCAGTGAACAAGATCTTATTCGTGGCGGTGTCGAAAATCTCGATGACTTTTTGACTCGCTATGACAAAAACGCCGACGACATAAAAGATATATATTCGACGTTAGGTGTCACGCGTGACGAAATTGCTAACGCAAAACATGGCAGTTTTAATTCTAAAGATGACATCTATAGCGTCAGCCGCTACGGACAATATAGCCCAGAACAAGGTGAAACTAGCTTCTCATACAAGCGAGCAGGCGGAGGAAACGGTCTGCGCTACATAAGTGCCCTGTCATTATCTGATACAAGCGAGACAAAAAAACGCAATGGCACTACGTACGAAGGGTGGATCGGCCAATCTGCATCAGTCGGATGGTTTGCTATCGTTAAATCAAGCGCTAGTTTTGCCACAAAAGGATATCCGTCTTCGGTAATGCCAAGTACCGCTTCGGCTACGTCCACTATCGTTAAATCGATTAGCACAATGAATATCAGCCAGGGCACCCCTGCAGATTTAGTCGTCGCCAAACCATTCGATAGGATATCATACACCCTATCCGTCAAGAACACCGGCGACAAGACAGTCCAGATACCAATTGCAATCCACCTCGGTGATACTATTGAATACTCGTCACTCGTCGATAGTGGAGGCGGTTATTTCGACTCGGCAACAAAAACACTCACGTGGAATACCGTATCTATTGAACCAAACACTACCCAAAACCGTATATACGCAGTCCAACTGCTTTCGGCAATCCCAGCTACACCTACGGGAACGAGCAATGCAAATTCATATGATTGCATCATGGCCTCTACTTTTGGTAACACTCGCCAAATAAAAGTTGATTGCCCTATGGTCAAAGGCATCGAAAGTATTGTTGGTGACATGCCAGCCACGGGAATCGCCGTCAACGTCATATTCTCTTCGATCCTTGTCGCCGTCGTCTCTTATTTCTACCTCAGAACAAGACAAATGAAAAAAGAGATACGCTTGATACGACATAATATAAACACCGGTACGATATAGAAAGCAAGGTTAATATGGGCAACCCTGAGACAATAAAAAATACAACAGAGACTACCCTTGATTCTAAAGAACTCGAGTCGCTTAACAATAATCGCCGCGAAGAACTCCGCAATTCACTTGACGCAGCAGAGAAAAATCACAAAGACACCACCAAAGAATCACTCGGCGAGGCACGACAAGCCGCAGTTGAACACGCCGAAAGCTCTAAAAAAATGACACAAAAAGAACGATCGCCTGCCGAAAAACGCCCAGGTGTCATTTCACTCCGCCAAAGAGACGATAGCTTCAGGAAGCAAATGAATAACATTGCCCCTCACCTCTCAAAGAATGAACAGGCGTTTAGCAAGGTAATTCACACTAAAGCCGTCGAGAAAACAAGCGATACTCTGAGCAAGACGATCGCACGTCCAAACGCACTACTTGCAGGCAGCGTAACAGCGTTTCTAGCCGTAACGCTTGTCTATGTCCTCGCAAAATACTACGGCTATAGCCTATCTGGATTCGAAACGATCGCTGCGTTCATATTCGGCTGGTCGATTGGTCTTATTTACGACTACCTTCGCGTCCTTATTGGCAATAAAAGATAATCATAGATTATCACTATTATCGCAATCTAACCGAGACTTCCTTTGGTGACTCTGCTACAGGTGCATCGGCCACTGTAGGTGCTGGCGCTGTAGGTGTCACAGTTTGCTGCGGCTGCGAAGCCTGGACAGCTGCCGGTGGTTGAGACTGACTAGCTACGAAGGTATTAGATTCTGGCTGAGCAGAAGGTGCTGCCATACTCACTTCCGGCTGAGTCGGTGTAAATGAAGCCTGCGGAGGTTGAACTATAGGAGGTGGGGCGACGACAGGCATAGCTTGGGGTGCATACGGTGTGGCAACAGGTGGCGGATTAGTCGCTGCTACAGGAGGTTGCGGACGAGGAGCACTCGGCTGCGCCGCAGGTGCGACACCAGCCCGCGCTGGGCTCGCCGATCCGGCCTTTTGACGCTTAGCTAGCCATTCATCTAGGAATGAGCCGCCACCTGCTCCAGCAGGCTTAGATGGCGAACCAGCGCCCATAGAGGGACGAGCGGGTGGCAGCTGAGGTTTTGGTGGCTCTAGTCGAGTAAATATTTCCTTCTCTATTACCGCCCGCTCAATACCATACTTCGTTGATGAGAGTCGTTTCATTGCGTCGGCCAACTGACCATTAGACTGATTCATCGGAGGTAGTAACGCCATGCTAAAGGGAGCAGAGGGAACATTATTGATCATAGCCGATGCAATTGCCTGATAGTTAGGTAGTTTCGTTAGATCTTCTGCATCAAACACCGGCGAAAACTTCTTGACCATCAGTTCT
Source organism: Saccharimonadales bacterium (SeqCode) (assembly GCA_045628725.1). Lineage (GTDB taxonomy): Bacteria > Patescibacteriota > Saccharimonadia > Saccharimonadales > Saccharimonadaceae > JACQGD01. The sequence continues at coordinate 7,860 of JAZQPT010000048.1, forward strand.
GCATCCGTAACACCAATACGACCACTAATTACCGTACCAACGTTACCGATAATAGCTTCCCTAATCTTATCGGTTAGCTGAGTCATAAACTGATTACCAAGTACGAGATTCAAGCGATACTTACGAGCTTCTGAAAGAATAGATTCAAAGCTTTCGGTTGCAAAGTTTTGAAACTCGTCAACAAACAGACAGAAATCTTTTCGATCAGCCTCAGCGGTATCAGCACGCGCCATTGCCGCCGCCTGAAACTTCATCACAAATATCATACCGATCAGCTTAGAGTTTAACTCACCCATTTTTCCCTTTGAAAGGTTAACGAGAAGTATCTTTTCATTGTCCATAATGTCGCGAATGTTGAATCCACTCTTTGTCTGACCCATAATGTTACGCATCATCGTATTAGACAAGAACGGTCCAAATTTACTCACTACCCAGCTCGTTACTTCACCAGATTCATTCGACTTTTGTGATGCCGGGTATTCCTTCGTCCAGAAATCTAGGACATTACGATCAGTCACGTATTTGAGCTTCGATTTCATAAACTCATTATCAACGAGCAACTTTGGAATATCGATAAATGTGCCGCCGTTTGGATCTGACATCAAAAGCAAGGCACAGTTACGGAAGATGTGCTCCATACGCGGACCAACGATACCCGTGTGACCAGGATCATACAGACTATAGAGCATGTTGATCGATTCCTGCACTAAGAAGTCTTTTTGATCTTCCGTCTCCCATTCAAACAAGTTAAGTCCGATTGGATTTTCAAGATCACCAGGGTTAAAGTAAATGACATCTTCGACACGCTCTTTTGGAATGTTCGCGAGAAGCTTTTCAACTGAATCACCGTGCGGATCAATAAAGGCAAAGCCCTTACCACTATGCATGTCTTGGTAGGCCAAGTTTTCAAGGAAGATTGACTTACCAACACCGGTTTGACCAATGACATACGTATGACGACGACGGTCATTGTCGCTCAAGCGAATCTGTTTTTTTGTACCACGAAATTCATTTACTCCTAGAAGCAAGCCGTCGTCCATCAAGTCTGTTGGACCGTCTACCTGTTTACTCATCTGGCGCTGAACCTTCGATGTTGGGATACTATTTTGGCTTGGCAAGTGGAATATTGTAGCAAGTTCAACACTATTAAGGATATTGTAGTTTATCGACTGCGGGAAAAAGCGGAAGATAAATGAAGTAACCAGCTCTTCAATATCGCGAGCAAGGGTAAACTTAAATCCATTATTACTTGGTGAATCAAACAATGAAAATGCCGCAACAATGTTCTTTAGTAGACTTTGGGAATGTTCCGTCGTGTTAGATGAGACGACAACACGAATCAGTACTTCATACCCTGGATAACGTGTCTTCTCTTCGATCGCCTTGACTGAATCTTCTTCTAATGAAGTTAGCTGTCGGGCTTCCGGTTTTTTATCATCCGATGACTCCGGTGGCTTCCATAGTAGCTCTGCCATACCCTTAGCACCGCTAACCCCAAGTCCTTTACTTTTGCCTTTATCATCTTTGATCTTTTTTGCTTCATCAATAGACGTACGAACCCAACCATCGCTAGCAGGTCGCATCAAAAACTGTATCGCTACCCCATCTTCGCGTGACGCAGCCGACAGCGCGTTGAGTAAAGCCCTAGCAGCATCCCGCTTTGATTCCTGATATGTAGCGATCGGATAAACATATTTCTTTTTTAGCGTAAATTCTCCACCAATTACACCGCTCATTTTACCTGTCTGGCTAAATATATTGTGTTCAATCACTTCTTCAAGACGTGCGGCAGGATACGCGGCGGCTATCGCCTGCTTGATCACATCAATCAATACCATAGGTACTACTGCGTAGTAATGAACGAGCCCTCCTTTAGCGACAATTTCAAAAGATAAATGACGTTGACCATATATTCTGTTTTTAAATCCTTTTGTTGCGGTACTGGCGATGATGTTATACATCACCTGGGCTTCAGATAAAACTTCCTCAGTTAAGTCGCGTTCATCACGACCGCCCTTTTCGATATCTTCACTTGACGGAGGAAGATGAATAAAAAGCGGCACCATTTTAAGGCCTCTTTCGTAATTCTTTGCCTCACGGAGCGTCTTTTTGTACTGAGAAAAGACAACGAATATAACTGCACCACCGATACAGATAGTGAGAAACAATGAGATAAAGACAGCTGCCATAATAAGTTATAGGTTAGCGAAATTAATCAGCCGCACCCAGGTCCTTTCCGTATCGCTTTTTTAAATAGTCTACTTGCAGACGATTTACTTCTTGCTCGCGCCGGTAAGGATCGTCTTTAGTCTCAGCGATAATTTTTTTAGCTTTATCCACCCACTCTTTTTCTATAAGGTCATCGTCATTAGCTAATACCGGATTATCGTCAGAAGGACCAACCTGCTGAACAGATGGAGCCGGTACAACGTACGGCATTGGCACCGGAGTCATAGGTGGAGGCGGCGGCATGGACAAACTATCGACTGATCGCATATTTTGCTCACGCTCGGGCGTGCGCTCACCTACATATTCTGGATTTTGGAGATTCTGGCCAAACTCAGCTGAATGTTCTTGCTGAGGCGGCCCCTGCTCTGGGCTATATTGTGGCGTTGGAAGCTCAGGATTCATATCTGTAATTATACCATAAACACATTAAATAAAATGTTTATCTTGCTGTTCTTTTCGTGACATAGACACAGCCCAGGAATACAAAGAACAGGATAAGACCAAGTTCATAGATACCTACTCCGCCAACCGACTGGAGACTAATAATAATAACGGGAGCTAGCGACACTATTGTCGAATAATAATATGCTCGCTGCAAAGAAAACGTCTCATATGGGCGCTTAGTAGTGGACGATGTGATAAATGCAACACCACGTGATATTCCGTACAGTACAAATGTCATACACGACACAATGAACAGATACGCGAAAATGAATATGGCTAAAATACCAAAAGCACCAGCGGTCGCTGGCGTCGTTGTATTTAATATAACGGTTAGCGCTACCCCTGATAAGGCTGCACTTGTGACTAAAAATTTTCCCAACATGCTTATACTATACCTGTCAAAATAAAAAAGAGCCATAGCGGTAGACCATATTGTCCTGGTTGCCACAACCGCCGCTAAAAAGTAATTAATGGGCGCGTGCTCCAATGGACAGCCTACCGCTGGTTGGCTTTCTGACCGCTCCCAAAAGGGAGCATAGTCGCTTTCGGTTGTTCCACGACACGTCTAGTATGTCCGCCACTAGTGCTCAATAGCATTACTGGGTTTTTACTAGACGCATCGGTACTATGACCGAGCGCTCTTGACGTCATTCACAATGAATTGTGTTTGACGGAGCATCGATAGCGCTATCTATGAACAATAAAGGTGCTATGTTGTCTGAAATTACAAACGTTCGTCTTGTTCATGCGATTACCGCTATCGACTTTCCGTCAAATGACGTCGGTCTATTGAATTTTGAATTGTTAATGGATGTCTTTTTTATTGCAACGCTTTTTTGTTTTTGTAAAAGCTTGTTCGTAGAATAGCATGAGAACTATGATAGGTCAACAACAATTGATGTATTTATGTAGTGTCATTATTACAACGATAATATTCAAGGTGTTAAATGCAATAATATACATGTTTTACAACGATGTGTTATATACAATAAACTAACGACTGCGATGATGCCCGAGTTCATCTAACGTCCGAATGAGCTCATCTTTTGGTAAATGAGTGACATCGATCTTATTGTGCTGCGCAATGATATAACCTTGAATAATACCTTTGAGGTATACCGCATCTTTGCGCCAAAAATGCCTGATCTGGAAATGATCCGTGGTACTCATCACACGACTCGCTATCGTTAGCGATCCGAATATAGGACCGACCGTCACTTCTGCATTAAGTACATCTTCGATACGGAATGTCATCGTATCTGACGACCAAAAGAAATCTCTTTTTATAATCGTCACTTTAGTCCGGTCCACAACGACCGTGTCCGGAAAAAGAGTGACCGGGAATACCGTATTTGCCTCAGCAAGCACCTCATGAGATCGCTTAATGATAGTTTCGAGCTTTTCTGAAGGATCTAACTCGTTCGTCTCACTGCCCTCTCCCCCCAGTTGACCTGAAGGAGACTCCGCATTCTTTTGTCTCTTCCATTTTGGCATGCCCGCTAAAAAACGCTCACTTTGAGTGAGCTTTATTTCTTGATGCAAGAAATCTCTCATTTCTATAAAAGATCTTGTTGCGACGCCGCCCATTTTTTTGCTCATTCGTAATAGAAAGTTATAAGACTTGGGATTTTGGTTTTCAGTGTTAGGCGGTTTTTCCTCAGCCGCCTGATCATTGCTATCCATAGTTACACGAATCCCCATTTAGGTTATTTTTATTATACTCCCTATACGCACGATCATACAACCGCCTCTCGCACATAGAGTAATTATGCCCCGTCGTACATATTAGTGCTAATATAGCGGCTGATACCGCTACATATAGCCTTATCCACACGTAGTATTTTTTACCGATAGAAAATAGACGTTTTAGTTGACACAAGCGCTTTGCCGTCATATTATAGGGGTAGCTTCTGAATAAAAAACTTATACAGAGGCCAAAAATAAACAACGATTCAAAAACTCCACATAGAAAACAACCACTACTCGCAGGTGGTTGTTTTCATTAGCAGAACAAACGATTTTATATAAAATAACCACCCTGTTATGGGTGGTTAAATAATGTCATTGGTGGAGCTGCGGGGAATCGCACCCCGGTCCGAAAGGTAACTGGTTATTCGTCTACAAGCATAGTTTGTCTTGGGTATTTACTGGCGACAGAATCTAAAACACAAACAGAAATGATTCGTCGCTAGCGTGGAAAAATGTTCTCAGTCTACGCCACTGCGCATAGATAAAGTAAGTGACATGTATATGACACCTCGTATCGCTATGTCACCTGCTAATACGAAATGCGTATCAAATTAGATACGTGCAGCAGCAAAAGGAGCTGGAGCAAACGCTTGCGCGAATACTGCAGGGATTCCCTTTACTGCCTTAGCAATAGGATTTGCAATTAAAAATATACGTACGTGTATAGTCGACTTGCGAAATAACCTGTTAATGTCCTCTCGTCGAAAGCTATAGTCAGCCCCAACCGTATCTGTTATTGTAGCACATCTTGTATATGAAATCCAGTTATGCTTAAATATAGATTAAAATATGGTAGGATACGTACGATCAGTTGCGCTTATAGGATTCGACGGCGCAATTATAGAGGTAGAGAGCGACGCCAAAAAGGGGCTTCCCTCAATTCAGATCGTTGGAATGGGCAATAAAGCTATCGACGAAGCAAAAGAACGCGTCAGAAGTGCAATTACTAACTCCCTCCTTGAATTCCCCGCAAGGAAAATCACCATCAACCTTGCTCCCGCGGCACTACCAAAAGACGGCGTCCATTTCGACCTCCCTATTGCACTCTCAATCCTTACTGTCAGTGGTCAGCTGCGACAATCAGAAGTTGCGGACGCAGTATTTGCAGGCGAACTAGCACTCGACGGATCACTACGTCCTATCAGAGGCTCAATAAATATAGCCGAAACAGCGCGCAGTGCAGGGATTACGACTGTCTACCTTCCTACAAAAAACGCGGACCAGGCCACGCTCATACCTGGAATAGAGGTTATCGGAATTAATTCGCTCAAAGAATTGTTCCTCCACCTGAAAAAAGAGTCTGTCATTAAACCTCATACCACCGCTACCGCTACTCCCCCTTCAAAACCGCCTACCGCAACCCTCGACGATATTCATGGACAGGACGCAGCCAAGCGCGCTCTAGTCATTGCTACCGCAGGGCGTCATAATATCCTGTTTAATGGTCCTCCTGGGGCTGGCAAAACAATGCTAGCGAAGACATTAGTAGGCTTGCTACCACCGTTAACCATAGATGAGCAAATTGAAGTAACAAAACTCCATAGCATTGCTGGCGAGATTGACGGCGAAATCATCACGACAAGGCCATTCCGAGCACCGCACCACACAGCCAGTCCTATTTCTATTACAGGTGGCGGTAACAAACCAAAACCTGGCGAGATAAGCTTAGCGCACCTCGGTGTGCTATTTCTTGATGAACTACCTGAATATCCGCGCAGCACACTAGAAACCTTACGTCAGCCTCTTGAAGATAGAAAGATATCTATTTCACGTGCCGGTGGGCGTGTTGCCTACCCCGCAAATTTCATGCTAGTCGCAACGATGAATCCATGCCCCTGCGGATACTATGGAGACCCAACGAAAGAGTGTAGCTGTAGTTCAGGTCAAATATTGGCATATCAAAAACGCTTATCCGGACCACTCATCGATCGAATTGATATGATAATTAACGTGTCGCGCATCGACAACGACGCACTCCTTACCATAAGCACGATGTCAAATAAACAGCATAATACCGCACTTGCATCAATCAGTACAGCAACTAAAAACCAATATAACAGATACAATGATAGTACTAAATACAACAGTTCCCTCTCTAGTAGTGCTATCACTAAGCACATCATTCTTTCTTCGGAGGTTCGTTCGCTTTTAGCAACAGCCGCTGATCGTTTGAGCCTTAGCGCCCGTAGTTACTTCAAAATTATCAAGGTCGCTCGCACAATAGCTGATATTGCCAATGAACCAGAAATCACTATCGCGCATGTTAGCGAAGCCCTCCAATATCGCACTTCGATAGACAATCCTAATCAATAGTCAACCCCAACCCTTGTGCTTCTGTGGATTATTTGTTATGATAGGCATCGAGTAACGCTCAGAATAATCGTACGTCAAAAGGAGACCACGATAGTCAATCAATCTACCCGCATTAATGAAGCAATCCGCGCAAGCGAATTACGTGTTATTGGCGTAAACGGAGAACAACTAGGGGTCATGTCACGAGCCGACGCGCTAAAAGCCGCCGAGGAAGCCGGACTAGACCTTGTAGAAATTTCCGCTGCCGCCAGTCCACCTGTAGTGAAAATCGTCGACTGGGGTAAATTCCAGTATCAAAAGATGAAAGAACTACAAAAAAACCGTAAAACGAATAAGCAAGGCGAGCTAAAACAAATGCGCTTCGGTTTGAAAATCGGCTCAGGTGATCTCGACATTAAACTCCGTAAGATCCGTGGATTTTTGGCCGAAGGCCACAAAGTTCGCATTCAGATCTTCTACAGAGGTCGAGAGATGGCTCATAAAGAGCTTGGGTTTGAAATGATTGAGAAAATTATCACTCTCCTCGAAGACGATGCGGTGCTCGAGCAAAAGCCTCAGATGGCTGGTCGCAATCTGAGCATAGTAGTAAGGAGTAAATAATGCCAAAGTTAAAGACCCACAAAGGCACAGCGAAACGAATCAAGATTACCAGTACTGGTAAATTGACACGCCGCCGCGCATTCGGTACCCACCTTCTTGCCAAGAAGAGCAAGAGTCGTAAGCGTGCCATCAACACCACTGCCACCGTTACCGGTAGCATGGCTAAAAACGTTAAACGAGCACTAGGAGTTTAATCATGCGAGTAAAACGAGGCGTCACTGCACGCGCTAAGCACAAAAAGATATTAAAAGCTGCAAAAGGTATGCAGCACAACCGGACACGCTCATTCCGTCTTGCCAAGCAAGCCGTTATCCGTGCCCTACAGTACTCATACCGTGATCGTCGCAATAAAAAGCGCGACCTTCGTGGCCTATGGATCACCCGTATAAATGCTGCCGCACGCGAAAACGGCACAACTTACGGTAAACTTATTGCTGGCCTTAAAGCAGCAAACATCGAGTTAGATCGTAAAGTTCTAGCTGAATTAGTAGTGAAAGAGCCTAAAGCTTTCACCGCCATCGTAAAAAGCGTTAAATAATATATTTAGCCCTTCTTACTACGTTAAAATAACCCGTCTGTAAAGGCGGGTTATTTTAATAGGCAGATCGTCTGTAAGCCGGGTTCTGTCGTGAACGATCATCTATCTAGCTCTAGCGTTGCCACTAGAGTCAAGCGGGTATCGGCCTGCGGACGAGTAGCCCTTTAATGCAAACCTCCTTGCAGCTGACAGGGTTTACCTTCCCCGTACGTCACCGTACGTCGCTGTGGGCTCTTACCCCACTCGTTTCACCTTTTCCCCGAAGGGTAGTCTCGTTTCTGTGGCACTTTCCCTAGGGTCGCCCCCGGTTGCCGTTAGCAACTGTCATACTCTACGCTGCCCGGACTTTCCTCTCGCACCCGAAGGCGCCAGCGATCGTCTAACGAACTGCCTGTTCGCTATTATACCAAATTACTGCTCATTATTATGCGAATCTAGCGTACGATTCACCATACCGTCAGCTAATTGATTAAATTCTCTATGAACATGGCTAAAAGTCACCTTTTCAAACTTTGCCGTAAGGTCACGAATCCGCTCATGGACTGGCCACAGTTCACGATTTTTTATTTTATATACACCGTTCATTTGATTAACTACTAGCATGCTGTCGATTCTAAAATCAACCTGATCATACCCTAGTTCTAGCGCCCTTTCAAGACCGAGACGAACACCTTGATACTCCGCCTGGTTATTGGTGGTGATACCTAAGTACTCTCCACCCTGATCAACCACTTCTTGATTATCATTAATTACAACATACCCAGCGGCGGATGGACCGGGGTTGCCACGAGACCCGCCATCCGAATATACCGTTATACGTTTTTTTGATGTATCAAAAACGTCATTATTTATCACTTCTTCTACAATTCTATCTGTTCTTTTGTCCTGCTCAATAATACCTAGGAGTAATTGGGTCAAATCTGTAACGCTATCCTGTTGTATTTCTGACGTCTTTTTCCATTGGTATTTGTCGTAATTATGGCTCAAGACAACACCGTGGTGGTCGTCGGCAACAGCAACAGTATAGACGATTACAGCATACTGGATATCCCGGTCATCTCTATCGATATATGTTACCGCGTCGAATAAACGAGAGGTCTGAACGTGCAGGCCCACGTCCTCGTGCAAGTATCGACGCAGCGAGTCTTCCGGCTGCTCACCGTAGGCCAACTTACCGCCTGGCAACTCGAAGAGCCCTAGTATAGTCTGACGACCGTTTGCACGACGTAATAATAGGGTTTTGTCATCTTGTGTAATAATTGCTCGAACGGATATTCGTTGATTCATGCGATCTTTCTATTTTTGGCTTTTCTCTCATCATTTTATCATAATTAAAAATCACACGCGTAAACGTGCGATAAATACTTTTATTGCCCAGGACCAACCTCGACGCTTGATATTCCCCGCTTTAATGCAAGGTGGGTGTCCTCAAAACGTTTCCACGGAAACGAATCATTTGGAATCCCGTATCAATGATATTAGGAAAATCATATACGCCAAGGAGGCCACTGGACTCCTCTATTATACCACTCAGGGCCTAGCTAAGTCCAAATACAACACTGAATATAGAGAGGAAGAATTGGATTATAGTCATCATAAACTGCCCGATATATGAGCTAGCTAAAATAACAATGATAAAGACAAAGAATATACCATACTGCTCAATAGCTTCCATACCACGACGTACAAACTCCGGTGCTAGTGCATACACGACACGCGAGCCGTCTAGTGGTGGAATTGGAATCATGTTAAATATAAAGAACCCTAGGTTAATCGTGACAGCCATTACTAAGAACTGTACTGCGATAGGCCCGGCAACAGATTGTGTAAGCGCGTACACCCCAAAGAACACAAAAGCGATTACGAGGTTTGTCAGCGGCCCGGCAATAGCGACAAGTGCCGATCCCCACTCGTCATACTTAACACGGTCTGGGTTAAACGGCACGGGCTTGGCGCCGCCAAATATAGGACCTCCGACAATAGCAAGTGCAACAGGCATCAAAATAGTTAAAAACGGGTCAATATGCTTGATTGGGTTTAATGTAAGGCGGCCTTGCGCCTTTGCCGTATCGTCACCCAGAAGATAGGCAACAAACCCGTGCATCACTTCGTGCAGAGTCATTGAGAACAAAATAACCGTCAAGGCTATGATGATATTAAGAATTATATTTTCACCCATCACTGCTTATTATACAGTAGTGGGTGCGCTTTTATGCTAATATTCAGACTCGTTATAATAAAATTCGCGTTCAGCAAATGTCTGACCAGCGTCTATTAAATCTTTAAAGTCGTCGACACTTTTAAATCGCTTATCGCACCTTTGAAACTCATCGTGAGTCATCCATCGGTTTACGCCACCTTCAAACTCTTCCTGCAATTCGCCGCTATAGCTATTTGCGTATACGCACAGGAATAGCTTATCTTCGAGTAACTTACCTGTTACTTTATCGAAATCACGCTTATGATAAAGCAATCGATACTCTAGATCAGCCTCGAGCCCCGTCTCCTCTTTCAGCTCACGTTTCGCTGCCTCTACAACCGTTTCACCCCAGCGCATTTTGCCACCAACGCGCCCCCAAAAATCATAGTATGGATTCTTTTTACGTTGCTGGAACAAAAACTCGCGCTCGCCGGATGCCCCTACTCTTTCAAGAGTGATTGCAATTGATATTTTTGGCTGCTTCTCTATCTCGTTCTCGTCCGTATCCATACGATTAGCATATTCTTTGCCTTTATTTGTCAAAGCATACTCATCACCCTTTGATACATAGCCTTCAGTGACTAACTTTTTTACATGAAAGTTAAAGTGGTCACTGCTCACCTCTGTTAACGCCTGCAACTCCGTAAAGCTTGCGCCTTTTACAAACAGTAACTTGCGCAGAATTGCGACTTGGATTTCATGCGCTTGTGGCTCGTAACTCATATTTCTCCTGTTCCGTATTACACCGATATTTCTCATCTCATAATAACGAGTGAAGTGAAGTAAATCTAGTAAAGTCGACTTTACGCCCATTGCGGCCGACCATCTTGACGTTTGGCCTTAAAAACGCTATACTGGTACAGATTGTAAAAAATAAGTGGAACAATAATTATGGCAGCACGATGCGAACTCACAGGTAAAGGCAAGCAATTTGGCAACAATGTCAGCTTTTCTTTGCGCCGGACTAAACGTGTCTTCAAACCCAACCTACAAAAGAAAACTTTCCTTGTAGATGGACAAAAAGTCACTATGATCCTGAGCACTCAGGCGATCCGTACGCTAAAGAAAAAAGGCATCCTTGCTTCAGCAAAATAGCCTTAAACCGCTAAAATAAAAACCCTCCATGCGGAGGGTTTTTATTTTAGCAAAATACCGTACTATGTTCGCGTAACTTCGACAACTGTCAGTACTAGAGGAATAGCCGACGAAGCCTTTACCTTATACTTACTAACAGGTGCTTCAATAGGCGCAGCGAGTTCCTTTGTAAAGTTCTCGAGTGTATCTTGAGGAACCTCATATTTAATTGCACTGTCAGCATAGTGTATTGGAATCACCACTTTTGGATCTAGCTGACGAACAATCGTTGCTGCTGACGTTGCATCGAGTGTATAGCCGCTGCCGCCTACAGGAATGATCAGAATGTCAATGATTCCGATCTCTTCTTGCTGATCTTCGTGGAGTTTCGGTGTTACGTTACCTAGTACGGCAATCTTTACATCACCAATGGCAATACGGTATATCGTACTAATCGGTTCGTCCGCTGAGGTGTCAAGGTGACGAGTAGCCCTAATGCCCCGAATCGAAAAATCACCAATCTCGTAATCGCCTGGGCCTTCGATAGAAATCCTTGCATCTGGGTCATTAATCGCAAAACGTGACTCTGTTGCAATTTCGACAGCGTCTTTTCCTGACAGATCTTTCAGGCCAATTACTGATAACTTTGGATCAATCACCGCAGTTGTTTTTTTAGTTGAGATGACAACTCCGTTGCCGCCTTTATATTCAATATCAAACATATTTTCTCCTATTTCTGACTTTTTAGCATATCATCCGTATCCACCAGTACCGCATACTTGCCATTCAATATTTCTGTTATAAATTTATCACGAACGCTCAATCGATAATAGAACTCATCATACGTTAAAATGCTGTAGTTCAAATCACGACCTTCCACCTTCTCTATGTCTTTCATCACTTTTTTCAGTTTTACCACTGGCGTTTCACCAACCAGCAGGATATCGACAGTACTCGTTGAACCTTTTACTAAAACTCCAGCAGTGATTACAAGCCGTAGATCTGGCAATTGCCTAAGAGAATCATGCCAGTTTGCGGCCGCTGCAGATGGCGTAACGGCTTCTACGTGCTGATCAGCAAATATTGCACGAAGCGGCACATAATGTTCATATCTTTGGTTTACTTCGTAAAACAACTTTATATCAACCGTTTCGCTTGTCACTATACCGACAGTCGTCATATTTGCCAACTCTCGGCGAACAGAATTAATTTGTTCATCAATCAGGCGTGTAATCTCGCGTACGTAAAAAGCCTTTCCTGGGTTGTTCAGGAATAAGTGGAGTAATTTTACTCTTGTTTTTGAACCAAATAATGCGTCAATCATGTCTCTATCAGTGTAACTTTCTTGTTCTTATCATATCATGCTTCATACTCTGCTGCGAGTATGTTCACGAGATATTTATTAGCATCTTCAAGATTAAGCCAGTTGATGTACTTATTCCGCCGAAGCCAAGTTAATTGCCTTTTAGCCAGTCGCCAGTCTAGTGTCGCGGATTTGTCCTGCATCTCTGACATTGCCAGCTCTCCTTTTACATACGCATGAATAAGGGGATAGATATTACCAGTCATCGCTTCGCTATTCCAGCCATACTTTTCGCCCAACATTATTGCTTCGTTTACAACACCGTCGTCAAATAAGTGTTCAGCCCTTTCTTTTATTCGCGTACGTAAGATGTCCCTATCAGTAGTAATTCCTACAATAATAGTATTGACTAAAGGGTCTATCTCTCTCTGTTGAGTTGCACCCCTTCGCTCAATTGCACGAATGACGTACCGTTTATTGTAACGGTTTTCTGGGAGACTTATGTTGTATTTATTGCAATATATATGCAACTCTTCTATCGTCATTGACTCCAAGTGACGACGCAGTGCGACATCAGTCTGAACACCAAACTGGTAATCAAATATAACAGAATCAATATACAAACCCGTACCACCAACCAGAAATGGAACGTGTCCTCTAGCCCTAATTTCAGCTATTTTCTGAACGGCGTACTGCTTAAAGTCTGCGGCAGAAAATTTATCGCCCGGCGCAATCAAATCAATACCCCAGTGTGTCACGAGCGCTTGCTCTGCCTTTGTCGGCTTGGCAGTTCCAATGTCCATTTCTTTATAGACTGTACGACTGTCCGCACAGATAATCTCGCCACCATACTTCTGTGCAATGTCTATCGCTAAAGAAGTCTTACCGCTAGCCGTAGGCCCCGTAATGACAATCAGTGGCAGAGTAGTTAAAGTTTTGGCTTCCACCGCAAATCCTCGAAATTATCTATAATATAGTTCGTACACATAATACCCTCTTGCTCAAGGAGTTGTCGCTGAGCTTCTCGGCCACCGTGGAATCCCGCAGCCAAACCGCCAAATCTGTTCACGAGCCGATGCCATGGCAATGCCTGGTTTCCATAATGGGCAATTCCACCGACGACACGACTAGCGTTGGCATGACCAGCGAGTCCTGCTAAATCCCCATACGTTGTCACGAAGCCATGCGGTACAAGTGCCATTAAGCTCTCTATCGTAGTACGAAAGTTTTCATCAGTTGCCATAGAAATACTTCTCCACGCCGTTCCAACCATTAACGCGATTTATGCTCCCCGAAAGATCGTCAGACTGGTTCCAACTATAATCTCCAAATAACAGTGCCTTCAGCCCTAGATCATCTGCCGCCACGCAGTGCTTTAACTGATCGTCAATGACATAATCTACATTCAGCTGCCTATATAGATCACCTTTCGTTGTATTGAGCCGAGTCGCAATATCGACCGACATATCGTCCCACATACCCGCAAAAAAGAGTCTATCATCAGTAAAAATTCCGGGGTAGTGATTATGTATCCACTCTACCGTACCATCGCGCATATCTTGGCGTCGCGACGTCACAATCACAAGAGTGTATTCATCGGCTAATCTCGTTAAAACAGGGAGCGCATACTCGTCGTGACGGTAGGCCCTATACACTCCAGAATCATAGTAATCCTTAGACCTTCCCTCTGCTTCCTTCAGGCCAACTCGCCATACCTCTGCCCAGTGCTCCGTATAATCAGACGGATTTAATGACATACCCCATCGCTCATTACTAAATGCGACGAACCCTGCCGCATTATCAGCCAAGACATCATCAATATCTATCGCAATCGTCTTCTTCACTACGACTAAAGACCTTTTATATGCTCAGCTAGTTGGTCCAGGGCAACTTTCTGTTCACCAGCTTGGGTACGTACGCTAACCTCTCTGGTGTCTTTGTCTTTTGGACCAATAATTAACTGTACTGGAATCTTCATACCCGTTGCTTCACGAATCTTTTTACCTAAACTCTCGTTTCTGCTATCAACCGTTACGCGAAGTTCGTTGTAGCGAACAGGAGTCATTAATACAACGTTGTTTAAAATATCTTTTACCTCTGCTACGTAGTCTAAAACAGTATCATTTATCGTAAGGATACGTATTTGCTCTGGCGCAACCCATAGTGGGAACCACCCTGCCGTATGTTCGATAAATACACTCATAAAGCGCTCGATTGAACCAAGTAATGCACAGTGGATCATTACCGGTGCTTGAGAATTACTTTCAGCATCAGTATACTGCAATCCAAAACGACCAGGTTGAACGAAATCAAGCTGTGCCGTTGCAAGCTGATGCTCCCGGCCAATCGCGTCCGTCGCCATAAAATCGATCTTCGGACCATAGAACGCCGCTTCCCCCTCTTGCTCAAAGTATTCAAGCTCATTGGCAATGACTGCACTCTTTAACTGCATCTGAGCAGTATTCCACAATGCAGTGTCGCCGAGGTAGCTATCACTCTCATCTCTGTAACTTAAGCGTACACGAAGCTTCATTCCCAATACTCCGTACAGCTCCTTGACGCTCGCCAAAAGACCATTTATCTCTGCTTCAATCTGATCCTCACGACAAAATACGTGACTATCGTCCTGAGTTAATGAACGTACACGGTTCAGTCCGCCTAACTCACCCGTCTTTTCGTCTCTGTAATCAGTTGTCGTCTCAAGATAGCGAACTGGCATATCCTTATAACTTCGCGGCTTACTAGCAAATATCTGCGTATGATGTGGGCAGTTCATAGGCTTAAGAGCCATCTTATCGTCAGTTTCTTGACTCGTAACCAAGAACAGCTCATCGCCAAATTTGTCCCAATGCCCAGAAGCTTCATAGAGTGCAGTCTTGGTTATGTGCGGAGTCCATACCTTCTCGAATCCGCGCGCCTGCCTAAGTTGATTTGAATACTGCGCAAGCACATCTCGTAGAACCGTCCCTCGTGGAGTAAACATAGGTAGTCCCACTCCGACTAGCTGTGACGTCGTGTAGAGATCGAGTTCTTTGCCCAGCTTACGGTGATCGCGTAGTTTTGCTTGCTCAAGATTCTCTAGGTGTTGATCAAGTTCTTCCTGAGTAGCGAAAGCTACCCCGTATAGCCGCTGCATTTGTGGATTTTTTTCATTGCCACGCCAGTACGCACCTGCAACGCGCAGTAGTTTAAACGCACCTACATCTTTGGTATTCGCAACATGTGGACCACGACAAAGATCAGTAAACTTACCGTTTTTATAAAATGAGACAGTTTCGACAGCCGCGTCGCCGTCAGCCGCGAGTCCTAGTTCTGCAGAGTCCAGATCTTTCGCGATCGTCGTACCACTTCGCTTCAGGTCATTAAGTAGCTCCTCTTTGTACGGTTGGTTGCTGTCTTTTGCCCATATAATTGCCTCGTCGATCGGTAGTTCAAACCGCTCAAAATCATCTCCATATTCAATAATTCCGCGCATTGTCTTTTCGATCTTTGCAAAATTAGCTTCAGATATCTTCTTCTCGCCAAGATCAATATCATAATAAAATCCGCTATCTACCACGGGGCCAACGCCAAATTTAGCCTCTGGCCATAGGCGTTGTACTGCCGCTGCAGTGATGTGAGCTAGGCTGTGTCGCATAGCGTGTAATTGTTCGTCGTTCATATAGTTACCTCTGTTATGTTGTTAAAATAAAAACATGCGATCTGTAGATTTAATTACATTAAATCCATTTATCGCATGTCTCGGGCCTAGTCAATTGACTGATCAGGCGGTTCCACCGGACTTTTACTTATGAGATGACGTTGCGCACATCATCACTCCCCACGAAGCTCAGCGGGCGGTTACTCCGCGTCATTGCTTATTCCTATAGTATATAATCACCTCGGTTATTGCAAGGTTCGCCCCTATCTGATACTATTAGTTGGCTGAGGGCGATTAGCTCAGCTGGCTAGAGCACCACATTGACGTTGTGGGGGTCAGAGGTTCAAATCCTCTATCGCCCACCAAGATATTATAATAGACGACCAAACGGTCGTCTATTTTTATTCCTAACCAAACAGACCGTATAGCCTTCTCCATCAGAATCGGCGGCAATCATACCGTGATACCGTTGAGTCATGTAGCTCATAAAATTACACCTGGATTTTTCAAAAAGTAACGAATGCATATATCGCATATTCAAATGATGTAACTTTTAACCAGGTCACGTATAGCGACGAAACTATCCACTGATTTATGATAAGTTTTCCACATAGAATAAACGGCCAACATCCCCTGATTATCCACCTCGTGATATGTTGTAGGTCAACACGTTGTATTGACAAAAGATCGTGCTTATGCTAGTATATAAGTATGGCTACAAACCACACAGACAAAGCAATTACAAAGAAACCGTCCGCACTTGCAAAGTTTAATATATCTTTCGAGTACGATCGCACTTGGATCGAAGCTAAAAACTCAGTCCAAATGCGACCTAGTAAAAAGTAATCGTAACGTTACGTATCAATGGCCTACAAATACTACCTCTCCTAGAGGTAGTATTTTTTATCCACACGATTCCTGCGGTTATCCACTAGCATTTTTAATAGCTGTATGACAATATATAGACATGATATGCATAAATTCATTAAATGAAGATACGAAAGTCGTAAACTCTCGCGCAGGCAAGAAAAGCCCCGTCGTATGGCGGCGGCGTAAAAGTATCGTGTCGGGCGTAACGTTTACCACCTATGAACGGCCTGCTCTGGCCGAGAATACTTCAATCGCACGTGCCGACAAGAGTATGGATACATTTAATCTTGGCAGACTTATTCTAAGCATTGCGGCCTCTTTTTCACATAATACCCATGCAGCGCGCTATGACAGCCTATGGTTAGCGCAGACAGTCGAAGATAGCCTGTCGATGCAACAGGGTGATGTTATCACTCCTAATGACATCTTACAGACCACCTACCATACATTGAAGCGCTTTGACGAGCTAGCTGCCATGCAATATGCCGCAAAGCATCATATGATCACCGGCATACGGCGCCGGGGGCGCCCCTCTACTACGGACGGCGTTTAAATACAGATGGCCATCGTCGCTTGCGTGTAGGTTTTGCCGAAGCAATAGAGCCAGCCGTAGCCTTCTCGGTTACGTCAAATTTATCAAAGTAGCGCCCAATCAGTAGGGCTGTTTGCGAGGTAAACGCAGATGCAGAACTATAAACAATCGCATTAACCGGCATTAAAACCCACTGCGCCAACATAAGTACATTACGCCGACGCTTGTACCGCGCAGGACGAGGTGGTAGCATTTTGAACGTTAAGAACACGGTGATAAAGATACCGATGAGCGCAACACGCTGAACGGCGCTAATGACATCAGGCAGCTGATGTGCAGCCAAGCTATGAATAGAGTCGGAGTTAAGAAATAACGGCACCCACCCACCAAAAGCGACAAGTATAGCGACGCTCGCCAGGGTGACATGACTATCTGTCAAACGTACAAGTCGAGCAAACCCAGACCAAAACGGCACTACTCTATGACGAGTAAACACACGCGTTGCCACGTAAGGGACATCTGACGCGCCGTACGCCCAGCGGCGCAGCTGGATAAACTGAGCCTTTAGTGTGCGTACATAGGTATCAGACAGCACTGCATCTTGATAAATAGGTACCATAATCGGTGTTACGGCGTAATTACCTTTAAAATGGAAGTAGCTCCGCCAATACTGGTGTCCGTCTTCGACGATGGTTCTTGTGCTCCAAAAATCCATCTCGACGAGTGCATCCATTGGCTGAGAGTGTGAGGCAAAGTTTCGCAGCGTATGCGGACGCATAGAACTAATAATATTCCAAAACGAGTTACTCGTCGCAACGACTCTCATGGGTGCAGGAGCATCCCAGATATTATTCATAAATAGCGATACAGGCTGATATGATAGGTACTTTCGGTCAAGATGAACAATATATTCGTACGTTACGTAATCAAAATATGTTCGATGAGGTCGGTTGTCACTATCAAGCGTTGTTACTATAACATCACTATATTCAATATGTTGTTGTTTTAACCACTTTTCTAAAAACCTACCGGCATAGGTGATATTTCCGCCTTTACCTATTACCTCACCCGGCATGTCTTTAGGGTGTTTTACAAGATGGAATGCTTTAAAGTGCTTACCAAATTTATCTCGGAGAGCCGTCACTGTCGCCTCTATTGCCGCTCCGCCACGCTCTTCGTAGGCAATGACAATAATCATATGGCTATTGTCGTAGGTGGTATCTAAGACAGACTGTAAAGTCGGCTCAAGTACTTCGGCAGATTCGTTATATGTCGCAATAATAACGGCATTATATAAATCAGACGGACTAGGATAGATTGATGGATTGGCTTGAATCGTAGCAATATTCTCTTTGTGCTGCACTTGACCAAAAGAATTACTCGCACGAACAGCCACCTCGCCTCCAGCGATGACAGTACCTAGGTCATTCAGGCGCTTATGCCAATCTATTTTCTGTGCATTCGTCAGGTTTCGATGACCTTTGAACGTATGGAACGCAATACCCATCGCTTTTACTAATGTCGTAATAATTATCAGCATCAAATATATTGCTGCATAAAGTGGCTCAACCAGAGACAGTACGACAAGAAGTATTATTGCTCCATAACTAAGAAGCGCGGGTACCATTTCAAAAAATCGGTAGAGCGGAGTGCGTTTTCCAAGGGGGATTTCTAAATCTTGCATAGAGAATTACGTCAGCGACGCCACCTTAAGGACCTGATAAATCGTGGCGGAGGCAAGAATCGCCATAACAACACCAAGCCAAGCGAATGGAATAGCTAGTTCTCGACCTTTGTGTCGATAGATTTTGCAGGCAAGTGCACCGTAAATAACCGCATTTAGGATACCCAGTACTACAAATCCAACAAGATAGTACCATTTATCGCGGTAAAAGTTCGTCGTCCCAAATGCTGTATAGTGCGTCACTACCTGCAGTTCGCTTGGATGAAGATTAAATGCAACATATATGCTGAATAGAAGACTCGTAATACTGAGTACTATAAGCACCACGATAAAATGGCGGTCCGAGGATATATCTTTTGCTAAGTGAGTTATTGATGATTTCATATTTTGTAATGTTATTTGCGATCAACCGTTCATATCTGGATGGAGCCGCTGTCCGGAATTGAACCGGAGACCTACGCTTTACGAAAGCGCCGCTCTACCATCTGAGCTACAGCGGCATTGTCGCTCAGGATAATTATACCAGTCGAACAGTAAAAATGAAACGGCTCTAAACTGTTGCACCAAGGTAAAAAACCTGCTATCATACATTAAGCTAATTAGCGCATGGGCTCGTAGTGAAGCTGGCCTATCACGCCTCCCTGTCACGGAGGAGATCGCCGGTTCGAATCCGGTCGGGCCCGCCAGATAAAACAATCACCTAAACAGGTGGTTATTTTATTTTTCAGAGGTGTTGCAATATGTTGTTTATGCTATAATTTACAGTAAGGTTATCCTTAAAACAAAAAAATGAAAATAATAAAAATATCTCGCCGCTTTACACTGGTCGCAGTTGCTGTAGTTACTGGTCTGTCTTCGCTTTTTCTTTCTGCAGCTCCCGTAAGCGCATCGCCAGGTAATATATACTTCACACCCGGCAGCGGCCGATTTGATCCAGGATCTCAATTTACTATTGAGGTACGTACATCGGTTGCCAACCCTAGTACCTTTGCTGGCGGCGCTAGTATCGGTGTCACCTATCCTACAAACATGCTTCAGGTGACTTCAGTAAATACTACCGGTGGAGCATTCGGCGGATCAACAAGCACTGGTACCGGAACTGTATCATTTAGCTCTTTTACTATCCCTCCCCGCTATGGCAATAATCTTCTCGTATTTCGCATCAACTTCAAGGCAATCGCAGTAGGTAACGTTACGCTAAACTTTACATCAGATACGAACGTCAACAGTGGACCAACGACAAAGCAGCCTAGCACTTTCTCTATTCAACCCGCGTCTTGCCCGGCAGGACAAATTGGAACTCCTCCAAACTGCTCTACGCCACCGCCAAAACCAACGCCCACCCCGGTGCCAACTCCGACACCAAAGCCAACACCTACTCCGACGCCAACTCCAGCGTCAACACCCACACCAGAACCAAGTGCTTCAACGCAGACAACACCCGAACTAGGGCCCGAAGCATCACTCGATATAACCCCTGAACAGATAGATGCAGAT
>JAZQPT010000049.1:0-1562 GCA_045628725.1 Saccharimonadales bacterium (SeqCode)
CTTCTTGATTTCGCCAAGATAGGGGCGCATTTCGTAGCTTGTATTGTAGAGGATTACGAGGTCAAACGATTTGTTGTCTGTCGGTTCGGGCATGCTACTATCTACGAACACTGCTGGTACTTCGTGCTCCGGGGTTGGAGTAGGAGTTGGGGTTGGTTGGGGTTTCGGTTCATCCTTAAGCTGCCGGTCGATAAGCAGGGCTACTTCGCGAACGGATTTTTCAATTGCTCCGCCTTTGTCTCTGTATTTTTCATGATTACCTAGGCCCCCGATGTCACCACAAATAGGATCACCAGTGTTGCACCACAAGCCGACTTTGTGCTTCATGTCGTCTGGTAGATAGGGTAGTCTAGCGGATAGCGAGCCGTTGTCGAGCCGACAGTTGGCTATTTCTCGACGCCACGGTGAACTGGATGACTTGAGGTCGCGGCACGCAGGCGGATTAAAGCCTTTACCTTCAGGTAAGTGAAGCTTGGGGTCGCCAAACAAGCTGACGTGTAGGATGTTATTTCGTATTTCGCGCGGCAGAGTGCTAAGGGATTGACCCATGATCTGAGCCCCTTGGGAGTACCCGCCGAGGATCCATTTGGTGGTGTTCTTGCATTTAGTGTATCTCTCTTGTAGGTAGGACTTCAATTCATTTATTCCATCTTTAACGCTATTTCCGTAAGTGAAGTGCTGCCCAGCCGATAAGGATGCTCCTAGTCCTGTTAGAAAATCTAGTTTATCAACAGCTTTTGCTTCATACTGAGAGTTCCCATACTTTTCAACACCGAGTTCGTAATTAGTTAAATATGAACTGTAGTCGGGTATCCTTTTTCGTAACTGGGTAAGAAAATAATTGGCTTCTTTCTCTTCGTCTTTCGTGTTTTGCCCTGATCCACGTGCGAAGACTAGCTCAAACTGCATGCACTTAGTTTCAACATGTCTAGTTTTGTCAGCGGCTAGGGTCGTGCGTCCGAATATAGCACCGAAAAATAATGTTGAAAAAATCGCGCCGACTATCAGTGGCGCGACTGGAAGAGAATTGTTTTTCATATTACTCCTTATCAGTCTCTTTTACAGTAAGTCGAACATAGGTGGTGTTATTTGGATAATCTAGACTTGCGATATCTACACCAGTTGTGTAATTGTCGATTATGCCTTGCGCCTTACAGCGGCCGCTCGGCAGTTGCGTTAATTGCGTGTGAGGTTTGCAATCTTCTTCGATTTTTAAACCCCATTTTGATTTTTCGAGAATACTCTCTAGATCCTCTCGTGTGAGTAGCGAATTCACCTTCCAGTTTCTTGATACGCTTGGACATTCATCATTAATGCAGATAGCACGTGCAGGCTCAATAGCTTCCATATCTAGCTCCCAGCTCGGATCCACTTGTAACTGATCAGCCACCGCGACAATTTCTTTAGTGCTGCCTGTATAGAAGAAGAGCCAGTATATAGCTCCGGAAAAACCAATAAAGAGGGCGATGATAATGCCGCTGCCAATCATCCAGTTGCGCTTTTCTTTGGTAATATTCGCCACACACCCTCCTCATTTAAATCTCATTAATTACTCAGAATTG
>JAZQPT010000050.1:0-2515 GCA_045628725.1 Saccharimonadales bacterium (SeqCode)
ACGGCGAGGAAGGCAAGCCCGAATATATAGTTACTGATCGACCGATCCTGGCAGAGAGGTTAATCATGGCAACTATTTCATCCGGGCTTACGAGAGCCATTGTAGGACTGTCCGATTTGTTTTCCAAGCGTGATCCGCCGCTGGCAGATTGAAGTCACCTTCGAAGAGGCGTGCGCTCATCTGGGCATGGAAACCCAGCGCCAGTGGTCGAACCGCGCCATCGCCTGTAGCGCCGCTCGCTATGGAGCGAAGCGATTTACGGCAGGTAGGTGAATCAGCGCGACATGGTGAAAATACCGCGTGCCTTGCTCGACCGCTTGACGGAAACGGTCTGCTACGCCGCGTAGATGGACAAAGTCGAGCTTAGTCCCCGAACTGAGCCTTCGTACGTCCGCTATCGACCCATATCGGACGTTCGCTATCCTCCTAAATTTCGGTCGATTCCCAGTTCGTCATTACACCATCGAGTCACCCAGTGTCCGGTATGACTAGGTTAATGAGGTCCTACTCACACAACCCCTGCAGCAATATCTTTCATGTCATCAATCCACGATAAGAACGCATACTCATTCGTTACAGGCACCTTCCATAACATCGCATCTATCGGTTCTTTATATGCTAATACTAAATACCGGCTCGCCAACGCCCGCACTTCAGCGCTCGTCTGAGTATTTTTATGCGCGCAAGCATTCCGTACAATCTGACAGTGCTTAGGCCCAACCAGACCACCAGCAAAGTTGCCTTTGAGCGTCAAGCTGTTGGCGGGTGCTAACGCATTCACAATGTCGACAATCTTGGAGCTATCGCCCCATGTCGGTTCCTTGCGTAAAACGCTGTTCACTACACCAGGGTGTGGGCTGGCGCCATTAGCCGCCCGGAGACTGATATGCGAAACACGTTGCCAAGTGGCTGGGGCTACTGATGCAGGAAGCACCACCCCAACTGATGAAACGGTGCCAGTGGCAGATCGAATAAGCACGTAACGCACGAAACTACAGTACGCTTGCCAAGCATCTGAAAGCGCACCCTCTAAATGATGCCGCCGTAATGCTCTATCTTTTTTGCTATTAAATTCCAGCGCGACCTTAAAATCGAACTCCGAACGGGCCAGCTGGGCATCGAGCATGAACTTCAGTGGTGCCAGACTCATTACCTGTTCGCCTACAGTTCGCCACGTAATGCTTTGCAGATGTGATTCACTCGGACAAAGCGCTGCTTCTCCCTATTCGCGCCCTCTCCCATCGCTTCGACATATTCAGGAAATTCAGCGAGGTCTTTCCCCTCATGTGCTGACGACAAACGTAAGAGGTTGTTGATTACATTGTCTATTGAGCCTATCGCGAACGCCCCGAAAGGAGCCAAGCCAGAAGCCTCCTCAAAACCGGGCAGCCCGTACATGTTATGGTACAAGGCGCTTACAAGTGCGTGCAGTGCGAATGGTTTCGTAAAGTACGAATCCTGGATCGGTGACAGGTATTCGGCAATAAATGCAAATATCTCGCCTAAAACCAGCTCATATTCCGCAGACTTAGCAAAATCAGAATCATACGCTTTATACAAATTGTGCAGCTTTTTGTCACTTGTGCTTACTACGCCATATTCGAAGGCTAGGACAATGTCAGCAATGAAAGCTGCGTCCGCCATACGCACAACTTGTCGAGTGCTAAAGACATTCCAATCTGTAAGTAGGGTCAAACCGTCCAGCACGCGAGTGACCATGTCCTTGAACTCTCCAAAAAACTCGGAATGACGCTTCTCCGCAGCGTTTAACGGCAACGTGTAAGAATTCATTCGTCGAAACATTTGCAGGATTTCAGATTGTCCCGCATCTCGAATTACGTCAGCAGATACGACATAAAATAAAAACTTATCTTGGACATCCTCCGCCAAGTCATCAAAACGAAGTCCAGAAAACCGATGTGAGTTCTTGCCCAGCGCGAACCGTCCATCCAAAAAATCGATAATTGTGGTTATACGTTGTTGGCCGTCGACGATCTCTGTGCGTACCCGCTTGCTTTTGCGATCCAAATACTCGTGGAAATAAACCTTGGGAAACGGGTAGCCCTCAAGAATAGTATCAATGAAGTAGCTACGGGACGGTGTTGGCCATAGCCCCTGCGCCCGTTGATATGATTTATTGACGCTCAAATCGCCTCGCAACAACATGTCGCGAACATTAGCGATCGAAAATTTGCTTTCATCCACCTTCATATACCCACCTCTTTTATGGCTTTCGGATTGCATCATAGCAAACATTTGCCGGTTCATCACTTGCCCGGTTGGAACTACCTACTGAATTGCTACCTACCTCACAAGCGAGGAAATTGACAGCAGTACAAAGGTGAACGAAGAGCTAAAACGCTGGGGGACAAAGCGCGATAGCGCGCTTGTGCTCGCGCTAACGATGTCGAGCCAACTTAGCTTCGCGGTGGCGCGTCCCCGGTGAGGCGAAGGTCGGCTTAGGGGCGTTAGCTGCTCTTCGCTAAACGTCCGCTCCTGGCCCAGGCTGTGTAAA
>JAZQPT010000051.1:0-44785 GCA_045628725.1 Saccharimonadales bacterium (SeqCode)
CCTATAAAGACCGTTTCTCTGATACCAAAAAAACATGTTTAAATGGAATCAAATGAGATCGAGGTCCTCATTTTTATAGATTAATTATTTAAGAATTGAACAAGTAATTATTCTTGGCCAAATGTGAATAGAATCTAGTGACATTCTGTTCTGATTTGTTCAAGAATTTCCGGTAAGAATGCTCGATTGAGCTGTATAACTTCATTATAGCATAGTTACTGCTAAAACACAAGGATTGTTCGTCGAAACACAACTTTAATCTGTGCTAATATTTGTCTTTACGATCAAATTTTCGCTTGTGTTTTGGCTGCCATCCGCGGCGCGTCGGTCGCTGTTCTGTCCTGGCGTGACGGCTATGTGACGCCCCAAGTTTTGCCATAAAATCATTGCCCAGATGAGTACTTAGTTTTGACAGACCAATCAGTTCTGCCCGCTGCTTAGATGACAATGCATCGAGCGATACAACATGTCCTGCAATCGCCCTCGCCTGCTGACGGAGCTGTGGCAATGGTACAGACGGAATACGTTTGGTGTGGAACTTTGCAAAGCTGCGACGTTCACGCTCGATTTGTTCAAACGCCCAGTCGGCATACGCGTCGGAAAACATGCGAATATTATCATTTGTCAGTTCTGTCAGTGGCACGCTCGCCCCTTCTAGAATCTGGCCGCCAGTTCGCACTAATTGACGACTAGCGAGCGTTCCGGTGCGTGGATCGTAAAACGTCTTGCCGCGACGACTCGCAAATAAATGCGGCGCAAGATCTATTAACCAGTCGACTTTAACGGCGGTAATTCCTTGTAGCAAGTTGAGTGTTTCAAGCCCGCCGCTACGTGTCGGCACCTGCAGATCAAACGGCGTTCCCGCAACCAATTTAGGATTACGCACCACCGTACTGCTGGATAATTCTCGGCGCTTTTTAGTAAAGACATGTTCTGCTTTTCCGTGGTCATCAACCGACCACAGCTCATCAATTTGCCCCGCCACGATACAGCGCATTAACTGATCTTGTTCTTGCTGCGTGATTGGCGACAGTGGAATAGCGGCCAAACTAAGATCACGCTCCAATCGGTCCATTACCTCTGTGGCTTTGTGGACATTTTTGCCAATAATACCAATGTCATCGTATAGTTCTGGGATAATCTCTGGAAGCGCCAGGTACACATCGTACTGCGCCAGTAAATCTGACTTCGTCTGCTTGGTATATTTATGCCAGCCTGTATGTTTTGGGCCGCCCTTTACGATACCGCCGATTTCTTGAATGCCAATAATTGCTGCGAGTTTTGACTGCACTTCGTCGCCAAATTGCTGCGCTTCAACCAGCATACGACCATAGCTCGATTCGACCGGAAACTTCTCCATCTGCCGACCAATCTGCGTCACGTCACCACGCTTTGTCAGCGCACCGAGTGCAATCAGCGTTCGTTTTGCTCGCTGAATCGCCTTGTTGCTTGGGTCGTGATAAAAATCAAGCAGTTCGATATCGATCCCGATGTTCGCAAGGCGTAGCGTCAAACGGTCGATATGTTTACGCAGAATTTCAGGGGTTGCGTATTCCGGACGCTCATCAAACTCTTGGCACGGCAATGTGTCATAGGGTGCTAAAATGTATTCACCAGGTTTCGTACGACCAGCCCGCCCTGCACGCTGCAAACAATCGGCCTGCGATATCTGGGCGATAAACAAGCCCTCTACGCCGTTACGAACCTCTGAGCGGCGCTCCAGGCCACTATCAATCACGACGTCCACATCATCGATCGTGACACTTGTCTGCGCAATATTAGTCGCCAAAATGACCTTGCCGTTTGGATAGTTTGCAAATGCTCGTTGCTGGGAATCTGATTCGAGCTGGCTATGCAGTGGAATAATCGGTACGCCTGCCGCGTCAGCTTTGCCACGGATCGCGTCGGCTACGTCCTGAATTTCGGCTTTTCCTGGTAGAAACACCAACATGTTGCTGGTTGTTGTTGTCAGCTGATTAAAAATCTCACTAATAATATCGGTACCCCGGCGTTTGGTCACCTCGTAGCTACGCCCAGGTACGTTAATCACCGCATCTGTATCAAAATACTGCGCGAGCGTAGCTGTTTCGATTGTCGCACTCATGATAACGACTTTAAAGGTCGGCTCTTCTTGGCAACGCTTCTTGGCCCATGCGACGAGCACTTCCATGTTCTCGTTCCATTCATGCACTTCGTCGAGTACGAGTACTTGTCGCTCAATCGTTCCCGCGCCAGTAATTTCGCGCACCAGCTGCAAACCGTCGGTACAATATAATATCTGTGTATCGGGATTGTCGTCGCGCTCATGTGCCGTGCGGTACCCCACAACATGGCTGCTATCGACAGCATTTCGCAGCGCCCACTCTTCGCGTACACGGTGACTCAAATTACGTGCTGCCAAAATACGTGGCTGAGTAACGACGACTTTCGTATAACCATGTTCGGCCAAATACTGCGGCACCTGAGTACTTTTGCCCGCACCCGTCTCGGCCGTAACAATCGTCACCTGATTACGATCAACACTATCAGTTATTTGATCGCGAAAGTTCCTGATTGGTAAATCAGACCAGTCTGTATTGTCATGAGCAGAATCCATATGTATTAGTATACGTTCTATCTGCACATAGAGCCAAATACTTTACTAATTAATTATTCACGAACGCTTGTTGCGCCTCTGTGAATGCTCTCGGAAATTTACTTTCTTCGCTATGCATATCACCTTCAAATGTTTCAATGCGCGACGCAACATCCTCCCATGCCTCTTGGGCGAACGGACTTTCCGCAAGACGGTCAAGAACTTTCCGGCGTGTATCTGCAATTGAACCCGTATCACCGACGGATGGCTGGAATAAAGCCGAAATACCCCATTCCATCATTGCAAAGTCTGTCTCATCATACATATCAATGCCTTCAGTACGTTTAGTAAAGTCCTCGAAACTCTCTTCTGAGTCGACCGAACCATCGTAATATTTATCATATAACTGATCTATGGTCGCCTTATGTGCGGCATGCCTTCTGCTATTCTCTTCATATTTTTTTAATAGACCCATCAATAATCTCATCATTAATTAAAAACATTTGCACATCGTTGCGACGTCCTGAGCTTTGTTCACCTGACACTATCCTCAAACGTGATAACAAATCATGTTCAACTACCCTAGTCATCTCACTATAGTCATGAGAGTCGAGTGTATCACCGCCAAGTTGTTCTTCGACGGCATCAGGATCAATAAAGATAAATGCATCTATATCACTCTTTTCATGTGCATTGCCGTGCATCGTTGAGCTAAACATTGTCGTTCCCTTAACGAACGATTATTTATGTTGATATTCCCGTATTACTTCATCGAGAGCCTGAAGCCGTTCGTTAGCTTCGGGCGTTCTGTCAGGATTGTCCAACATCCGTTCATCGGGAGAATTTGGAGTGGTAGTAACTAATTGTTCTTTCATTTTTGCTTTTTGTTTTAGTTAAGCCTTTAATTTATATTAGCATAAATACTATGAAAAGTCAATTAGTGCAATCTAAAAACAGGCGCTCAGAGCGCCTGTTTTTTTGTAAGCTGCAGGTAGTAACTATTCGATATTTTTTAGGGAGAGACTCAATCGTCCGCGCTCATCGACACCAATCAACTTCGCTTTTACAATCTCACCTTCAGTCAAGACGTCTTCGACGCGTTCAACACGTTCGCTAGACAGCTCGCTGATATGCACCATGCCGTCAGTACCAGGCATGATGTTGATGAATGCGCCAAAGTCTTTAATGCTGACAACTTTACCTTCGTAAATACGGCCAACTTCTGGCTCTTCAGTCAAACTGCGGATCCATTCGATCGCTCGTTCGATACCAGCTGCGTCTTGGCCAGCAACGGTAATTAGACCATCTTCTTTGATGTCGATCATCGAATTAGTCTCGGATGTAATCTTGTTGATAACATCACCACCCTTACCGATAACTGCACCGATTTTGTCAGGATTAATTTTGATCTTTTCGATGCGCGGTGCATGCTCACTTAGGTGATCACGTGGCTCTGCCATAATCGTAAGCATATGCTCAAGGATGTGTGCACGGCCTGCTTTAGATTTAGTCAGTGCTTCGCGTAGGATCTCGACAGGCAATCCGTGAACTTTCATGTCCATTTGGATAGCCGTAATACCTTCGCTCGTACCAGTCACCTTGAAGTCCATGTCACCAGCAAAATCTTCGGCATCGGCAATGTCGCTAAGGACATACGGTGTTCCGTTGTCCATCATCAGTCCCATTGCAATTCCAGACACTGGACGTTTAAGTGGCACGCCTGCATCCATTAACGCAAGAACGCTTGAACACGTTGCTGCCATTGATGTAGAGCCGTTCTGACTCATGATTTCTGTCACGCTACGGATAGCGTATGGGAATTCTTCTTCGGTAGGAAGCACTGGCATAACAGCACGTTCCGCGAGGTAGCCATGCCCTATTTCGCGGCGACCCGGTGATCCTAGGCGGCGAACTTCGCCGACTGTATAGCCAGGTGCATTGTAGTGGTGCATGTAGCGGCGTTCGAAGTCGTTTTGCTCCATTGAATCAACCATTTGTGCATAGCTAAGTGGTGCAAGCGTGACAATATTAAGCCCCTGTGTAATCCCGCGAGTAAATAGCGCCGAACCGTGTGCCCGAGGTAAGATTCCTACCTCTGATGACAGCTGACGAATCTCGTCGAGCTTGCGACCATCTGGACGAGTGTTGCTCTCGACAATACCGTCACGAACGTCTTTGTGAAGTGCGCTCGTAAATGCCTCGTCATATTCATTTCGCATTGCCTGATACTCATCTTCACCGAATTTTTCGGCAAATGCTTTGTGGAATTCATCGCGAAGTGTCGCAACAAGTTCATTACGTTCAGGGTACGGTTTGCGCAAATCTTCACCGATTTTATCAGCCATCCATTCATTAACAAGCTGTTGGATTTCTTCGTTTGGTAGTAGTAGTGTGTACTCAAGTGGACTAACGCCAACTTTTTCGACGAGTTCTTTTTGCAAAGCAATTGCTGGCTGCAAGTGTGCTTGTGCCCATGCAAGTGCCTCGGCGATGTCTTCTTCACTTACTTCGTTAGCGCCAGCTTCTACCATCGTGATACCGCTTTCGATACCAGCAACCACAAGGTCAAGATCACTCTTTTCACGCTCTTCTGATGTCAAAAATGCCTTGAATTCGCCGTCAACGCGACCAACACGGAGTCCTGCTACAGGGCCATCGAATGGTGCGCCTGTCAGGCTTAGTGCCGTAGAAATGGCAATCATCGCAATCATATCTGGACGGAAGCTTGGGTCCATCGATAGTACGCTACCCACCGCCTGAACTTCTTGGCGATAACCCTTTGGAAAGAGGGGGCGAATGGGACGGTCAATTAAACGACCGATGAGAATAGCTTCGTCGCTCGGGCGGCCTTCACGCTTGATGAATCGGCTACCGCTAATCTTACCAGCTGCGTAGAACTTTTCTTCGTAGTCAATTGATAGTGGGAAATAATCCATGCCGCTGATGGCTTTTTTGCCAACCATAGCTGTACCAAGTACGACGGTATCGCCGTACTTTACGACAACACTGGCGCTCGTACGAAATCCAACACGGTTAACTTCGAGTGTTAGTGGTTTGCCGGCAAGCTCAGTAGTTACACTAATAAGATCTTTGCCATAAGGGTTGATAGTAGACATATATGTCCTCCTGAATTTTTGTTTCACTCGTTTTTCCTAGAGCGAATAAGTAACGGGTACAGGAATTTGCGTGCAAATTGCTCTATCCACCACTTACTTCGCAATGAGTGATAGGCCTATTATATCAGATTAACGCAGTAAGTATTTGACATGCGTCGTCTAGGCCTGCGTAATCGATCGATAAAGATCATCATGGTATACTACTGTCATGAAATTAACCCGACTTATATTTCTTATTGCAGCAGTTATCGTTAGCGTATGGCTTTTTGGACTACTGCTTAGACTTGCCACGTGGTTTATTAATGGCCTGCTGTATATTGCCGCGGTCATCGTTATTATCGGACTCGTCAGCGCCTATCTAGAACACCGCAGAAAATCATCAGTAAAAAAGTGATCCTACTACGTCGGTGGCACATTTCACCCCTGTACTGTATAATAAAGTAAACTAAAAGGAGACTTTCTATGGCAGACAGAAATGATTATGGACCAAACCCATTTGTAGTAAATATCGAACAAGCAACCGTCGAGAATAGCGCGTTTCGTGTCACTAAATGGACTGGCAAAAACCTGCAGCTAACCTTGATGTCTATTGAACCGGGTGATGATATTGGACTAGAAGTCCATGAAGACCACGATCAATTCCTTCGTGTCGAATCTGGTACAGGATTTGTGCAGATGGGCCCAGCCGAAGATAATCTTGATTTTGAACGTAACATTGCCGACGACGACGCAGTGTTTGTTCCCGCTGGCGTGTGGCACAATATCACCAACAACGGCGACACTCCACTAAAAGTCTACTCTATCTATTCTCCGCCAGAGCATGCACACGGCACCGTTCACGAAACCAAGGCAGAAGCTGACGCAGCCGAACACGATCACTAGATAGCTGCCGCTTGCTAGCGGCTCTTCATAAATTCTTCGTAGGCATCAGGATAGTCGCTTGCCCACATGCCATTACTTGCTACTTGTATCATTTTTGTGACTTCTTCTTTAAAGTAGCCTACGGTAATAATTCCATCATCTAATTCGTTGATCCGCTGATTCATTCACACGGACAGTGCCTCTTTGAATAATGCAGGTAGTGATTCAACAACGCTCGTGTCGCCGACCGGTAACCTTGCGACAATCCGCTCTGCGTCACTAGCGCGGTAGTGTTCAGTGGGCGGCAGTTGTTGCTCAGCGCTGTCCTCACGGCTTTGACCCGCCTGTTGGTCATCAACGCGTTAATCTACGTCGAGCACCTCGCCTGTCGTGTCGTAGACAATGGCAGCAAATCTGTCATTGATAGCGTCCTGAGAAAGCCTTTCCTGTAACATACCATTCACCTTGTTTGTAACAATATCATACTAAATATAGTATAATTTGTCAATAGACGAGGCAACGGATGATTAATTTCGGTTGAAGCAAATCTTGCCTGTTTTGTGTTTAGTAAACGGATCACTATTACCTGCTTGAGCATCCGATTTTTGACTTACAAGCGCAAGGTTATCGAGGAGGCTGCCTGTGCCCTTTTTTATCGACGTATCCGTCTTGAAGGTTGCGCAAATTTCATAAGTTTTATTTTTGCTTATCGCCCTTACATTCATACTACTTGTGCCATAGGATGAACCGCTAGAATACGGCGCAACCTCGTCGTTTGCATAATCACTACGTAAGTCTTTTGAAGATGTGCCTGAAAGTTTCTTTTCTTCGACTTCATTTACTTTGTATGTATATTTCGCCACACGTCCTCTCACCGTTTCATCTTCGAAGTTGATAGCATTGAGAGATGACGGCAGTTCGTCTTTATTGTCAGATTTGAATTTGTCTATCTTGGATTCGATTGTATTAAGGTCGGTCGAGACACGGTTATCATACCGCTCATCGGTTTTGGATCCAATCGGGAACACCGCCGTCAGTACGACGATCAGTAGCGCGGCTAATACAACAATCGTACCCTGTAGCCATGACGCTTTGCCGTGCTTAACTAGTCGCTCCTGCCATACCAGCAGACCGATCCATGCTAATACATGCAGACTGCCAGCAACGATAACAATAACCTGTTTTGAATGAAGGTCATCTGCAATCATTACCTGCGCAAGCGGGATGTATAGTAACGACCCAAGAATCGCTGCCCCGAATGCAAACAGACTGGCCGCAAATACTGCGTAGACTACTTTGTAGACGCGCCAATCTTTGAGCGCAATAGTATCATCGGCTGCGCTCTTTGCGACGTATCGTGATGCGATAATATAGAGCGTTGCGAACGTAATAATACTCGCAATAACGGAGATGTAGACAGGCGCTAAATCAAAATAAAATAATGAAAGCTCTTCTTCTTGTTTAGGGCCAAAGAAATGATTTGCCAGTACAAATCCCAAAAACGATACCGATCCCAGCAGCGAAAGTGCAGAAAAAACCGTCGTCATATATGCCAGCATAAATCGTTTTGCTTTTACGTTGATTGGCTCATGACTTGTTTTAACGATAGGCTGTGCTGCAGGCTTGTATGACTGCGGTGTAGGATTAGTGGTCGCACTGTCTGAGGAGGGCGACTCTTCAATAGTAGTTGATCGATCCGGTGTCTCGTATGACGGTTCGCTAGGCGTATCAATGGCCTCTATATTAGCGAGAGCGACATCTTCTGGCGTTGGCGCATTCGCATTATTATGCGAGGTGTTTTCCGATTTTTTTAGCTCGTCCATTGTTTGTGTCCTTGATTACGCTTGTGTTTATTAGTGCAATTGTATCACACGATGCAATAGTTACATCTATCTACGCAGTAACGTCACGGCGCCGGAACAATACAATGGTGACAATAAGAGAAACAACGATAATAGCTGACAGAATAAATACGTCGCCAAAATCAATGCCGTTCTTGACGATGTCTACTGCTGGAAAATAATAGAATAGCGACCACTGATCAAAATCTTTTAACCAGTCCACGCCAACGGCAAATGTCGTCAGGATAAAGCTGCCTGCAAGTGTCATAATTCCCATCAATGTCCCTACGGCGCGACTACCGGTCGCAAGCGCACCAGCAAAAGTAAGTGTCGCAAATACCGTCATAACCAGCCATGTCATCGCTATAAGCCGTAGCAGAGTACCTACTCCAATCGACTCACTAATCGTCAGCTGAGACAGCAGAACACCTACTCCTGTTCCTAGCAGCGTCAACCCTATAATAACTACCATCGCTAGCCATTTTTGAATTAATACAGATGTTCGGCTTAGTGGCAACGAGAGCGTCGTCCGAAGATAGCCCTTTTCTTCGTCTCCAACCGTCAGACTCAGCGCCAACACGACAACCATGACACCCACGATGATCTGCATACGAATATCAAACAACTGCGACGCAAGATACGTTGGAAATTGCTGCAAATTCGCTAGATCACCAACAAAGCCTTGCATCGCCGGTGGCATACTTTCGACAAACGTATCAAGCGTACCTTCTTGCTGCATAGAAGGAAAAAACGTCACGAGTAGTGCCGCTAGTACGGTTAATCCGAGGAACCACCCAAAGACAAACCATCTTTTACTAAGCAATGTCGTCACAAATACGGTATTCATCATACGCTTACCTTTTCCGCCTCATCGTACAGGCTTCGAAACTCTGCTTCAAGCGTATGTTTATTTATTTCAATATCAACTACGTCTTTCATACTCGTCGTCCATTTCACTAATTGTTCAGCGGCGCCATCAAAGATAAATGTCATTTCAAAATAGTTCGCCTGTTTTTCATTAACGACTACTTGCCGCGTATGAGCAGCCGGTGGATCAGCACGGCCAAGAGTGACCACGCGCACAATCTTACCTTCGGCCTTTGATAGCTGCGCCGACGATAAATCTTTTACGATTTTACCGTTCTTCATTAGGAGCATTCGACTACAGACTTCTGCAACCTCCTGCAAGTAATGTGACGACATAAAGACAGTCGTTCCTTTAATTTGCTCTCTGCGCACTAAGTCAAGAAATACGTCCTGCATAATAGGATCGAGTCCGCTGGTTGGTTCGTCGAGTACCACTAAATCAGGACTACTCGCAAATGCCGCAATTAGCGCAATTTTTTGCTTGTTTCCACGCGATAGAGTACCTATCTTTTTAGTAAGTTGAGGTTTGAATTCTTTTTCAAGTAGCGCTAGCTGTTTCGAGTGATCGCCTCTGTGCTGGGCAGTGACAAAATCAAGATACTGACGGCCGGTCATATGCAGCGGCAATTCCATATCCCCCGCCGCATACCCCATGCGAGTATGCGATTCATGTGCGTTTGCTGGAGTGATTGGATGATTAAAAGCACTGACAGTTCCTTTTGACGGCGACGAAAACCCAAGGAGTATATTGATAGCGGTCGTTTTGCCTGCACCATTAACCCCAACAAAACCGACAACTTCACCTGCATATATATCAAACGAGGCAGATTCTACCGCCGTAAACCGGCCAAATTTTTTTGTGACATTATTGAATGAAATAACAGATGAACGTTTCGTCATAGTGACATCAGTATACCATGAGCGTAATCACCTACGTAACACTTATTTATTGCGCCTAGGCCGATTATTTAGTATGCTTGTCCTACTATGATCTTAAATGATCCTCTATGTGCGTACGTCCGGACGAGCCATGGACCGCTAGCACTTATCTTCAATAAATATAATAATAGGAGAACCTATGAACGAACGACGAGTAAACGTACGTGGTATTGCTTTTAACGATAACAAAATTCTAGCCCAAAAGTTTCGCACCTACGAAAACGGCGAAACAGACTACTGGGGCACGCCAGGTGGCGGACTTGATCCACACGAATCATTACACGACGGACTTCGCCGCGAAATGATTGAAGAAACCGGCATAGCGCCAAAGATAGGAAAGCTGTTATTTATGCAGCAGTTTTTGTTTAATCGAGATGATGGCGTTAAAGAACAAATGGAGTTCTTTTTTCATATCGAAAACCCCGAAGATTATACGTCTGTCGACCTAGCTAGTACTACCCACGGTACACAGGAACTCACCCGTTGTGAATTCATTGACCCGACCAAAGAAAATCTGTTGCCGGAATTTTTACAGTCTATAGATATCAATAGCTACATCCAGGATGATCGCCCTGTCGCTATCATTGATTACCTGAAAGACTAGTCTATTTCAAACGTAATTCGAGCATTAAACCAACAGGTAACTCCTGTTGGTTTTCTATTATAAAGAATGGCTCTATTTCTTCTAGTAATTGTGCCCTATCGACGCAAATACCTGGCTTGCCAGATATAATCCGATCCAGCGTCGGTGTCATCAAGATAAATCGACCGCTATTATCAAGACATTCCTTTACGCGGCGCAAAAAATCACGTTTGTCGTCAACAAATTTGTACACCAGTTTGCACATTATAAGATCAAATACTTCGCCCTCTACGACATCTATTTCACCGACACGATAGTCAATCTCGTTATCTAAACGAACCGCCTTTGCAATTGCAATTTGCGCAGGATCAATCCCTGTGACAATAAATCCGTTATCCTTCAGTTGCCGAGTTAAGCGTCCCGTTCCACAACCGATATCTAGAGCCTTGCGATTGGGTTTTTCGTCGATACGCCCTGCAAAATATGTCACCATACTGTCTTTTATCTGACCGTAATCGATGCCCTCACTGTACCAATCATCCCATTTTGTATGCGGCACGACGGCAATTTGTATCGCTAGTACGCCGTAGCGTTCTTGGTCATCAAGCGAATAGTATTTGTCATATTCTGCAGCCGCTTCCCTAGCCGATGCAGCACTGGGGATAACCTGTGCATATCCCTCTGCTTGTACCATATCTATCATCGATTTGTAGTGACGAATCGCTGTGATTTCAACCAACGCTTGACGAGGCTCTCCGTCCTGAAGCGCTCCAGATTCGTCCCGATAGTCGCGGCGCAACCAGATTTTATCACCCGGTACATAATCGGAAAATTTACCTTTATTTAGTCGACCCTCAATAGTCTTGCGCCCGGCAATAATATCATCAAGCAAGCCTGATTCTCGTCCGGACTCCCATGTGTTCATAGTTAGTAGTATAACAAAAAAAAGAACCCCGCTATTTGCGGAGTCCTAGTTTTGCGACAGTTGCTTTGTACTGTTCAAAGTCTTTACGCTCGAGATATTTCAAAAGGCGCTTTCGTTTGCCTACCATCTGAATCAAGCCGCGACGAGCCATGTTGTCGTGCTTGTTAGACTGTAGGTGTAAAGTCACCTCTTTGATACGAGCAGTCAAGATAGATGCTTGAGCTTGTGGGCTCCCAACATCGGTCTTTGAAACCTGAGTCAAAGCAATTGCCTGTGTTTTGTTCTCTTTAGTAATCATCTGGTATATAGTAGCAGATTTTCATAAAGGTTGCAAGATGTAGGAAATTACGCATAAATAAAAAACACCACTCAGGTGTTTTGTGTTGTCCGCTGACGAGACGAGTGCTATAAAAGCCACTACGCCTCGTCAGACGGATATTCTCTACGCGAGAGTCAGATCGATCTCACGTAGAGCGATCGTGATGTAGAGCGTTTGCTCGACCTTCAGGCCGAATTGATGCAGATCATACCGCGTAACACTGGCCAGTTGCCCGATCCTAGTGATTTTTTTGCGACGAAGCGTCGCAATCATCTCATCGTAGGGCTGGTTAAGGCAGTTATACTCGACACCGGTGACGCTTGCGAGCTTTTCAATCGAGTTGTTTCGAACACCTTGACGTCCAGCATTCTCGGCTCGCTCGTCCACGACGTCATCAGCGACGATCTGGAGCAGTGCCTCCGCGACCTGACTTGAAAGACCTCGTCGATTAATCCGGTCGAGATCGTTATCTGACACGCCGTTGGCAGCCAAAGCACCTAGAAATGCGCCGCCAAGTCCAAATTTACTGGACATATCTTCCTCTCG
Source organism: Saccharimonadales bacterium (SeqCode) (assembly GCA_045628725.1). Classification (GTDB taxonomy): domain Bacteria; phylum Patescibacteriota; class Saccharimonadia; order Saccharimonadales; family Saccharimonadaceae; genus JACQGD01. Next base: position 12,573 of record JAZQPT010000051.1, read on the forward strand.
TTATAATGTACAAGAACAAATACTATAGTAGCATAAGTATAACAAAAAGTCAATAGTTAAAAGAGGTAACTACCAAGAGATAGTCATGGCGTACGACAAGGTCTTGTGCGGCTGCAAAAGCTCTTGATCAGAAGGTTCCTGCAAGAAAGTATACCCGCCCACTGTCGGTTCGCAGCATACATAGTCACCTAGTTGATCAGTCCAGAAAGCCCACTTCGGGAGGTTATCGGAAGTGATTGTGATTAATCGACGCCGTAATTCTAACTTCATCGTATTTTTATCTTCAAAAAACTCAGTACCAGCAAGATCCTGTGTGTCATGCGCTAGGCCGTTGAGTGTCACCCGCCCCTCATCTGGGTTAAGTGCAAAATATGGATGAAATCCTGGCGCCACGCGCAGTGGTGCGTCACCCTGATTGACCAGCTCTAGCTCTACGGTTATCGATGATTCATTTAGAATGTATGTAAGCGTCGAATGAAGTGCTTCGTAGCCGTCTTTTCCATTTGCCAATGTCAGTACGGCTGCCGATTGCTGCTGCTGGCTGATAGTCCACGGCATCTGCCGCGCAAACCCATGCTGCAACATACCGCTGTCACCACCAGCGCCAAAATTTGGCAAACATACGTGACAACCGCCACGAATCTTTGTCTCACCTGCTGCATCCTTCAAACTTCGCTTTGGGTAAAGAACATCCCCAAGATCATCAGATACATTCGTCAGCCATGCACCTAGTGGATCGATAAGCGCTTTTGTCGTGCCGTTCCATAATTCAATAGTGTCCATATCGCTTATGGTAGCATGCCCGAAATTGTCGGACAAGCAGGCACTAAGACGTTACGCCAAAATCAGTCAGTGTCTGGGCGTCATCAATACTCCACTTATTAATAGAAGTACGACGCAGCTGTGTACAATATGCCCCCGTGCCTAACGCCTCGCCCATATCAACCGCCAAACTGCGGATATAAGTACCACTACTGACATGTGTGCGGATTTTTACATTCGGGTAATCGTAATCCACTAGTTCTAAACTATGGATCGTAATCGTCCGTTCGGGAATCTCTACCTCTTCGCCGTTCCGCGCCAGTTTGTATGCGCGCTGCCCGTTTATCTTCAGCGCACTAAAGATTGGTGGACGCTGTTTGATTTCGCCGGTGAACTGCCCCATTAATTTCTCGACTTCCGTACGCTCCGGTACTCGCGCCGAAACCTCCGTCAGCTCGCCTTCTGGATCGCCCGTTGTACTAATCTGTCCAAGCGAAAATGTCGCCTCATATATTTTGTCGAGCTTGGTATAATGGCCGGCATTTTTGCACTCTTTACCGATTACCAAGATCATCAAGCCTGTCGCAAATGGATCAAGAGTGCCCGTATGCCCTACTTTTACTTTTTTGTTCGCTTTTTGCGTCAATACACGGCGCACACGTGCCACCACACCGAAACTTGTCATATCGGCCGGTTTGTCTATCAATATAATTCCGTCAGTCATTTATACAAGTATAGACCAGTCAATCAAATTAGCGCATATTAATTGATCGCTATAGCGTAAGCGAGCGTTGTACAGTGCTATACTAGACCTATGAAAAAAATTCTCATTGGCATCTTTGCGCATCCGGACGACGAGGCATTTGGCCCAAGCGGCACGCTTATCATGGAAGCGCAGTTCGGCACAGAGATACATCTTATTTCTCTAACTGCAGGCGAAGCAGGTATGAATCCGGATAACGTCGATAATCTTGCTGAAGTACGGTTGCAGGAATGGCATAAAGCCGGAGCACTGATCGGCGCCAGCGAAATGTACCACCTTGGATACACAGACGGCAAGCTCAACAACCTTGATCATGTCATGATTACAGATGAGATTATACGAATTACTGAAGAGGCCATCGATGGGCATGATGATGTAGAGGTAGAGTTCATGAGTATGGACCTTAATGGAATCACCGGTCATATTGACCATATTGTGGCAGCCCGTAGCGCCTGCTTAGCGTTTTACCGCTTAAAAGCAAAGGGTGCGCCTATGTCGCGCATTCGCCTCGTCTGCCTGCCTAGAGCAGGCGGCGACCAGATCAACACCGACTTTGTATTTATGGAAACGGGACGTGCTGCAAACGAAATAACCGAATCTATCGATGCCCGCGAACACATCGAAGAAATCTATGAAATTATGCGTTGCCACAATACCCAGCGTAGCGATGGAGAGTCGCATATAGCACGACACGGAAGCGGCGTCGCGCTGAACCATTTTATTGTTTTGACATAATAAAATCCCCGGTCATGCCGGGGATTTTGCTTATTACATACCTGGGATTTGGAACTGGCCAGGCTTTGGTGGCGTCGGAGGTGCTTGAGGAGTATCTGGCGCAGGCGCCGGACCGTTTCCAAAAATATCACCAAGTTGATCACCAGGAACCGTACTGTTTGACTGCGAATCATTTGCTGTCATTGGCTGGTCAAAGACAGGTGGCGGTGGCGGCGGAGGCAGCGGCGGAAGATTTGAGCCAGAAAAATCAGGCAGTGGCGGAAGTGGCGGCATATCCGTCGGAGGCAATGGTGGCATTGCAACTGCTTTTTCGAGCTGATCAAGCGTCGTTACTAGTGGTGCTGGCTGTTCTTCTACAGCGATATTTTCTACGGTCGCAGCTTCGTAGATTGGCTGCTCATCGGTTATCGTAGGTGCAGGTATCTCTTTGCTTTCACGTAGATCAGGCATCGGAGCAAGCGGTGTCGCAAACGGATCGATATATTGACTGTTATCCTCTTTGCTAGCGCCGTTAACGGTATTTACAGCAGCGTCAAACGGCGAAGGGCCATCTGGTGAGATGTACGTATTACCTGGACGAGATTCTATCGCTCCAGATACTGCAGGTTGTGGAGCCTCTGGTGTGACAGGCGCTGGAACATCGAGTGTTTCAAACCCAGGCATACCGTCGCTCGTAGAAGGCACGGCAAGATCAGGTTCCGAAACCGGCGCAGGCATAGCTTGCCCCTCAAGTGATTCATTTAATTCTTTCTCTAGATCTGCCGGTGATGAGACGGGCTCAACCGGTACAGCCACTTCGGCAAGCTGCTCTGCTAGTTTTTGCTCAACATCAACAACAGGTTCAGCCTGCGCTACTGCCGCTTGAACTGCTGCCTCTTCTTGGACGGGAGAATGTGCTATTTCTGCATCAACAGAGACTTCCTCATTATTTGCGAAGTCTGGTTCGACAACAGGCAGTGGTTGATTATTAGCAACGGGACTGTTATCTTGCTGCTTCTCTTCACGGTTAATTGTTAAAGAATTATCATCTCGTTTGGGTTTTTTGTTCTTTTTTTGCTGGTTTGCACCCTGTCGTGACTGATTATTAGAGTCACCGTTATTGCCATTGCCGTTTTTGTCTTTTGACTTGTCAGCGGCATTTGGACCGATATCGTGTGCTTCTTGTAGTTTGGCGGCAATAAGCTGCTGATTAGCGCCAGCAGCCATTAACTGCGCAGCCATTGTCATGACACGCGAGCTAGTATGATCATTACTAAATCGGTCTGTAGCAGAAACAATACCCGTCAGGAACGCTGATGCAACCTGATCATCTAATAGCGATCTGTCATATTTTAGTGCTTCACTAAGTGATACGAGCATTTCGCACAAACTACTTGCTGCTGCGTCGCGCCAGTCGATACTTCCCATTTTACTTGGGTCTGCCCCGACAGATATCGTCGCAACGGTAGCATCATGCAAGATTCGGCCATGTGCAGACAGCGCTTTATCTAGGTGATTTTGATCTTTTACTCCAAGAGCTAGGACCATCTCGACATTGTAGTCACCTTGACTAAACTCAAGATCTTTTTGGCTGAGTGTTGTGCGGTAGGGAGTGATAAAAATCTTTACGACGTCGCCATCTACTTTATATCGCAGATGATCGGCTTTTTCTTTGTCGAGCGCAATTATAAAATCACGAAGGCTATCAACAGACCCTTCAAATGTTTTTTGTGGGTCAAGAAAAGTGATTGCTGGTGGAATTGATCCACTAAAGATAGAGGTAGCCCGCTTATCTATTTTGTTGAGCAGTAGTGTCAGCCCTAGCGCTGCCGACAGTTCATCGACGCTTGGACTGTCACTCACCGTCACCAATATATTCGTATTGGTTTTGATTGCTTCGACTATTTGCTGCTTTGCGCTGCCTTCGTTCATTTTTTTCCTACTTTTTTTGTTTTGTCTAGATTTTGCCCTCACTATACCATAAGCATAGTATAGGCGTCAACTAAAATTCGATGCTCTTTACATTTACCCCGATATCCGCTATAATCTCAACTTGATTGTATCAATAACTTAACGAGGTAATTAACTCCATGCCAATCATCAAATCCGCTATCAAGCGAATGAAACAGACTATCAAACGAAACGAACGTAATGTTGGTATCAAAAAAGACATCAAAGCTGCTACAAAAGCATTTATAACAACGCCAACTCAAGAAGCACTATCAAAAGCACAGAGCGAACTTGATAAAGCCGTCAAAAAAGGCCTCATCAAGAAAAATACTGCTTCACGCCGTAAAGCAACTCTTGCAAAAACAGCAAAAGCCGCTGGCGTAAAACCAACTGCTGTTAAAAAAGCTGCTGCAAAGCCTGCTGCTAAACCAGCTGCAAAGACTACTGAAAAGAAAGCACCTGCAACAAAAGCTGCCGCTGCTAAAAAGCCTGCTGCAAAGAAACCTGCTGCAAAAAAGACTACTAAGTAATAGTCCTCCTATTCACTAAAAAGAACCTCTCAGTGAGGTTCTTTTTATATGTAGTAATTTCGCAGTTTACCAATTGCCACAGTAAGACCCCCTACTCTTTTGCATCTCTGAGGCTCTCGAATCTCTTGTCAGATTACTCGGTGCATTTTATTCAACAATAGTACCGATTTAAACAGTGAGTCTCATGAGCGCACGTTCAATCTGCAACCAAGGGTCGGTTGCAGTTGATTTCATGGCACGATCAGCGTCGGCAAACGCAGTTACGGCTTTTCTTGCGCCATTTCGCCCAAGTTTATTTGCCTGTGAAGAGAGCTTTGATAAAGCAAATGGATGCGCCCCAATGTCTTTGGCTACTTCGCTACTTGGTTTGTCGCTGACAGCCAGTGCGGCCAGCTGAAATATCTGACTAGAAAGTAACCCGAACACCATATAGGGGTCGTCGGTCTGTTCAAGTGAACGCAGCATATCCATGACGCGGCGACGGTCATGTCGCAGCGCCGCATCGAGCAGATTAAAGACATTTTCAGCTGGGTTCGCCTCAATAACATCAGCAATGTTATCAGGGGTTACCGCGTCAAGAACAGATAACTTCTCGAGGGCATGAAACAACTGCCACTGATCAACACCGACGCGGTCCACTAGCGTCTGAATACTTTTTTTATCAATAGCAAAACCTTGACGCTGCGCTTCTTGCCCTACCCACGCTTCAGCTTTTCCCGTGTCGCGGTCAGTCCAGGCGGGAAACTCTTTTACCTCAGCGGCCTTTGACAAATCTTTGTATGTTTTTGTGCGCTTATCGGGCTTTATCTCTACTAAAACAAGATGTACGTCATCGCTGACACGCGGAATCCAATCAATCAAATCATTCCAGACAGTTTTATTTTCGGTTAATCCTTTTATAATAACAACTCGTTTACTTGCAAATAGTGTTCCACCCATCAGTAAATCGGGTAGCTGTCTTGTCTCGATTACCGAGCCATCGATTCGCTCAACTTCACCGGTGAAATCGTTAATAATCTTCTCAAGTGCATGAGTTAATTCGAAGTTATTTTCGCCGGCTAGCAAGGTAATCATTGGACGCCTACACTGTCTTCGCGTCCGACGAATCGACTCGCGCAGCCTAGCTTTCCCGTATCTTCATCTCTCTTAAACATACTCGTATTATTTCACGATCTGACAGACTGGGCAAATATGCGTACCACGCCCTGCCGCTTTAAACTTTATAATCTCTGTTTCGCAGCGCGGACACGGCAGACCTTCGCGGCGGAACACCCGCGCAAAGTCCATGTAACTACCCCGTTTACCTTCGGCGTTTACATAGTTTTTGTCAGTGCTGCCACCCTTTTCGATGGCCAGATTCATTACCTCACGGAGCTCTTTGTAGAGCGTCTGAAATTCCACAGACGTAATAGTCTGCACCTGGCGTAGTGGATGTATTTTGGCGCCCCACAACGATTCATCGGCATAGATATTACCAACACCTGCAACAACAGTCTGATCGAGCAGCGCCGCCTTAATGCTTGTTCGAGCGCGACGCGTAAACCGCGAAGCAAACTCATCCGCCGTAAAATCCGCTTCCAGTGGCTCCGGCCCGACCTTTTTCATAAAATCAATATTTGGCACTTCCAGTGTCGGCATGAGTTTCATCCAACCAAATTTACGCTGGTCATTAAAAAACAGTTTCGGTCCATCCGTAAATTCCAGCGTAACGCGTGTTGAACGGTCAGGTAGCACCCCGATTAAAGATTCATTCGGGTGCCCCGCCCCAAACGCTATCTCGCCCCTAAACACCAGTTGGCCGGTCATTTTTAGGTGGATAACCAGGGTATAATCGGTCGATAGATCAATAAGCAGCACTTTAGCGCGCCGACGAACGTCCGTTATGTTTGCACCTATCAAAAAATGCTCTACGTCAGCGGCAGCGTTAGGAAACGACTTTGGTGTGTCGTGTTGAACGGCGCCAATGATCCGCCCTATGATTAGTTTACGTAAACCGCGGCGGACGGTTTCGACTTCGGGCAACTCTGGCATATCTCTATTGTACCGCGGGGAACTATTTTTTACCGTAGTTATTGATAGCTGTGGTTACTTTGCCGTCCGTTTTCAGGTTTTCCCAGAACAGAACTTGTTCGTCTCGAATGATAATTTCGTCCATCGGACCATGCAGCTCATCGCCTAGTTTTACAAGAGTCGGCGGTGCGTTTTGTTTTGCCGTATCCTGAGCCGTCTGACTGGTCGCATCGGACTGTGCATCTGATTGCACGTAATATACATCAGTTAAACGATACGACGAATCGTTAAGACGCTGCAATTTACCAAAATACACTTGGTTGTTCGTCAAAAAAAGCGCTTGGTATTTATCGCTCTGAATGTATGACGTCGACGAGTGGGATCGCTGCCACACGATAAATACCCCTATTATCGCTATGATAATAGACATAACGATAACGATTTTTACAATCTTCATTCGCTTCACCGTAGGCTTTTCTGCCCCTACTAATCGAGTAATACCAAAAAGTTTATTCATAGATTTAATTAATTATAGCATCGCCCGTGTGCATTCTTACAGAAATAAGCCGCCCAGCAACAAGACTGCGCCTATTATGCGGATGCCATACTTTACAACACGACGCCTTTTTTTGCCAAACCTATCGAACCAAAAGAGTAAAGCTACCCTGCTGACAAAAGAGGTCGGCGCGCCCATAATAAGCAGCCCGGCACCCACTGCAATAATAATCGCTCGTAAAAGCGAGAGCTTCGCCCCTGTCGTTTCATACGATGAATCTACCGGTGCAATATTAAGCCATTTAGATAACCCGTCAAAGGCATCAAATAACGGCTGCAATACGACATTGTGCGGCTCCGCTGTTCTTACATCCGCACCTTCTCCACTATGAATCGTCACACCACCCGTACCTGCAGACGAGCCTGTATTGACGCCCGTATTGGTCGACGCACCGCTTGATGACGTCCCTGGAGGCGGTGTAAACGTAATAACACTCGATGTACTGGCATTGACACCATCACAGCTGTCAACGGCAGTCAGCTTGACTGTGTGCGTGCCAACCGATAGCTGCACAGGCGCTTCATAGGTCTGCTGCGTGGCGCCGAGCGATACGACACTGTCAAACGCCCCGTCGACTTCTACTTCGATTTGCGTCGCTTGAGTGACGCTTCCTTTAAATACAATCGCCGGTTCAGTGACAACACTATCGCTGGCCGGTTCGGTGACAGAAATCGTAGCACCCGCACCGCATATCGCGACGACAACCGTACTACTTGCCTGGGCATAGGCTGGCGTATAATGCAGTCCGCTCCACGCGACACTTAACAGCGCCGCGATAGATGCAGCGACAAGTAGGCTATTTATTCTTTTTACGACGGAACCAGGCATAGCCTCCACCAATCAATATAATTGCAACAAACATCACAGGAATATAGCGAGGTAATATCAGTACGTAACCTGACTGAACGGAGGTTTTTCCAAGCACAGTTTGCGACAGTGCGACATCGTACAGTCCAAACCACAACGCTTCGTTCCATTCAAACGTCATTTTACGAGTCGTTTCAGGCAATATAGTGTACTGCTTTGCCTGTTCAAATTTCTTGTTACCAAAGACGTCCTTAACGGTATATATAGTGTCGTTTGTTATGTCGCTATTTCCGGTATTTTTGACGGTCGATTCGACACTTAGTGGTGGCTGAAGTTGCCAAAAAGGAATTCGGGTGCTTTCTACCTGTCCCTTGGTAATATATTCACCCTTTACGGTGGCGTAGACAATCGAACCGACACGTTTTTTGCGAACAACAGCATTACCCGCTTGTGATTTGTTCGGGTTTGGTTGAGTTTCAGCAAATATCACCCCGTAATGACCACCCGGCGCGGCGCGCGCAGGAACAGAAATTGCATAGGGCACCTCGACTGTTGCGCCTGCCTTTATAGTGTATTTTGTTTGTGCAAATCGTATCCAACTATACGCGTCAGCGTTCGCTGGCGTTGCCGTGAAATTTGGATTGTCATACGAAAACTCGCCAGTGTCTGTCTGCGAGATGGAATAAGGACGACTATATACCAAAAAGTCATAGTCTGTTTTGCCGTCATTAACAATTGTTATTTTTTCCTGGATTGTCTGGCCGGCATCCAGTTGGTACTTGCGGCTGACTGGCGATAGTGTAATACTTTCGGTTTCGTCCGCTGGGGTATTTTGAGCAGCCACTGTCGCCGGCATTACCGAACCCACGAGAATCGAGAGTGTTATAAATAAAATAGATATATTCTTCATAGAATCATGTGCCTAATTCGTTGTCGCAGTATAGGTTACGGCTTCTGTATACGCACCAGATGGCTGCGTACTTGTTGCTCGTACCCCGTACCATACCGTCGTGGCTTCTGCAGTAGCAGTCGTAGCGCTTGAGCGGATGGTATTTGCAGCTCCCGTAGCAGGTACCCCCGCCCACGTTGAGCTACTACTTGTATTGTTTGTTTCTGCCGTGTACGCCGCCGCGCCAAATCCACCCGCGTTTACAACGCGGTATCCCCACCTATTTACGGTAAGCGTACTCGGAGATGTCTGAGAACCGTCGTGTGCAGGGATAGTATTTGCCCCACTTGTTAATGCTGTCGTTGCATCGCTGCTGGCAACGGTAAGAACATATCCCGTCGAATTATTAGTACTTACCGTGACCGTATCACTCGCACTACTCAACGAACCACTAACGGTTGGGGTTACGTTAATCGCTACTGTGCCGGTACTTGCGACACTAATAGTTGCTGCGATTGTCGCGGTAATTGTTGTGTTGGCTGAAGATGTGGCAGCCGAAGCAAGAATAGGAGCGGCGCCAACGAGAGCAACCGAGAGCAGCCCCCCGGTCATCGCTATGATCGCTGTTTTGCTGACTCTCATCATCACTATTCTCCCCTCTATTATTAATTCGTTGTAGCTGTGTACGTCACCTGATCAGCATATGTGCCAGATGCTTGCGTTGACGCTGCCCGGACTCCATACCATACCGTCGTAGCATCATTACTAGCCGTGCTACTCGTTGATTTCAACTGTTGAGGCGCAGCGCTCGATGGAACACCAGCCCATTTCGTAGTGCTATCGGTCACATTTAACTCAGACGCATACGTTGCAGTAAAAGCACCTCCGGCAATGGCGTACCCCCAACTATTACCAGCTAAAACAGACGGCTCGGCAAAAGTACCGGTGTGCGCCGCTATCGAATTATCGGCACTCGTCAAACTTGTATTCGTGTCGGTGTCGGCGAGCGTCAGAGTGTATCCCGCTGTGTTATTCGTACTGACGGTCACACTATCACTCGCACTACTGACAACACCGTTAGCCGTTGGAGTAAGAGAGATTGCGACATTTTCTCCGCTCGAAATAGTAATTGCACTACCGAGTGTCGCGGTAATTGTCGTACTTGCAGATGAAACCGCAGCCGAAACGACTGCTGGAGACGTAATAATAGCTACGGCGCTGATAACGCCGGCTATGATTGAAACTTTGTTTTTATTGAATTTTATCATGTTACCCCTGTGTTTATCTTAGCTATGGGCTTATCGTAATGATACCACTATGCTTGTGCTTGGTCAAACATTACTTACTATATCGAATACAAAAAAAGGTCAGCTTGTAATAGGCTGACCTTTATTAAAGACAGAAGGATTACAGATTAACCTGATTAGTTATCTTTCTTCCATCAGGAATTTGTGCTTGGAACAGATTCGAAAGCGCTGCATTAACCGCATTTAGCGAGCCTTTGGAGCGACTACATGTCGTCGTCCAGAGTGATTTAATGACATTATTACCCTGCATAACTTCGTATTTATATGCTTTACCGGTTGCACAAATACCGCGCGTATCGTTTGCGTCACCTTCAAGCTCTGTACCTTTCATCATATCGGCACGATCAAGCGCATATACAAACTGCTCGTACGCCTTAGAGTTATTCGGTAGGTCAATTGTTTGGAGTTGATTTAATAAATATCCCTGATAGGTCGTCAGGTTGCGAGACGTCGGAGTTGCAGTGATCGTGTATGTATGGAATACTTCATTGCCAACAATTTGTCCACGCACCGTCATTCGAACACTACGATCTAGTGAGGTATTAAGAAGTGCCTCTTCGCCAGTATTTACCTCTGGAACAGATGATCCGCCGAAAAAACTGCGTCCAACAGACACTAGCGCGGCAACAGCCACGACAATAACGATTATCACGAGTATGATCGGTACAATCCTCTGAGCTCCACTGTTATTCATACTCCCATTTTATCATAAACACAATCATATGTCAATATATTATTCTATATTTCTGCTATAATGCTATTGCTTTTTATTATTTGTTATGATTAAATATATACTAATTTCTCTAAAAACAAACATCATCATGATAATAATCAATTCGACAATTATAAAAGCTCGCCCAGATTTTTATCATATTACTACGAGCAAAGTTGCCTCTACTGGTAACCGCAACTTATAAACTAATACTTAAATTTTATGCCCGGTACTGCCAAACCCACCGCTTCCCCTGTCGGTTTCGTCGAGGCGTATCACTTCTGCCCATTGGGCACGTTCATATTTTGCGATTACCATCTGGGCAATGCGCATTCCTGCCGTGATTTCAAATGAATCTTGACCTAGATTAACAAGCAATACCCCTACTTCGCCTCTGTAATCAGCGTCTATTGTCCCTACGCCGTTTATCATCGTTATGCCGTGCTTTATACTCAATCCGCTGCGTGCTCGTATTTGTGCTTCGTAGCCTGCAGGAACGGCAATGGCAAAACCCGTAGGTATCATCCTTCGTTCCCCTGGCTTTAGAATAATCGTCTCATCAATACAAGCATGAATATCCATACCAGCCGCACCGGCTGTTTGATATTCTGGCAATATTGCTTTGGTATTCAGTTTTATTATGTCAATCTTCATAATATCTTCTCCTCAAATTCACGTATAAATTGATCGGTATCCTGAAAGACGATTGCCGTCATACCAGCCTGGGCCGCACCGTCGACATACCATGGCTGGTCGTCGGTAAACAAACACTCTTCAGGCAGCATGTCTAATTTTGTTGCAATCGTTTCGTACATAATCGGTGCTGGTTTTGTTGCCTTTACGTCACAGGACAAGACGACTTCATCAAATAACGCCGCCTGCCAAGGTTCGAACAGTGTGTCCAGCCAGTTTTCTGCGGCATTACTTAACATACCTATGCGGTAATGCGGTTTAATATGGTCGCGGATGTATTCGAATAACTGTTCATTTGCTCTATTGTTTTCAATTTGATGTCTGGCCTCGGCGGCAGATACACCAGCAAGCTCAGCAACACCTACCATAAAATCAGCATACGATATCAACCCTGCGTCGACACGCTTATTAAATACTGTCGCTTGGTCCCATAACTCAGAATCTTTAGAAAAATGCCTATGTCTAAACGCCAGCCAACCATCGGTCGTCAGAACGCCGAAACAATCAAAAATAACGGCGTTTATCATAATTTAACCACCAGACTATGTACATACGAACAAGCAATTGCCCAATTCGTTTTATCCGGCTCTAGTCGGCGGAGCATCATGTATAATCCTGGCTCTATCGTCTCGACAGCCTGTGCAAATGCCCGCAGTGCACCGACATGTGTTGTGTCACGGCGAGTATCTAACAATAGATCGGCGAATGAGTCAGTAGACATAACTTCTTTTTTTGCTAGTCCGTACGCAAGAAGCTCCATTATGTATCCGTCCAAACCACTGAGCATATCGGCCTCTGGTGGCAGTAAATAGTCTGGGATCTGCGCCTTGGGAATGCCCTCTATGCCAATGGTTCGCATATCACCGCGCTGCATTCTGATGTAGCGAGACGCCATATATTCGGCAAATCCCTCTTCGAATAAAACACCTTCCCATGTCGATTCACTTCTGACAGTAAACCCACTTCGGCCATGATCCCGCCCTCTCCTGATCACTGAGTCCGCTTGTATACCAATGTGTTCTTTTGGGCTCGCTAGATGAGAAAATTCATGAACAACCGTACCCGCTATCTGATCCGGATTTTTATACATATTTGTCTCGACAAGGCGTGCCTGCCGAAAGATAATTGCGTCCAGATGTGCAGGCACCATAGCGATGGTAGTAGCTGGATCCTGAAACCCAAATACGTCATTTGGATCGTCATCGACGATATGTACGGGAGCAAGATTAGTAAATTCAAATATATCCATAAACTCACGTGCCCGGGCTTCTTGCTGAATGAATACTGCTGATTTTTCTGTTTCGAAATTTTTTAATGTTTCCACCTCCGCCTCGTAGCCTTGAGTATGGAATGTATCGATTGTAGAGTCGATATAGTCTCGGTCTCTTTCGTCAAGCGACCGCCCATTCGCCGTATAGAATGCGTACGAATATTTACCGACGTCTTGCATCATTTTACAGCTCGCCCCAGTTCACTCCTGTGCTTACATCAACCTTCAGTTTTATCGGTAGCTCTTTGGCAACTTCTTCCATTGTCGTTTCTAGCAGTTCAGCTACTTTTTGAGCATTCTCTTTTGGACATTCAATTAATATACTGTCGTGAATTTGTAAAATCTGCATTCCTAAGTCACCTAATCTTTCATCAACGCGAATCATCGCAAGCTTCATTAGATCAGCCTCTGTTCCCTGAATCGGCATATTCGCGGCAGCGCGCTTGGCACCTTCGCGGACCATAAAATTACTACTATTTACGTCTGGCGTTGGGCGGCGACGACCAAAATAAGTTTCTACGTACCCTTCGTTTTGAGCCTTTTCAAGCGTGTTATCGATAAATTTTCTGATAGGTGCGCGCAGTTCAAAATACTGATCAATAAATCTTTTCGCGTCAGTAAAATTCATGCCAGTCGCCGCACTCAGTCCGTGCGGACTCATGCCGTAGAGGACACCAAAGTTAATCACCTTGGCGTCGCGGCGCTGATTCTTTGTGACATCGTCCATAGGAACACCGTAAACTTGGGCGGCTGTTTTTGTATGAATATCAACGTCGCCATTAAAATCGTTAATGAGTTCTTTATCATCGGCTAATACCGCCGCGAGACGAAGTTCGAATTGACTGTAGTCAGCACTTACAAATACATTACCTGGTTCGGGAATGAACGCTTCGCGTATTCGCCGCCCTAGATCACTCCGCACTGGTATATTCTGTAGATTCGGTCCGGTACTACTCAGTCGACCGGTCGCTGCGACATCTTGGTTAAATGTTGTGTGCACACGGCTGTTCTCATCAGCCTGTTCAGGCAGCGTATCAATATACGTGTTCTTCAATTTTGCTAGCTCACGGGTTCGTTCGATTAGTTCGATGATAGGGTGTTGACCACGCAATTTATCAAGTTCTTTTTGCCCAGTACTATGCCCTGTTTTACCCTTTTTTATTCCTGCTGTTGGCAGTTGTAGTTTTGTAAATAAAACCTCAGACAGTTGTGCGGGGCTACCGATATTAAACTCGTAGCCCACCATGGCATACATTTCTTGTTCAAGTTTTTTGTGTTCGTCGCCTAATTCTTTGCTCATTTTTTCCAAAAAATCTTTGTCGATTTTTATACCACGACGCTCCATGTTAAATAGATTGTACGTCAGCGGAAAGTCGAACTTATGTGCGATTTCACTTAGTTTTGGCGTATGCGAAAATGCCTCGACTTGCCAGTCATATACCTGCCATAACCCTGCAATATAATCAGCAGGTGTTGATAGTTCACCGCCAACAAGCGCAGGCAAACTGCGGTCACGACGCAGCGGATCAATCAAAAATGCCGCCTGATGAATGTCGTGTACCTGTCCGAACCGTACTCTAACTCCATGATCAGCAAGTGCATGATATAGTAATTTGCTGTCATAACTAATAACAGTCGCTAGCTCAAAAACTTTCCATTCAGTTTTATCAACGTGACTTACTTTTTTGTGCATGACATTTTTTTGATCAAGCGATAGCCATAGCTCATCGTCGATCATATTTAGTACGACTGGTCCATTAACCTGCAGATGCTCTGGCCATTCGATTTCTTGTAGACTTACGACGCTCGATTCTTCAAAGTACAACGAACCCTGCTCTGCTTGCTGCATGTGCTTTGGCAGACGTTTAACAAGCGAACTAAATTCAAATTTTTGCAGTACCGCCGAAACTTTTGCTAAATCTGTACGGTCAATATCCGTCTCTTCCCAGTCGATATCAATCGGAGCATCGCAGTATATTTGTGCGAGTTTCTGGCTCATGTAGGCATTATCTTTGTCGGTGATCAGGTTCAATTGCTGAGCACCTTTTAGCTCATCAATATGATCATAAATACCATCAATTGTTCCATATTTTCCGAGTAGCGTTTCGGCCGCTTTTGGTCCTATTTTGCGTACACCGGGAATGTTATCACTTTTATCACCTACGAGTGCTTTGTAGTCGACAAATTGATCAACCCTGACGCCGTACTTTTCGGTGAATGCATCGCTGTCGTATTTTACTAAATCTATTCCACCTTTTTTTGTGATGTAAACAGACGTCTTAGGTGCGATTAGCTGCAGCATATCGTAATCACCCGAAACAATACATGTTTCAATGTCTTTGTCCGTCGCCTGCGCTGCAAACGTACCAATAATATCGTCAGCCTCGTAATGATCAAGTTCATAGAGCGGCCAGTTAAAGGCGGCAAGGATTTCGCGTAGAGCCGGTAGCTGTACATAAAAATCATCTGGCGGCTTTGTACGGCCGGCTTTATACTCTGGATAAATCTCCGTTCGCTTCGTCGTGCTCGTGCCTTTTATGTCCCACGCGATGGCAATATAATCTGGTTCAAGTTGCTTGATAATTTCGATTGCGATACTTGCAAATCCAAAAACACCGCCAATTGGCGTGCCGTCTTTTAGGGTCAAGTTAGGCATTGCGTAATACCCGCGATAAAATACTGATTTTCCGTCGATGACTGCCAAACGTTTCATACTATTAGTATAGTCTATCTACCCGGTAGATGGAAACGTAACAGCAGTAAACATCTCTATTCAAAGACCCATATGCCAACTCCGTATTATTCATACGTAGCAAACGAATTTACAATATTTAGCAGCCGTAGTCGCAGTCGTTCTTCGACAAATTTGCCCGTAGCGTCCCGATACCTATCAGAGATTTGCTGAACATTGAGTGGACTAATGCGCTCATCTTTGTCGCCATGGCGCCACAGCATCCAAAGTTTTTCGTCGGCCTCTCGCAAATCAATCCCCCTTACCTTTTGCAAGATATCGAGTTTATTGAACGTTTCAGTAAGATCATCAATAGGCATGACATCACCCGTTATCGTTCCGACCAGAACTTTCGCCTCTTCGCTGTCCCAATCTTTTCTTTGCTGCAAATGTTCGTGAATCTCTAATGAAACTTTGGCAGTAAGCCCTGCTATGATCTCTCTATCTTCGTTGGTTAGAATATCCAGCCCGTATTTATCGTCGCGGGCTCGTTCAGTAGCGATTTCGCCTAGCTCTCTATGAGGAAAGTTATCTTTAGTATGTTCGTATCTAGATTCTTGCTCACTCATAGCACTCTCCTGGTTACACGTTGTTCCTTTATTATGACTGATAGCGAACTGTTTGCGCAAGTCATTCGACAGGGGTCGCAAAAAAGAGTATTATTAATTAAGCATGAAAGAATCATTTCACCTCGCCATAATTCCCGACGGCAACCGCCGCTGGGCTAAAGATCAGGGCGTAAAAGGATACAAAAAACTATACGACATAGGCACCTCTAGCCTATTACAAATCGCCCAGTCTGCGTTTGATAACGACGTTACGCATCTATCACTTTGGGGTAGCTCGCACGCCAATCTTACTGATCGGTCGTCTGATTTCTTGACTAATATTGACCGTGTGTTTCGCACGAATATAAATAAATTTGCCGACCACCCAATCATAGAACAATACGACATTCGTATTACTGTTATTGGTGAATGGCGCAACAGCCTGACACCAAAAACAATTGAGGCTATGGAAAAAGCGATGGCAGCTACTGCTCATCGCACGTCACGCGATCTGATAATTCTCATCGATTATAGCGGTACCCGCGAGCGAACTGCAGCGGTACGATCACTTCTTGCCGACCCTCAGAGCTCCGTAACGGACGACCAACTGCTTCGATCACGGTCGTGGACGGGCCATTTACCAGATTTAGATTTAATTATTCGCACTGGCTCCTGGAAAGATCCCCATAACAGCGCTGGCTTTATGAGCCTTCTGGCGGACGAAGTACAATATTCGTTTCCACAATTACTATGGCCAGAATTTACGGGCGATCACCTTACTCAAATAGTTACCGAATATCGCACCCGCGAACGTCGTCACGGCAAATAGACTGCTATAGATTTATCTCATATCGACAAGATCGGTTAACGGCTATGAATACCATTAAACGCAACGATAACGATAAGTAGTTCGGCAATCGTAAATCTTTGTTCTTTGTGTATCATACTTATGTTTATCATATCGTTTTTAGTAGCCGAGATTAATATGCTATTACCTGCTATAATATGCAGAAATGAAACATCAAAATAATCTGAAAATTATCTCGTTGGTTGGACTTACCGGATCTGGTAAAACATCAGCGGCCGAATATATATCACAAAAAAACATCCCTAAAATATCGTTTGGTGACACTATTCGCAGGGCAATGTTTAATGCCGGTATTGAACAGACCGAAGACAATGAACGCGACTTCGTATTACATCTTATTAACAAAGGGCAAACGCGCTTTGCCACCGAACAAACCATTCCGCAGATCCATGATCTCATTAATTCGGGTCAGCGTCGTATCGTTACTGATGGTTCAGCCACGCTTGATGAACACAAGGCGCTTCTATCAGAGTTTCCGGGTAACACCACCACAATTGCACTCGTCGCTCCTAAAAACCTTCGTCATCGACGATTAACAGACCGCCCAAGACACCCGCTAACAGCGGCCGCAGCGCGTAGTCGCGACTGGGCAGAGACAGAATACGAAAGTAAAGCAGGACCAATTGCCCTGGCCGATTATTACATCATCAATGACGGTACACCTGAAATATTGCACCAAAAACTTGATGCAATACTCAGTAAAATTGATTTTTATTAACGCTACAGTTCAAATTCTTGAATAAGATACTGACGATACTCGTCAGCTGTCGCAAAGCTGTTATCGACATGGATATCCGCAATATCACGTACGCCTGCCATGTTTAGCGCATGAGGATCGCCACCTATAGGCGTCATTTCAATGTCTTCGGCAGCTTTCCATTCTTCGAACGGCACTATGTCGTCTTTTCGGCCACGACTGCCCGCTTGGACACGCGCATATCGCATCTGCTGACTAGCGTCGATCCAGATGACCTTGCCGCCTTCTGCATGGATTGCTTCGGCTTCGGCGGGTCGACGGACGCTCCCAATAGCTAGCCCGTCGTAGCCTTCGGCTTTTTCTTCCTCAACATATGCCTCAATCGTCTTGACGCTTAGGACGCTAGGTCCGTGTTCGCGTGCCCATTTTGTACTGAGTGCACGCATGTGCTCACGTTCATGAGGTATAGATTGCTTCGTTAGCTCTTCGCGCAAGATATCACTTACACTCACAAACTTGTAGTTTTTCAACTCAACAAGTAGGTCACCCAGCATGTCTTTACCTGCACCGTTTGGGCCAGCGATTCCAATGATTCTCGGAAGTTTCATCCCGATTGATTACCCTAGGTATTCGTGAAGTTTCTTTGCGTCTTTGTGCTTGCGAAGTTTGGCGAGTGCTTTTGCTTCGATCTGACGAATACGCTCACGAGTTACGGCAAATTCTTGTCCAACTTCTTCGAGTGTGTGAGATTTACCGTTTTCTAGGCCAAATCGCATTTTGATAATCTTTTGTTCACGGTCAGAAAGTGTTGAAAGTACTGACTGAACTTGCTCTTTTAGCAACTGTTCTGTTGCAGAGTCTTGTGGCGTTTTGCCATCTTCGTCTTCGATAAAGTCACCTAGTACCGATTCGTCGTCACCGTCACCGTCGCGGCCAACACCAGCATCGAGTGATGTAATGTCTTGCTTAATCTTGATGACGTATTCAACTTTTTCCGGCTCCATCTCAAGTTCTTTTGCCAGCTCTTCGATAGTTGGCTCGCGGTTTAATTCTTGAGTCATACGACGCTGCGTACGAAGTAGTTTATTGATTGTCTCAACCATATGCACAGGAATACGAATTGTACGTGCCTGGTCAGCAATCGCACGCGTAATTGCCTGGCGAATCCACCATGTCGCATAGGTACTGAACTTAAATCCTTTGTCTGGATCAAACTTCTCTACCGCACGCAGTAGTCCGGTGTTGCCTTCTTGGATAAGATCAAGGAAATCAAGACCACGTCCGCTGTAACGTTTTGCAATCGATACAACCAAACGCATATTAGCTTCGGCCATTTTATCTTTTGAACGACCAAGTTTTACCGCTTTTACTTTAAGCTTAGCGCGCTCGTCGCGAAGTTGTTTTGAAAGAACTCCGTCCGCTGCACCCTCTTTGCCTTTGATTGTTTCATCAATTGCTGCGATTTGACTTAGTAGGTCCGCAAGTTCGTCACGATTAGCAACAACACTATTTGCAAGCGTTAATTCCTCTTCTGAATTCAGTAGAGGAATTTTACCAATTTCGCGTAGATACAATCGAACACTGTCATCGCTCACATCATCGAAGTACTGTCCGTTGTTAAGCGTATCTTCGTCCGCTTCTTCTTCGTCGATAAGTTCATCGATCGCTGGCTCTTCGATATCAGTAATATCGGCAATTGGCAATGGTCCACCACTTCCATCAACTACTTCGTCTATTTTATCCGTATCATTTTTCTTAGGCATTATTTTTCTCCTCGAATTAACTGATTAATCTGCATCAGTATTTTATTAGCAACTTCGTTATCACCACGTTCGCGCGCGGCTTTTTCTTCACGAATTAGATCTTCTTTTGTTTCAGTTTTTTGGTAGTTTGCTTGTAATGACCGTATAACGTCGCGAGCGGTGTTAACGCGATGTGACTCGCTCCACTCCAATTTGTCGATATCGGGGTTTAGTAATACCATTGTCACATACTTTTCGTATGAGCGCAAGTCGTCTGGCACCGCGTCGACTACCGTTCCGTGGTGCTTTGCAATGTAGGTAGCAACTGCGCGTTCCGCCTCGCCGTGGAAAATCGCCGGGTCAATCGACATAAAGATATCTTGGACATGTGGATCGACTAGCGCAGACGCAAGTAGTGCATCGATATTATGATCGCGCTTCATCGGAGCGCTGTCGGTATTTGTGACCGATTGCTTTAGTGGTCGATCAGGGACTGATTTTGCCGTCGGCTGATCCAATTTTCGGTTGAGTGAGTCAAGGCTCGTATCAGCTTGTTCGGCAATTCGTTTTAAATAAAATTCTTGTTCAACCGGATCACGCAGCTCGCGAACGACATTCAAACCAGCCGTTGTAAATGCCCGCTGCCCTGCGGCTGTTGCCATATTTTCACGTGCCGAGTACTGACTAAGAATCCATTCAACAACAGGCACCGCTGTGTCGATTGCATGCTGCCACAATGCAGGGTCTTGCTGTATCAACTCATCGGGATCTTTTGCAGTATCAGGCAGTGTCACTACCTTGATATCAACGCCAACCTCTTGGGCGATAGGGATAGACCGTTCCGTCGCCGCTATACCCGCTTTATCCCCGTCAAATGCGAGTTTTACGTTGCCACTTAATCGCGATAATGCGCGCAAGTGATGTTCTGTCATTGCCGTCCCCGCAGTCGCAACGACGGGTTGAATATTCACCTGATGACTACTCACAACATCTAAATTACCTTCAACGATGACACTGTAATCAACTTTACGAATCGCCTCTTTAGCCTGCGATAGTCCGAATACGTGCCGACCCTTGTCATACAGCAATGTTTGCGGCGTGTTTAAGTATTTTGGCGCTTTAGGATCGTCTTCGATAATACGAGCCGTAAAGCCAATAACCTGCCCCGTTCCATCCATTAACGGCACCATCATTCGCCCACGGAACATATCGCCGCCAAAGCGATTTGTCAGACCTGCATCGGCCAACTCTTTGCGAGTGTATCCCTTTTTCGTCAAAAACTGCACCAGCGCATCGCCTGTTGTCGGCGCATATCCGATTCTAAATTCCTGAACAATTGCTTTGCTAAGTCGACGTTTTTTAAATACATATTCAAGCGCATGTTGATTACTCAAAAGACTTTGCTGGTAATATTTCGCCGCTAGATCACTTGCCGCCAGTAGACGCTTTTTTCGCTGCGCAACTTCTTGGCCACCTTGGCTTTGATACATACTTAAATCAACGCCTGCTTTACGGGCAAGATGTTCGAGTGCTTGACGAAAATCCATACCTTCGACTTCCATTATAAAAGCAAAGACGTCCCCACCTTTATTCGAAGAGAAATCGTGCCAAATGTGCTTGTCCGGACTGACGAAAAAACTAGGCGTACGCTCGCCACTAAAAGGGCTTAGCCCTTTGAAGCTCCGGCCCGCTCGTTTTAGCTGCACATATTCGCCCACAACATCTTCGATATTTAGTCGTGACCGAACTTCTTCCTTGGCATCCTGCATATCACTAGTATACCCCTGTTATCAACTCTGCGCCACACCCGATGTCAACCACCACCGCCCTCTTCACTTTTTATCCCTATTATGCTTAAATAAGAGTCAAATGTATCCAAACCAACAACAACCTCAACCACCACAAACACCACCGCAATCTCCAGGCGGCTATCCTCCTCAACCACCCCAGTCGCAGCCTCAAAATCCATACGCACAGCCAAGCGTTAATCTTCCTCCTCAGCAACCAGGATACGGTCCTCAGCCCGCAGCTACGTATGCTGTCGACTACCTTGAGCAAATTGCCCCACCACCCCCACAAGGCAAGTTCCTTAGCGGGTCATTCGGTAAAATTATCATCGGCTTAGGCATTGTCCTTGTTTTGGCGGTTAGCATAATCGCTGCCAGTGGTGGCGCCAAGCGCACTGCAGACCTCGAAAATGTCGCCGTACGACTTGATAATATGCAGACCGTTACAAAATCTACACAAAAGAATCTTAAAAGTGGCAAGCTGCTCGCGACAAACAGTAATTATCAAATATGGATAGCAAACGCTAATCGTGACGCCTACGACCTACTCGCTCAAGCAGAGGTCAAAAAAAGCGACATGAACAAAAAGATGATCGCCTCCGAAAAAGACAACGGCAAAAAACTCACCGCTACGTTTGACGATGCGCGGTTAAATGCCAATCTGGACCGTGTATACGCACGCGAAATGGCCTATCAAACACAAATGCTCATTACTGAATATAATAAGATAAATAAAACCTCAGAAGCAAAAGCTATTCGCGAGTACGCCAAAAAAGCGAGTACCGATCTAACACCTATTCAAAAATCATTCTCTGAATACGACGACAGTATTAATTAATTTGTCATGCCGGGTTTGATATCACCCGTCACTAGTCCATAGCTTAATCTCGCAAGGTCGATAATCTCATCAACGCTCAACTGACCTGAGCAAATAATAGTATTCCAGTTCTTTTTATTTAGGTGATGGCCTGGCAATACTGTTTCGTATCGCTCACGCAACATCTCTGCTAGCTTTGGGTCACACTTCAAACTGACGCGTAGCGGTTTGGTGTTCACGGCAACAATAGCAACGATTGCGCCTTCCGGCTTGTCGCCGTATTTATATACAGCCGTATCTTCTCCAAACGGATAGTCCAGCCATACGTTTGGTTGATTCATCATAAATTCTTCAAATTCTTTATGTGTCATATCTTCATCTTTCCTAAATAGTACTTCAGCTCCATGATACTTCCACGGATGTCGCCGAGTGCGCGGTGCTCTTCGGGTTTACTAAAGCGTTTCTTGTACTTACCTTCCATCACGACTTTCCATGCCGTTACGTCGAGCATACGGTAGTGCAGGCGTTCGTCGAGTCGAGGCCATTCGTTAATGATAAACCGACGATCTTGGTGAATAGAATTACCCGCCAGTAGCACTGGCTTACCGTCTTCAAAGTGCTCATCAAGAAATGCGATTAGTTCATTTTCTACCGTTCGGGCATTCTTTGCCTGCTCAGAATTATTCTGCGCCAACAACTGGTCGCGCGCCTCGGGGTTAGCATCCCAGAACGCTTTACCAATCTTCATGCGCGCTTCAACCAATCGTGGCCCTACTTTTACCGCCGCTTCATACGTTGCGATTTCGTTAAAATCCCAGTCGGTCGCAATCGCCGCTACTTCTAGAATTCGATCATCAGTTGGGTCAAGACCCGTCATCTCTAGGTCAACCCATAAAATCTTTGCTTTTTTTGTCATATAAGTACTAGTATACCCTAGTAAATAGCATGAATCTAGCTAGCGACTACACTCAAACTACCCACTAACAGTGATACTCGTAATGTTTCCTACGCTCTTACTACACTACGTAACGCCAAAAAGCGTCGTGACGCCCTCGCAATTCTAAGATCTATGCGCTGATCTTGTCCGGAGTAAACTGCAAACTCAGCGAATTAATACAGTACCGCTGATCCGTTGGTACGCCCAGGCCTTCGCCTTCGAACACATGTCCTAGGTGACTTCCGCAGTTCATGCAGGTGACTTCGGTACGTACCATCTCTAGACTCTCATCAGAACTCAGTAGCACTGTACCGGGGATCGCATCGTAAAAACTAGGCCAACCACAATGTGCTTCAAATTTCTTGTCACTGTCGAATAATGCTGCGCCACACGCTCCGCAGCTATAACTGCCAGAATCAAAAAGACTGTCGTATTCACCAGTAAATGCAGGTTCTGTCCCCTTTTCACGTAGTACATGATACTGCTCGGGCGTCAGCTCATCTTCCCATTCACTCTCAGTTTTATTTATACTCATATATCTATTATACTCCGTCAATGTTTTAGGCGCATGGCACAGGTATTGACTCTCTTACAGTGAAGACCCGCTACTCTTTCTTTTTATCCAGACGATCCAGCTTCGCCAAATGTATGAACAGATAAATAACAAATGCCGTCGCTACCAGAGTAATCGCAGACGACACAAACGCCCCCCACTTAAAATCAGCCGTTCGACCCCATAGCTCGACATGCCAAATATTCGCCTCAAGCCCTTCACGCGTTCCAACAATAAATTGAACAATAGGATTAATAAATCCTTCAACTAACGATTTTACTGTCGCACCTGCAGCAGTACCGATCGCCAGACCAACTGCTAACCCAACGACACCTTGCGCACGCAGAAATTCAAGAAATCCACTACCGGTTTTTGCACCGGGTACTTTTGCAACTCGTGCTTTTGCCGCCTGCGCTTTTTTGACAGCCTGTGCCTTTCGGCCTGCTTTTAGAGGCTGTTTATTGTCAGTTTTATCAGTCGTATCGGTCTTTTGCTTCGCCATAAACGCTCCTTAGTTCTCTATAGATTATATCAAATTGAATGGGTGGAGGAGAAGTACCGCTAAAAGGTGGGCGGGGCGCTCGTGGCAACCCGCCCACCTAGAGGCACGTTTGCTTTGTAAGCATAGCGCCCCTCGTAACGAACAGTCTATTTCAAAGTGAATGTCACTCGTCGCACCTGTGCTTGACGCGGACCACGATTTTGATAGCGAACCGGTCGCACATCTTCTCGTCGCTTATTCACTTTTTTCTGCGACACCAGCCAGTTGACATAGAAGAACACGTCTCCCGCTTGATTTCGTTCGAAACCGAGCTTTTCTGCGAGCCTCTCACTATCATCCGTCTCGTAGAAGACGCTGGTGTGTTTTTCGAATGCTTCCAAAACCGAAGCGAGCGTGCAGCGCAGGGCAGTCGTTACTGGCATTTCTCCTCCAAATTGTAATGTTCTCCAGGTGCCACCTGGATGGCCATAGCTACTCGTCACTTTCAGCAAAAAAATCGCCGGATATTCCGGCGAGGTAGATTGCTGTAAATGATGGTCAGGTAATCTATCTTGCCGGTGCGTCACTAATAATCATGCTGAGCACGAAACGGTTAGTGATGACAGTTGAGATATTTCCCATAGCTCTACCCTACTACATTTTATTCGGCGCGACAATACCTAATATCATAAGACCGGCGCGAAGAGTATCGCCGTACAGTGTTACGATACCGGCACGGTGCAGCTCATACTCATTGCCGACGACCTGATTTTTTTCGTAGTAGCGGTTAAATTCTTGGGCGAGCTCAAACAGATAATTACAGATATGGTGCGGTGCAAGTTCTTTCATCGCAAGCTCGGTAACTTCGCGGTATTCCCCTAGCTTTCGTACGAGCGCACGGTCTTCGTCTCGCACTTCAGTTGGCACAATAACCGTACCAGTTACCTTTTCTAGAATACGACGAGCCCTAGCATGCGCATACTGCAAATACGGCCCAGAATTACCCTGCAAGCTTACCGTCTCCTTAAGGTCAAATGAAATGTCCCCACCCAAACGATACTTCGCGAATGCATACTTTATCGCACCAAGCGTCACGTCATTTACCAGCGCTTCATCCTCGACAAGTTCTTTGACTTTTTCGCGCACAACCTCAATCACATCGATACCACGCGCGACGTTACCGAGGCGTGAACTCATTTTTGATCCATCGGCAAATCGTACCGTGCCGTTCGTCATGTGGGTCATCGTACCAGCAAGCTCAGGGCGGAATGTTTCTGCCGCCGCATATACAACGCGCATATATTCTTTTTGGTCGTTACCCGTTATCAGGTAACGATGATCAAAATCGTAATCCGCTTTTTCTTTCCAGATAACACCGATATCTTTGGTCTCGTAAGTAGGGAGACCTTTTGAAGTAATGAACACACGTGTATGCAAATGCTTCGACTCATCGCCCTCAAACACAACAGCGCCCTCAGATTCTTTTAACTTACCGGCGGCGAGCTGTTCTCGCACCACCTCAAGCCCAATAGGTGCCGTTTCGCTCTCTGGATAATAATGTAGCGGCGCAACATCGACCAGCTTGTAGAACGCATCGAAATAATCATAACTCCATTGGCGCGTTGTCCAATATAGTTGCGCAAGCGGTGATTCATGATCGTTCGTATCATGGAATCCATAAATTGTTTTGTTCAGATCATCAATCGTTTGTTTAGCCTGCTCGTTGTTTTCATACGCACTCGCACCGCTCACGTACTGCTGGCTAATCCAATTAGCCCGTACGAACGGTTCGTCAGCTACTTCAGTAGTAAGAAGTTCCGGATGCTCTCCGCCAAGTTTTTCTACCATGCCATAGAGACATTTCGCAACATGTAGCCCAACGTCCCCGCCAAAGCTTGTACGGTGCAAGTTCGCCCCGCCCACTAGGAAAAGTCGCGATAAAATATCACCAAAAATCGTCTGGTATAAATGACCTGTATGAAGCTCCTTGAAAGCATTCGGACAGCTGTACTCAAACACAATCTTCTGTCCAGCGTATAGAGGGTGTGGCTCACTACGCGTTAGCTCAAGTAACGCACCTTCAGAAAGTGTAATATTAATAAATCCAGGCCCAGCAACCGTTACATCGCTGTAATCACCGCTTGCTTTTAGGTTTTCTGCAAGCGCCTCGGCAATCTCTCGCGGGTTCTTGCCAACCGATTTTGCTAACTGCAACGCAACATTTGTCGCATAATCACCAAACTGTGGGTCAGGGCGTGAGACATTCACCGCGATATCAGTATCGAATAACTCTTTTACTATTTGGGCAATTTTTTCATTCATTGTCATTATTATAACAGAGGCGATACGAGTGGTGAAACTGTAGCATTTTCAGCCAGCACCGCTCTTTCCATATTTAAACACCACAAGATATATATTAATCCCAGGCAACAACCCTTCAGTAAATAAAAACTCCCCGGTATACACCAGAGAGTTTTTAATACGAACTCTTAGAATCCCGAATCAACACCAGGCTCGAACTGATATTCTTGTTCAGCTGATGCATATTCTAATTCGAGTGCGTCGCCCATTACCCCACCAGATACAGGGCTAATGCCCTTCACATTATGGAGCAAATAACGTAGTACGCGGTTGTCGTCGTGAAAATTTACTGTATCGGTGTGTTGGTTGTTTTGCATGGTTTTTTATTTTTATTTTTATTACCTTATAGATTCATTATAGCACTAATGGTAATAAATGTCAACCCTTGCTGTATGTACCGCTTACACTCCCTGGTGGCGAACCGCTGCTTCGATCAGACCCTTGAATAGCGGGTGCGCTCGATCAGGACGAGATTTTAATTCTGGGTGAGCCTGGGTCGCGACAAAGTAATCACTAGCTGGCGCTTCAACAAATTCAACTAACGTGCCATCAGGCGATGTACCACTAATAACGAGTCCACCCTTTTCGATATCGTCTTTAAATGCCTGGTTGACCTCGTAGCGATGACGATGTCGCTCTACAACCTCAAGCGCTCCATACGCATCGGCAACGGTGCTACCCGCCGTCAGTACTGCATCGTAATTGCCGAGCCGTAGCGTTCCGCCAGTTGATTCTTTACCCTCTTGACCTGCCATAATATACACAACGTCATGCGGCGTATCTGCGTCGAATTCCGTACTGTGCGCATCAGTCAGCCCTGCTCGACGAGCTGCCGCAATAACCGCAACCTGTAGTCCTAGACAAATGCCTAAGTATGGCTTGCCTGTCGCGAGTGCGTAGTCAGCCGCAGCAATTTTGCCAGCCGTACCGCGCTCGCCAAATCCACCAGGAACAACCAGTGCGTCAACTTTTTCAAAGTCTTCCACGTCAGCTGTTTCGGCATTAATCCATTTAATCGTTAGATTCACCTCTACGTTCCATGCCGCACTTTTGAGCGCTTCGAGAACAGAAATATAGGTATCTTCGTTGTCCATGTATTTAGCGACTAATCCGACAGTAATGCTTTTATCGCGAACGGTACTTTGCGCTAAAATAATATCTTCCCATTTGCGTAAATTAGGCACTACGTCATTGCCGGTAAACTTCGTCAGTACATCATTAATACCACTTGCAGCAATCGTAAGCGGCACCTGGAACACCGTTTTGGCGTTATAAAGCATTACGACTGCATCTTGATCAACACCGCTAAACTGGCTGATCTTCGTAGCGACACTTCCCGGCGCCGGGTCGTCACTGCGCACAACGACGCAGTCTGGCACAATACCAAATCCACGCAGTTCGTTAAGTGCGTTCTGTGCAGGTTTTGTCTTAAATTCTTTGCTCGTCTGAATAAATGGCACGTATACGACATGCACATACATGCAGTTTTCGCGGCCAACACGACCGGCGAATTCACGAATAGCTTCGACAAAACTCAGCCCTTCGTAATCACCTACCGTTCCGCCGATTTCAACGATATGAACATCGCTTCCTTCGGCTGCTAATTCAATCGCGTCTTGGATTGCACCCGTCAAATGCGGCACGAGTTGCACCGTTTTACCACCAAATTTACCTGCTCGCTCGTCAGCAATCAACTGACTTAAAAGCTTGCCTGAAAGTGTCGCATTTTTCTGCGTCAACTCTAGGTCTAGGAATCGTTCGTAGTGCCCTAGGTCTAGATCCGTCTCGGCGCCGTCTTTTGTGACAAAGCATTCGCCGTGTTCTGCAGGATTCAAAAGGCCCGCATCCACATTTAGATACGGGTCGCATTTTTGAATAGATACAGTAACGCCCTTAGCTTGCAACACTGCGCCGATACTCGCCGCTGTAATGCCTTTCCCTACCCCGGAAAGTACACCCCCAGTTACAAAAATATATTTCTGTTTCGATTCCACAAGTCTTGTCTCCCTCATGGGACTTCATTGTAACAGAAAACAAACACCGGGCGCTATAGGTAGCGCCCGGTGTTGTCTATTTGACTAGAATATTAGCCAGCGATTGAGTAGTCACGCTGTGCGGTATTGCTCTTTTTCTTGCCGTCTTTGATGATTTTTGTCGCTGCAAGCGCGCCGCCACCAGCAAGCGTCAACGCCCATGGTGTAATGCCGTGCATCCACCATGGTTTTTCCGCCGATGGTGTCCATGGAGTGACGCCATTTGGATTGTCGAGGTGATTTAATTTGTCCATCACACCGCCGTCGCCGTTCCAGCCGTAGTCCATACCATCAATCAAGATGTGACCACCTGCCCATACCAGGCCACCCCAGGCAGCACCGGTTGCAATTGAGCCAAGGATACCTTTGCGCCGTGCTTTTACAACTGATTTCTCAAACTGATCATGCAGATTTATTCCTGCTAGGCCTGCTATCAATTCAGGCTCGATCGGCTCTCCTGCTGTTCGACGATTTGCGATGTATTTATCAAGGATATCAAGCGATTCGCCAGCATTTACGCCACTTTTACTAATACTCTCGAGGTTTGATTCACCCTTTTTAGACATTTTCGTAATGCCTGATGCCACGGCTTTACCAAGGATTGCGCCGCCGACACCGCCGCCGAAAACACCACCGACAACCATCGCGCCAAGGCCAATAGCAACTTTGTGTTTCACGACAAATTTATTGAATTTACTTAACGAACCTTCGCCCATTAAACTAGCTGTCTTGTTAGATAGCTCTGAACGCTTTGCAACATAATAAGCGTTTATTAGTGCCGCCCGCTGATTGTCGTCGATGTCTGGATTTGCTAAATAATCAGGCTTTTCGAGCATCATAAGTTCTTGGATCGAACTATTAAATCGTGCCTGCAGTTGTTTGTCACCGTCGTCAGCATTCGCACCGCCAAACAACATACCGCCACGTTTTGCACCAGATATCACTAAGTCTTGCATTGTCGCTTGGTAGCGAGCATTGGCCGCTTCTAGACTTAACAATCGTAACCGTTCAGCACGAGAATTTGCATCTGGGGTTGGAGCAGTATTTGGATTCGGATTCGGGTTTGGCATTAGATTCGGGTTTGGCGTTGGGCTCGCAGGCTGACCTGGATTATTTGCTGGCTGACTAGGAACAGGAACACTCTGCGTATTATCTACGTCGACCGTACTCGGTTCGTCGCCGCTCGCGTTGTCGAAATCTTGTGCCGCTGCACGCGCACCGCGCTGGGCTGCCATCGTCTTATTTCGATTATCATCATCAGCTAAATTAAGTGCATCAATAAATGATTGATTCTGAAAGTTATTATTGGTATCGCCAACAACAAGCATGTATGCATTTGCCGCGCGGTTTAGATGAGTCGCGTTCGCCTCGAGTTCTGCCTGAGCAAGATTAAATGTTTCATCATCAACTTCGCCATTAGCATGACGATCGGCCATCTCGATAAAAGCCGCGACATTCATTCCTAGCGGTTCTTCGCTAAGTACTTTCTCGGCCGCGCCGATATCTTTAATTATCTTTGCGTTATTTCGTTTATTTCCATTCAGACGTTTTACGTCACGATTACTGTACTGGCGAGTTGCTTCAAACGGCGCAGGTGTCTGCGGGTCGATTCGTGTACCATCGCGTAATTTACGCGCAATTTTGTCGTTGTGCTTTATAAGGTCATGTTTAATTGCCTCGGTATGAAGTATGATTGCCTCGTCAGGGTCATCAGTTTGCGATTGATATTTTTCTAGAAGCGCACTTTCATCTATCGAATTAAGTGCGGTAACTTCATTCAAGTCGGCGTCGATATACTTTGCGATAACAGTGTCAGTTTCTGACGGGGTGTAATCAGGATCATTAGTAATTTTATCTACCAGTGCGTGCAGTGATGCGCCGCTTTCAAAAAAGCTACCCTCTTCTACCCAGCTGTCTTCGTCTTTGTTAAGAGCCTCAGCTATAGCCGTAATTCGGTTAACTTGCCCGCCATAATACCCCAGCAAATCCTCTCGGCTCATGTTAGCAGACAGCTCTAATACTTCGGGCGTAGATTCAGGCGTTGGAGTGGTGTTAGGGTTTGGTGTCATTGTGGTGGGTAAAGTAACTTATGGTTATCTTATACACAATATACACCAAATTTGTATAAATGTCAATACCCTTATGTCGTAGGTTTAATCTATAATCGTCTTGGCCTTGACGCCACGATCATAAAACCTCAGGTCGTCCGCTGACTGATTCCATGCGTCTTGTAGCGGTTCAACAATCTGCCAGGCACGTAGCACTTCTTCACTTGTCGCAAATAGGCTCTTGCGGGTGTCTATAGCATCGACAATAACTTGCTCGTAAGCATCAGGTAGTCGGGTGCCTGACGGGTACGTAAACGACAGTGCTTGGTCTTCAAACTCGTGCTCATAGCCGGGTTTTTTTGTTACTAAATCAATCTCGATACCTTCATTTGGCTGAATACGAAAAATCAGGAAGTTACTTTGAGCTTCGTTTGTCTTTTTAAAGTGGATGCGGATCTCGGTTTTTTTGCGGTCCAGCGCCTTACCTGTCGTCAGCGCAAGTTGCACACCGCGCCATCGTGGATCGTCTGACTTTAATCCGACCGATACAAATGTTTCGGTGGTACTCTGGTCATTACCTACCTCTTCGCGGTATCCATGATATTGTCCACGAACAGTGTTGGCTGGATCAACGGGTTGAATATGGTCAAGTGCAAGCAGCCGAGAAACAGGCAGTTTGTCCCAATCTAGGTCTTCGGGCATTGGTAGCAGTACGAGCGATAACAACTGCAGTAGATGCCCCTGCAGGACATCACGTAGCGCACCTGTTTGCTCGTAGAACTGTGCACGACCTTCGATATCAATTGACTCTAGCGCAATGACTTCGATACGTTCGATGACGGAATTATTCCATACGTGTGCAAACAAAGCGTTTCGTCCCCGAAATGTCAAAATGTTTTGCGCCATTTCTTTGGCAAGATAATGGTCGATGCGGTACACCTGAGATTCGTTAAAATGCTTTTCGACATGTGAAACCATGTCTTTTGCAGATGCCAAATCGACACCAAATGGTTTTTCTAGTAGCAACTTTACGTTTGTTCCGTTTAGTCCTGCACTACCCAGTTGTTCGATTATTTGACCGCTTGATTCTGGCGGGACAGAAAGATAAAACAGCACTTGCTCGTCTGGCTGCAGGCTAATGTATTCTCGCAGACGGGTATATTCAGCGGGGTTGCTCATGTCCATCGTAAATACCGATGTTCTGTCTCCAAGCTGATCGTTGAAATCGCCTAGGATATCTGCCACGGACACGTCGCGCCGAGAGACGCCAATAATCGACAGTCCGGTTGATTCTGCCGTATCGATAATGTGTGCAAGTGAGGGGATAAGTTTACGCGAAGCTAGGTCGCCGGTGATTCCGAATATAACGAGTTTTGTTTTCATTATTCTATTGTACCATTACTATATATACTATAGTGATCATAGGGTTAAGCCCCCGTAGGGACGGTGTCGTTAAAGCAGATTCACTGATCCTTAAAAAAGGCAGAGGCGGATGAACATAATCGGATTGTTCAGCTTGTTGATTTGTTTATTGATGGCCACACAGTTACGTCTATGTAACTATTACTTTTCTAAGGACGTCTCAATATCGACAACTGCGCCAATTTGCAGTTTATGAAACTTCATTGCAGCCCGATCGGTCTTTAA
>JAZQPT010000052.1:0-2568 GCA_045628725.1 Saccharimonadales bacterium (SeqCode)
AGCCAGTTGTCTTGTAGTAACATTACTTCAAAAAACCGATCATCTATTAATGCCAACGGACCATGCTTTAGCTCTCCGCCCGCATAACCTTCTGCCTGAATATAGCTGATTTCTTTTAGTTTTAACGCGCCCTCCAAGGCAACAGGAAACAGCGTATCCCTACCTAGAAACAGTGCGTGTTCATAATGCGCATAGGTTTTTGCAACGTTCTGAATCTCGTCGGAAACTTCTGCAAGCACGGTTTCAATTTCGTCAGGTAGCCTAGCTAGCTCGTCAACGTACGTTTGCAAGTCTTTGACGCCCGCCCCTTTGGCCTGTGCTAATTGCACGCCGAATATCGTCATTGCCGTCACCTGCGACGTAAATGCTTTTGTACTGGCGACAGATATTTCCGGCCCAGCGTGAACATACACTCCACCGTCAACTTCGCGTGCGATCGTCGACCCAACTGCGTTTATAACACCAAGCGTGCGAACGCCACGACGCTTGATTTCTCGTAGACACGCCAATGTATCGGCAGTTTCACCTGATTGAGACAATACAAGTGCAACACTGTTTTTTGGTAGATTAAATGACCGATATCGCAGTTCTGAGGCGATCTCGATATCCACCGTCAATCCATCTACTAGTTGTTCTAGGTAATACGAGGCCAGCAACCCTGCGTAATAGGATGTTCCACAGCCAATGATAACCACGTGTTCGACATTTCGCAGCTCTTCGTCGGTCATATTCAGTCCGCCCAGCTTCGCTCGTGTCTCTGCGGGAACAACGCGCCCATTGAGCGTCGACCGCAGCGTAGTTGGCTGCTCCATAATTTCTTTCAATAAAAAGTGGTCATAGCCTTGTTTTTGAATCGCCGACATATCCGCTACGATTTGCTCAACTTTTGCGGTTAATGGCTGTGCATCCAAATCTTTTAATTCAACACCGTTATGCGTACAGATAGCCATTTCACCATCGTTCAAATATATGGCGTTCGTCGTATATCCAATCAGCGCAGAGGCATCGCTTGCGATCACTGCTTCGTTTTTACCTACACCGATAATCAATGGACTTCCTTTGCGAGCAACAATAACTTCATCTGGCTGCCGGGTAGAAACCACCGCAATTCCATAGGTTCCTTCGACAAGATGCAGTGCCTGTACGACTGCAGATTCTAAAGACGAATCTGCAGAGTAGAACGAATTAATCAGGGCGGCTAGCACTTCACTATCTGTTTCACTCATAAATATATGGTCAGATAGTCCGGCTTTTAACTCCTTGTAGTTCTCGATAATACCATTATGAACAAGGTAGATATCGCCCGATTTATGCGGATGCGCATTATTTTCAGCAGGTGCACCGTGCGTCGCCCACCTTGTATGACCGATGCCAACTTTGTCACTATTTTGTTGCTCGGCGATTAGCGTACCTAGTTCAGTTACCTTACCCTTCGCCCGAAGCAGTGATGCGCCGTCACTACCAATCGTCACAATACCTGCACTATCATACCCGCGATATTCTAGGCGCCTTAAACCACTAACAAGAATTTCCTGCGCATCGTTTCGTCCGATATAGCCGACGATGCCGCACATAATTACTTAGCGTGACCTAATGCCTGATTAATTCTTGTTGATGAGTCTCTCTTATTATTGCCACCAACACCAAATAGCATTTCTATATCGTATTTACTGCAGACATCTGTCTCTGGGACGACTTTCGCCGAATCCCTGTCGCCGCCGTTTGCGAACACCAGTTCATCATCTGGATATTGTTGAGCGATAAACTCTAGCGACTCTATCACCGTCATATCACCATCAATCGCAATCATCACTTCATCGACAACGCGCAGTGCTCGTAGTAAACGAGCGCGATTCGTTTCTTCGATTATTACTTTTCCTTTTTTTTCGAGTTGCTGCCTGTCGTTGTTAACTACAACGATTAGTCGATCACCTATTTTTGCTGCTGATTCAATCATATCTAAATGGCCACCATGAAGAGGATTAAAGAATCCGCTGACAATTACTACTTTCATGTATTTCCCCTATTACGTTATGACAGTCATTATACCATTGAATAATGTATTGCCTAGAACCCACAGAGGTAGCAGCTTAATGATGTTTTTTAGATATATGTTGTAATTTATACCTATATAGACATTTCTCTTTTCCACAATAGACGCTACGCCCGTAAAACAGCTATACTGGTGACATGACAAAAATGCTAGTAACAGGTGGCGCAGGGTTTATCGGGGCAAACTTTGTGCATTACACTCTCAGGAATAAGCCCGAATTTGAAGTAACCGTAATTGACAAACTTACCTACGCTGGCAATCCAGATAATCTAAAATCAGTTCTCGATAAAGTTAATTTTGTAACTGGTGACATCTGCGATCGTGAACTCATGGACAAATTAGTAGCCGAAACAGACATCGTCGTCCATTTCGCTGCCGAGTCACATAACGACAATTCACTACGTGAACCATGGCCGTTCGTCGAGACAAACATCATCGGTACCTATACTATTCTTGAGGCCGTCCGCAAACACGACAAACGCCTTCATCACATCAGTACTGACGAAGTATTTGGC
>JAZQPT010000053.1:0-2917 GCA_045628725.1 Saccharimonadales bacterium (SeqCode)
TCGCCGAGGTCCAATACCGCTTCAACCGTCGCGCCGACATGGCTGCCATGGTGCCGCGATTGGCGGTCGCGGTAGCACAGACGAGGCCGTGTCCGAAACGGATGATGTTGGGAAAGGCTGAGGTACGAACATAATCAGGTGCGATAGAATATTTGGAATATTGACTTATAAAGGGAAATTTTCGACGCTAATCGGAATTGTAACTTTGATAGTAGGAGCACTTTTTTATTGGCTCCGGACAAAGTGGCGAGTCACGTATGGTCTAAGCGAAGCTTGTTTGGGCGTAGCGATCGCTTCACACCGTGCTTACGACGATCAAGTTAATTGGGCTTTCGATAATTTTAGCTTCTATGCAGCCGTAATCACAGCTGGAGTATATCTTGTTGTTCGCGGATTCGATAATGTAAGTCAAGGGCAAAAACTCACAACAGACCCAATACTTATATTGTGGGATTGGTTTAAGAAGCAGACCATTACTACTGACCGTCAAAAGCTGGACGAGCTATATGGTCAGTTGAGTTCATTAGGAATAAAAAAGACTATCATAAACGATAACGATTGATTAAATTCGTCTTCATTGGATTTTCGTGAAAGACGCGAAACATTAGCGCCGTAAATTTGTAATTTGACATCGGCGAACGGGCAAGAGCGGACAACCTCGTTTTTTTTTGCTAAGGGGCAGCGTTTTCCGTGCGAGCGGAACTGAAAACGTACTTTTTAATTAGAAATTAAATAAATTTTATGCGATTAGTTTTCCACAAAAACATAAGTCTGTAGATTTTTTTGAGCCAATTGAACTGCCGCAATTCACTGTTTTGACAGGCGTTAATGGTGCAGGTAAGTCGCATTTGCTTGAAGCGCTTGAGCTAGGTCATATATCTGTTGACGGAATTTTGCCAAACGACCCGAATGGGCTCCGCCCCATCCGTAGGTTCGATTCGAACACACTCGTGCCCGCGGATACAGGTGCGTTTTCATCGGGCCAAATGCTTAACGAAAAATCCAGTCTATGGAGTCAGGTCGATCAACAAAAAAATAATTACAAAAACGGAATTTACAATCAAATTGCTCAGCTAGGATTTCCGAGACTATTAAGCTTGGATCTAAAATCGCTAGCCATGCTTACAAAAGAGTCTATAGAGGCATACGGAGTAGACGCTACTCGTGTGGAACAGATATTCGCTACTATAACGCAGACGATGAGTAGTCATGAGTCTGCCGCTCGTCAGAATTTTGTTCAGAACGATAGGCAAAATAGAGGTCGTCTGCTTGAGGAAATGGATAAACGATCAAAGCTTCAGTTGCTTGCAATGGAAGAAAGGGATTTTTTCGATAATTTTCCCACCATGTACCACCCCGTCGATATTTTTCAGCAATCTTTTGCAAGACTATTTTCTACTTACCAGCAGAATTGGCGGGAAAACAAGCTCAAAGAGATTGGTAAAGCGAGTGGAGAAGATCTTAAATGTCTAACGCCAGAACAATTTATCGAACATTATGGGCCGCCGCCTTGGGATTTTCTCAATGAAATCTTGGCCTCTGCATCATTGACATTTAGAGTCAATGAGCCGGCAAAGTATGAGGATCGGCCCTATGAGCCATTGCTGACCGACGTACAGCGGGGGACAACTGTAAAATTCAACGACCTGTCCTCGGGCGAACGGATTCTGATGTCGTTCGCGCTTTGTCTTTATCATGCAGCCGATCCAAACGCTGCGAGAGATTTTCCCCAGCTTTTATTGCTCGATGAAATAGATGCTCCGTTACATCCGTCAATGACACGATCGCTGCTCCGAACAATTCAAAAAACATTGGTCGAGAAACATAGGATTAACGTTATCCTGACAACTCATTCACCATCAACAGTAGCGCTTGCACCGGAATCTAGCATATATGTAATGAAAAAGGGAGGGCAGAGCCGATTGCAACCGATTGCCAGGGATAATGCATTAGGAATTTTGACTGCTGGAGTTCCTGCATTGAGTGTGAATTACGAAAATCGAAGACAAGTTTTTGTAGAAAGCAAGTACGACGTTCAATTTTATGGCGCCCTCTACGAGATAGTAAAGCCATCGCTGCTTCCAGAGATTTCTCTATCTTTCATTGCAGCAGGGTTAGAAGGAAACAGCAACTGTAGCCAAGTACAAGACATTGTTGAAAAATTGATTAAAGGCGGTAATAGGACAGTGTTTGGAATCATTGATTGGGATACTCGCAACAATGAGTCAAAGTCGATATTTGTGGTCGGCAAGGATGAGAGATACAGCATTGAGAATTTTTTGCTGGACCCAGTATTAATAGCTGCTTTATTATTAAGGGAGAAAGCCGTTCAACCATCCTTCTTTAGTTCGGATTTCGATGCGTCTTATATTGCGTTCAAGAGCCTAAGTGAGCAACATTATCAGAAAATTTCTGACAAAGTCGTTTCAGAGATAGTGTCATTTAATGCCAGCGATGAGCTGATTGAGTTTCGATACCATAACGGACACAAGATTAATGTGCCACGTGTCTTTGCACAAATGCAAGGGCATAATCTTGAGGATAAAATAAAATCTGCGTTTCCATCGCTGAAACGATATCACCAAGCTCCCGATTTGAAAATGGCAGTTATAAGAAATGTTCTAGATGATTATCCTGAACTAATTCCGGCGTCAATTGTTGAAATCTTAAGAAGGATACAGGCACATTAAATATTTAAAGCTCTTTCTTAAAGCGGTTGCGACGTATAAGCACTCAGTCCAGACTATTAATGTCTGGGATATCGAGGGTTTCTTAGATGTCAAGACCCGCTTGGTTATAGACGCGTTTAGTGAACAATTCAGGGCGTTTCGCTTGCCAATCCTTGAGTGCCTGGATCGGCGTCTGATGCTTTAGCGCCCGTTGCGGAATGTTGTGGTTGTAGATCTTGACGTAGTTG
>JAZQPT010000054.1:0-2514 GCA_045628725.1 Saccharimonadales bacterium (SeqCode)
CTTCGCCTCGGCGGCGCAGTTCCAGGAACTGTTCGCGCCGGCGACCGACCCGGCGCGCGTGGTGCTCGACTGCCACCATCTGCACATGGCGGACCATTCGGCCATTGCCGCGATGGAGAGCCTGTATGAGCGTTACGAAAAGGCGGGCAAGCATCTGCAAGTGATGCACTTGTCGAAGCGTAACCAGGCGCTGCTGCAGCGTGCGGGCGTCGACGTCGCTGCCTAAATTAAGAAATGCTTATTCAAAACTTGCTTCTTGTCGTCGATCGCGTTCACGCTCCGTATCGATCCAATCGTCAATTTTGGGAATTATTTCGTTGGCCCAGCGACGCACATCTGAATACGGACTCTCAAAAAATTTTAGAACCTGTATCCGCCGTTGCAAAAGAATGTCAGCTAGGGATCCGCACCAGCTGCCTGGGTGCAATCGTAAATAGAAATCTCCAAGGAAGGCGTACTTATCTGGTGCGTATTCGAGGAGCTCTAAAAATTGGGGAGCTAACTCATTACTTTCTTCGCCATTATCTTGCTTGAACATTGGCGTTGATTGACCTAGTAGGGGATATCGGGTTGTGGAGTCGACATCTGCCCATTGCCGAAGAGTGGCCGATGTTATATTCCTGAGTGGATTTCCAAAGACGGAGTCAACTTCAAACATCCCGGAAGTAAATACATCAGTCGCGTTCAGTAGGAATATATCTAGTGCGATAAATGGCTGAACTTCAAACAAAGATTTAAGTATATGGTTAGTTTCATGAGGTGAAACCATAAATTTTTCAATTGCAATGAGAAGGTTCTTGCAGATTTTCTCCGCCGTTGATTCCCCATCACTGTCCGCACAGCAGACTCGAATAACCGTTTCTACATGAAAATCATGATTTGAGCTGCTTTTCGTTAGTTCCATGTGAGTAAGAAGATAACGACCTGCTTCAATTACCGAGCGATCCCAAGTAAAGTTGCTTTTTATATCTTTATATAAGTGCATGTGTAGTATATCAAGAGCTATATCAATTCCGCCTGAAAGTTCCCCTATATCAAGAAGTAGTGCGCTGAGGTCCTCAGCTGGTGAGTCTGCAACTATGCCATAAGCAATGCTATAAAAGTCGGCAGCATTAAGTGCATTTTTCTTAATTGCGCGCCGCAATCTTTCGATTCCGTCTTTATTGATGCCGACTTGTGCTTGAAGATAAGGTAAACAGGATCTTAAATATTTATTGTCGACGATATTTTCCAGCGATAATAACGTAAATTCCCTATCGCATTGATAAGCTTGATAAAAGAATCCACCGATGACTGCCAAATTTCGTTTGCTTGGGTCGATTAACGAAAGATAATGGACTAGCTCAGACCACATCTGTGAAAGTTCATTTGCGCCTTCGGCAAGCCCGCGCCCACATTCAAAAGAACGTTGTTGGTTGTTTTTAGATAGGAGTTCTTTAAGAAATACGCTGCGGGTATCTATATCTTGCGCTAACAAATATCCGATATGCTGTGCCATTTTCGATGCTCTCTCCCAAGGCTCCATACCATCCTCGGTATCCAATACACCATCGGCAATGTCCCACCCGCTATGTGACCGATCTATCACTATCGCTCGAGCCTGATGAAGCAGGTCACGTGGTTTAAGGTGATAAATGATTCTTTGTAATCTTTCTCGGACTTCTTCAGACATCCCTTTGCTATCGAAACGAAGTGAGGTGCGAAAACCGAGCCATCCTTCTACCCATGGCCCTGTATTTAAGAGTGTGATAGCAGCATAATCTAACGTATCGTGACAAGAGTCGATTAGCCAGAGTTCTCGCACTTTTCTGCCAAGAATATTGCGGGAATTTTCGATATTTGGAGAAAGATTGATAGTTAGAGTAATAGCAGTGTTATACCAGTTACAAACATCTCCTTTGGTTGCTGGGCGCCATCCCCAATCGCGTGATCGAGCACCAAAATCAAAAGTGTTTGTTGATGAAAAATGATGAACTTTGAGTAGCGCGTCGAGCGCAATACATGCACAATGATGCTGTGCTGGGTCAGTGGACTGCGCTAGCCGTATAACGAATTCACGTCGCTGTTGTGGCGAGGCTTTTGTGCCGGATAAGTGTAATTGAAAGAGTTCAGAGAACGGTTCGACAGCAGAATTGTTCTTGTGGCCAGAAGGTTCAACTGCTACAAATCGGGACAGCAAGATTGCTGCACGATCAAATGCTTCAGGTTCATAACCTAGTTTTTTTATAAGGCGGATCCATTGCCAACGTTCAGTAGCGTTAATTGCCAGGATTGCCTGTCCGTTTGGGCCGTCGAGTTCGTTCTCAATTTTCATTAGTACGGCTTCAGGTGCGACAGGCGCAATATGAGTAATGATCTCGATACCAATCTTACCTAAGAGGCTGTTATGAAGTTCCCCAAATCAATTGACTGGTCTGGCGCAACATTAGACAAACAAACGCAACCATATGCATGCCAACGAGGACCTCAGTCAAGCGCTCGTAATCACGCAGCAGCCGGCGGCATCTGGCGATC
>JAZQPT010000055.1:0-11784 GCA_045628725.1 Saccharimonadales bacterium (SeqCode)
AAGCACTGATGATAGCTGGGGTATGTGTCAGAGGTATGCAGGAGCGCATGCGAATGTCCTAGCGTTTCAGAATGCACAGAATGCTGGCGGGCCGCTTCGTGGTCGCGAGAGGGGGATAAAAGAGGCCCATGGTGAATGGATTACTTTCATGGATTGTGACGATTATGTGGAGACCACATATATTGAGCACTTGATTGAGGCAACGCACAAAGGTAAGTTCGATATCGCAGTCACTGGCCACACTCGTCTCTATCCGGATGGTAGACTCGAGAATTTTCTTTGGGATGATTACTCACGAACAACCGATGAGCGACTCGCTATCTTTTATGAACACTTTTTAACTGGCAATTTTTGGACAGACCCTACTGATACTGTCGGTCAGAATTTAGTAAGAGCAAGTATCTGTAAAAACACTGACCTTTCAAAATACCCTGATACGGTTTGGGCAGAAGATACGTTAATGGCTCTTGCCTTTCTTGCTAATTCAAAGAACGGTATTAACTTTGTTGATGAACACGATTTTATCTGGCGCCAAGTGAAAGGCTCGGGTTCTCATGGGGGTTTTTCGGAGCGTGCCGATCGAGACGGATTTTATAAAGCCTGTTACGAAATATTTCATAGTCCCGAAATTTATCAAAAAATTAGCCAGCTAACTCCACTGGTGTCTGTGGTAATCCCTGCCTATGATGTCGAACAGTATGTACATGACTGTATCGAGAGTGTTGTAGGTCAGACATATAATAATATTGAAATTATCGTAGTGAATGACGGATCAAACGATAAAACTCAAGACGTTATCGACAGATTAAAAAAAACTGACTCCAGAATTATCACTATAGAACAAGAGAACCAGGGGCCTAATATGGCACGTGCTACCGGATCGATGATCGCAAAAGGTCAATATATCGCATTCATTGATGGAGATGATATTGTGCATGTCGATTATATAAAACTCATGTATGAAAATTTACTCAAACACAACGTTGATATTTCTATTACTGGATTTGAAACATTCAAGGAAAGTCATGAGGTTATAAAATTTGAGAAGCTGACCCTTGATTACCCAGAGCAGACAATTAATGATAGTCGAATGATAATACAATATTTTCTAGGCGAGTTGCCAGTTGCGCCGAATATATTTCCAATGACCCCATGGGGTAAATTATACAAGGCCCATATTATACAGGAGACAGACTGGAGTTTTTCGAATTATAGACGGAATGAGGATAATTTTGAATTACTACAGTGGTATAAAGCAGCCGTGAACGGGGTCGCTATATCGTCTATACCACTCTACTATTATCGCAAAAATCCAAACTCTATAACTCAAAAATTACAGCCAAACATAAATCCAGACGGTAATACGATAAACTATTTCGAATACCTTGATGAGTTGTACGAAAAGACAAAAACGTACGTAAGTGATGAATCCTTGAATATCGCGATACTGAATAATTTTGCACACACAAATAACGCGCAACTTCAAAACCTGTCATCAAGAGGACAGTTAGATAATAGCAACATAGAGTCTGCCGCGAAAAACATGGCTAAAGCTACTGCTTTATATAACCAGCACATTCAACAGAATCAAGAATCTATTAACGAACAAGCTGAAGCAATAAATCTCATACTCGGATCTCTTTCATGGAAAGTTACAAGGCCGGTTCGTAGTGCAAAAAAACTGTATCATAAAATAAAACGCACTCCGAAATAAACAAAATGTGGAAACATATAGCAATACTAAAAGTACAACTAACTTCACGAACTAGAATTCATCAGAAAAACATGTAGTGATGTTCGAAATTAAGGTATAGTACATGATAAGGTATTTAGTTTCCTTATTTATAAGCAAATTAGGCTATGATTCAGTTTTCATTTAATTTACAGTCCATGTCGAAAGAAAAAATGCAAAAGGCTATCATTAATTATATTAAGAAATATAAACTTCAGCTGCTGATCATTGCCGTCTTCTTAATGTGTTACTTGGTTTTTGTATACGCCCAACGGCACTTTTTTACTTATGACACGGTAGTATCTCAAATCAGATGGTGGAATTACATGTTGGAGCATGGCTGGCACGGTGGCACCACTATGAATGATTCAGGCGTAGGGGATTACACGACAATTTGGTATTTTATGATTGCGATTTTTACCGAGTTAAATTTATATCCGCGCTTTCCAATTGAATACAGTATAAAATTCATGGCAATTACTTGCTCGCTACTCTCGGCTGGCGCAGTTTTCATGATTGCAAAATACTTCCGCCCAAGATCGCAATATTTACCTGTTATAGTCGCATGTATAACACCATTTTTACCAATGTTTTCAATGGACTTGCTAAAGACGAATTTAACGGACGGGATGTATATAATGCCATGTTTGTGGAGTTTTTATTTTTTCCTCATAAACAAAAAAGAGTTATCCTGGTTTCTGTTGGCGCTCGGTGCTTGTTTTAAGCTAATGGCGATTTATCTCGTGCCTGTCTATGCATTCTTTTACCTCAAAGACTTCACAAAGTATAGCCTCCGCGAAAAACTTGCACCGCTGTGGGGTGCCTTGGCGGTACTTATTTGCTCGATCCCTAACATGGCGGCTGGAGGAAAATTTCTCGATGGTATCGTTACGCCGATCATTGGACGCAACGATGATGTAGTGGTTATGCCCTGGTTTTGGCTCATACCTACAGGCAATAACTTTACTTCACCCGACATAGCACGAGAGATGAGAACTATGCTTTATGGACTACTAATTCTCATCTTCTTTATGACCATCTTCTTTATTTTGAAATACGTAAAAAAAGAAAAACAAAGGTTAGTAGGGTTAGCTATTTTGCCGACTCTATCGATCATGGTGTGTTTTTACCTTATGCCATCTCAGCACGAAACTTACTTTGCCATGGCAGGGATATTTGCCCTGATCGGGTTTATCATACAGCCTAAAAAAGAACTCTTTATTAATTTCTTTTCAGTGAATTTATTTCTATTTTTTATGTACTTATTCGGCCTTACGTGGTGGTACGAGGAGCCAGTATGGGTGCTACCAAATATTCAAATGGGGCTTGTCTATCTCGGTTTAATTATCTTTAACTACTATCTTCTTTACCAGTGCTCGATCTTTTATCGCCCGTCTAAAATTAGTAAGACACTATAGCTGTTTGCCGGTGACCAAATTAAGTAAGAAATATTCTAATTGTATGAACTAAATACACTACCGTCGTTTATCCAACCGGCATTAACGTATGTCTGTCTTTCTGCTTCGTTCTGGGTAAGTATGTGCGTACGAGAGGTTGGACTATATAGACGGTAAACAGGAAGGCCGTTTGCTATAGCGTAGAACTTAACGCCATTTGAAACCCAGCCGCTTTGCGTGTATGCGGTAACTTCTTGGGCGTTCGAAGTATAGAAGAAGGATTTTGTGGTAGGGTTAGAGAGTTCGTGAATAGGGAGCTTCGAGGATGTCGATGCCTTGAAGACCGGCCCATCATTACTCCATCCTTGGTTTAGCCGGTCATAAATTTCGCCGGTAGACGTAGTAACTTTATGGGCCCCTGCAGCGGGATTGTATAGTCGGTATACAAGTGCCACATTATTTGTATAGAACACGACACCATCATTCTTCCACCCTGCACGTACGTAATCATTCTTTTCTGACTCACTGGCGGTCATGAAGTGCGAACGGCCGTTCCAGAGCCTATAGACGGGTGTAGTGTCGTTGGTGCTGCCGGATAGAACAACTCCATCGCTCGACCAACCTGATTTGATATAGTCGGTTAGCTCGTCTGCATTAGAGACGAGTATGTGGAATCCTGTAGATTTATTATAGAGTCTCCATGTCGGCGCTTCGTGCTCAGACAGCTCGTAGTATATGATACCGTCAATATTCCAGCCACTATTTCGATATGTGATCATCTCGTTTGGGTTACTTGTAGCAAAGTAATGTCCACCAGTACTTAAACGCCATACCGGCTTACCGCTGCTGCTCGCCTTAAATACTACTCCATCATCTATCCAGCCTTGACTGCGGAGACTAGCAGCCTCTGGTGCAGTAGCAAGTGTGTGATACTTAGTGCGTGAGTTATATAATCTGTGGATAGCAAGGTTTCCATTGTCTATTGAATGACTGACAACTCCATCGCTCGACCAACCGTTCGCTATGTAGGTATTAACCTCATTGTAGTCGGCGCTAAGCATGTGACCGCCCGTTTTCGGATTAAAGAGTCTCCATATAGCATTTTTCTCGTCTTTTACGCCCTTGAAGTTTGTACTACCAAACCATTCGCGGAAGAACATAAAGAAGTTACGATTCCCATAAGCTCCACACGGTGCGGTACCTGGGTAATTAGCTAATGCGCCGTTGTTTGGAGTGTAAGGGGTGTATATATACAGGCTGAGTGTGGCGATGTTCTGAATATTGACTGTTTTCGTACCGCATGCAGGATCGGGTGAGTATTGTATCTGGTTGGAACCGATACGGTAACGGTAATCGTTGGGGTGGTCTTTGTAGTACTTCAGCTGCCAGGCGGCGTAATTTACTTGCTTATAGAAGCCAGATTTCTGACCATCACAGTTAGCACTGTATCCAGGAC
Organism: Saccharimonadales bacterium (SeqCode); assembly: GCA_045628725.1. GTDB lineage: Bacteria > Patescibacteriota > Saccharimonadia > Saccharimonadales > Saccharimonadaceae > JACQGD01. The sequence goes on from JAZQPT010000055.1 coordinate 4,586, forward strand.
CGCTGTCTGGGCAACCATACCCCATTGCGTAGCGGTATTGGTTTTTAAGTGGCCAACTATCGGCAGTTAGTGGACCGGCAGATTCTTTTTTTAGTAGTACAAGAAGCACCTGAGGGTTAATGTTGTACTGTTGTGCGGCACTGTGGATGATCTGCGCAGCAGAAACTCCACCAGAGAATGCGCCACCACCTTTTTCGTATGAGGTTTCTCCTGTCTGAGGATTTTCATGATAGTTCTTTAGACATACATATGGAGGACCAGCCCATCCACGTGAAGCCGCGTATTGGGCTCTAGTCCCACCGCCATATTCAGATGTACCCGTGCCCCACGTGTCACAATTAGGGAGTAGTCTGTTGAGGAAATCTTGAATCTGTTGTGCGTTCATTGAGCTTTTGTTGTAAAATACCTCGTCATCGATAATTTTACCCGCGTTAAATTCGGTAGCTGATTGAGCATTGACAGGGTTTGTATTTAACGCCGTCTGGAATAGCAGGGAAAACGCAAATACCGATATGCCAAACGTAACATATGTACTAGCAGAGGCTAATTTAGAGGTTAAATGTCTGTTCATTTGATTGACCACTCGTATCACCAGCGTCATAATTTAGGGTGTAAGTCCACTTACCAGGCGTTAATTCACTCTTTTTAATCGTAATTGTTTTACAGTCGGTCGTAGATGCACTTTGCATGAAAGTGGTATCTTTTCTGATTGTTGTGGCGTTAGGCCCGTTAAGAGTTGCGTAGCATGTGCCGTCGTAGGCTAGCGCATTAAGTCCACCTCTAATGTATATATTTGTCGCATCGCTGTCGTAAGAAGTCACTACTTGTACGGTTTTTTTGCCGTCCGCACTATTGCCTGTAGGTTGTTGTGGTGTGTCTGTATTTGTAGGGGTAGATTTATTGTCAGGATTTTTTTCGAGGTCTTCCGCTTGTTTTTTGTCTGACTCTGATCGAGAAGGGGTATTTGTTTCGGACGGAGTGTTGTCAGATTGAGACTTGTTTTGTGTAAAATAAAAAATAGCTATCGCAGCAATGGCGGCAAGGATGAATATAATAGCTATTATTGCAATTCTTTTTTTATTTGATTGATTTTTATTTATTTTCATAGTAGTACCTATAACTAGACTATCAAAGCGCTTATTGTAATACAAGCACTGACCATTGTAATTTTGTCAAGATAAATACCTACTGTACACTGCTTGATGGGTAGTTTATTATGAGTGCACTATATATGAGCACAAAATATCCATTAATCTCGATCCTTATATGTAACTATAATTATAGTGAATATATCGAAGAATCTTTAACTTCTGTCATTAACCAAGATTATCCAAATATAGAAGTCATTGTAGTTGACGATGGTTCGAAGGATGATTCGGTAAAAAAGGTGAAGCAGTTTATTTCTGATCACCCTGAGTTTACCATTACACTCAACGCCAAGGAGCGTAACCAAGGGCTTTGTTATGCTCGTAACGATGCTATGGATGCTGCGAAAGGTGAGTATTTTGTCTTTTTGGATAGTGACGATATTATGCCTAGTAATTACATAACTAATCTCTATGACACGGCTGTGGCACATAAGGCTGACATCGTGTATAGCAACGTTCAACATTTCGGCGATGAAGATATGAAGGTGGAAGTACCTGACTATAGTGTTGACAGATTGTTACTGCACAACTATATAAACATATCGACACTCGTAAAAAAGTCGAAAGCCGAAGGTCACGTTTTTGATATCAAACTCAACAAGAAGACACTGGAAGATTACGACTTCTGGCTAGGCTTAGCACTCCAGAGACGGAAGTTTGTAAAGTCAAAAGACGCATACTTGCAATATCGTATCCAAAGTAAGTCACGCAATAAAAACACTCTCGATATTAAAGATAAACTTCTGAATCATATCGAAATTTGGACATACTGCATGAAGAAGTATCAAGCGATCTATCCGAAGATTATTAATGAAGATGTTTACGTCAATCAACTTACATATCAGGTGAGTAATCTGGGGTCGGAACTGGGTAATTTAAATCATGTAGTCCAAGATGAATTATTACCCGAGCTTGAGAAGAGGCACGAACATACAGAAGCACAAAGTGTGCGACTGGAGCATTTAAGTGCAGTCATTAAAAACTTAGAAAAAAGTATGTATACTATACAAAACTCAGCGGATTACAAAATTGGAAGTAAAATACTAAGCGTCCCGAGACAAATAAGAAAAATAGGAAAATAATGAGGCAAGTTTTTTTGGATTTTATACGGGACCATAAAATATCTTTATCATTACTATGTTTTGGTGCCCTGTATGTATGTTTTGTAGTCCTTATACATGATGTGACTATTGGGGACTTTCAGGTTTTCGTGAAGGAGCCCGAAAGCGTATCGTATGGTATTGACAGGTGGTTTAATTGGAGTTCCCGGCTACTGATCGAGAGTTCTGTTGCCATCTTCTCGAAACATCTCCTGTTATGGAAGATAGTAAGTATAGTAATGGGCGCAATACTCTTTTGGAGTTTAGGGCGCATTCTAAGAATTAAAAGAGTTTACCAAGGAGTGCTACTTCTATGCATGATTTTCTTGATAAATATGCACATTCTCGCTAGTGCTGGTGTCTTCGCTACGACTATTAATTACTTATGGCCAGCGGCATGTTTTGCATTCGTTATGTCAGTGGCTTTAATTCCCCCTGAAAATAAATATTTAAATCGAATAGCTCAAGTGCTGATGTGGCCACTCTATATTTATGCGGTGTGCAGCGAGCAATTAGCAGTACTCGGCCTTATATTTGTATCTACGTATATTATCTATAAGATATACAAGAAGCAGCATGTGTCTATAGTATTCTGGATACTATTAGGTATATCTATCATAGGCATACTAAACGTTATAATTTCACCAGGTAACGAGAACAGAAAAGCTTCGGAGATTGGGACATGGTGGCCAGGATTTGATAGTCTTTCATTGTTATATAAAATAAAAATAGGAATCATAGTGATGTTTTCTAGGCTATTCATGGCTCCTGAACTGCCAGCGGTCTTATTAGTCCTATTGTTGGGTGTCTATTCGTACAAGATGAGGATTATACAGGCATTCGTTATAATACTGCCTGCTATTATAATTATATTATTGTTTATATTTCCAGATACGTTCGGCACGACAGCAACATCATCAAGATCGCCAAATTTCTTTAATGAACTAAGTCAGCGCACACTAACGCTTGAACCTAAAAATCTTCCAACAAACCAAATGATAAATGAACTTTTTGTTGTATTTGGAGTGATAGCTGTAGGCATAGTCACCTCGATCGTACTCCTGAGTCGGAGGCATCCTTGGATGATTGTCATCTTATACTTTTTGAGTGCTGGTTTTTTGGTTTCTTTCGCTGTATCGTTCTCACCCACTGTATTTGCGTCAAATACTCGAACATTGTATCCGTTCCTGATAATTATTGCATGCGTTAATTATTATTTACTCAATAAACTGATCTCTAAACACTTCTCTTCTGGTAGTGAGATAAAAACTAGAATACGATCAAAGTAAGGTGTTACAATAATGAGCGTGAGTAATGAAATCCATCCCGATACAAAAGTCCTAATAATCTCTTGGTCACCAGTACCAACCCCGAAATATCAAAAGATTGAAGGTAGTGGTCAACGCTTCTTTGGTTTGGCAACAGGCCTACAGAAAAACGGAGTTAAAGATATAACAATCGGTGTCGGTCATATCTATCCTTTGGATGTGGATGAAGTTTCGGGAATTAAGCTGTTTAACTATGACTTCAACGATGATTTGATTGATCGCCTTAAGCAATACGACACAGTCATTTTAAATTACGCTATACATGGTGCGAAATTTATTGCGGATAATTTACCCAAAAATATCCAAGTGATCTATGACGTTTACGGGCCAGCTTACATTGAGAGTCTTGCCAGGGATCCAGAAGACATGGCTGGAACCTATGTCGGAAACCTACTTGCCGTTAAAGAGATATTTAACGAAATTCTACCGCGCGGGGACTTCTTCCTGTATGCGAATGATGCGCAGGAGAAGTTCTATACCGGCGTACTAGCAACGCTAGGTATTATCAATCAATTTACCTATAAGATGGATCGATTACTAAAGGTGCCTTTTGGTATAGACAAACAGGCTACTGAAATAAAGTACGATAATCCATACAAGGAGTACGGAGTTAAAGACAGCGATTTTGTATTGCTATGGTTTGGAGGTCTTTATCCATGGTTCGACATTACTCCCATACTCGATACACTGAAGTCATTTAAGGGTGACGGCCTTAAATTGGTGATTGTGGGCGGAAACAACCCTCAGAACCAACACCCTGATTTTGTAAAACATTATAAAAATACCGTTCAATATATCGAAGATAACAACTTAAAGGAACAAGTCGTGCTAATTGACTGGGTTGATTTTGCAACTCGAAGGAAATATTACGAATTCGCTGACATTATCGTGAGTATGAATGGTCAAGGTAAAGAAAATATCTACTCATGGCGAACAAGAGTAATGGATTATGTTGGGAGTACAACGCCGCTCATGACGAATGGAGGTGATCCGTTATCTGATGAGCTTATAGAATGCGGAGCTGCCTTTAAGATAGAAGTGGACGACGGCAAGGGTATACAGGCTGTTATTGAGCGTCTAGCGGGTGACGAGCAGCGTAAAGAGCTAAAAGCAGCTAGCCGTAACATGGAGGCTATTCAGCCGAAGTATTATTGGGAGAGTGTCACGAATGTATTGGCAGAGAAAATTCTTGCACAGGATAGGCCGCACATGGACGAGAGGGCATTTAGGATGGAGAATAACATTAATGACCTCACTACACCAACCACTGCACGCACTGAGGTAAGATCAAATCGTTCATTTGGCAGCATGGCGTCTCTTCTTGTACTGAAGGTGCAGGAAAAGGGATTTAGGACGACATACCGAATCGTTCGCGATAAGGCATATCGAAGAGCGGCCGTAGAGTATAGGAAGAAATTTCCTGAGAAAAAGGCTCAAAAGCCACGCATTGTTTTTGTTTCAAATCAGCTTAATAATACAGGTGCCCCGTTCGTATTGATGGATGTTATACGAGATCTAAAGAAGCAGTATCCACAAATGGCAAGCCGCGTGAAACTTATCGCGTTTACTCCTATCGAAGCGGTGAATGTGATAGAGATGGAGAAACTCGGCATCAATGTAGAGATCCATACCAACAGAGAGCTTCATGTATCTTTTAACAAAGGAGATGTAGTAGTGTTCAATACATTTGCTGTCTCTCGCACTACGATTTTTTCGGCAATTCATGCACTGAATCAAGGTAGGCTTAATAAGATTTTTTGGTATGGACACGAAGCTTCGCCTGACGGGTTTGTCGACGATGATGTAAAGAAGATATTCGCCAACTATTTGGAAGAGGATAAAGCAAAGATTTATTCAGTGTCAAAAAAAACGAACGAAGAGTATGTTAAATTCTTTGGTACAAAAAAGAATGTTGAAAAAATGCCTTTCCGCTTCTTGTTTCCTGAAGATAAATTTATGGTACGATCAGCCGCTGATTTCGATACACTACGTTTCACTACGACGGGTAGTTTGATGGATATGCGAAAAGGCCAGTACCCAATACTATACGCATTCCTCGATTTTTATCACAACTACTACATAAAGAATCCGGCAGGATATAGGGAATTTCACCTTAGTTTTATTGGGGCATATGAAAAAAGTGACCTGAGTCAACATGCTCCGTATCATATTCAGAATATCATGAAGCAGCTTGAGGTATCGGCAAAGGGACTTGGCGATCGCTTCTCATTGCTACCTGGGATGTCTCACGATGCCGCGATTGATGCTATCGCTACCGCGAACGTGAGTATATGCTACTCGCTACTGGAGGCAATGGGCATATTCGTTTATGAAGGTATGGCTACGGGACATCCAATTATACGTAACGAATCAGCTGGCCAGGACGAGCAGTTACTTGAGGGTAAAAATGGGTTTGCTGTTTCAAACGATGACTTCGTGGGTCTGGTTGATACGATTGAAAAAATGTTGAATAAAAGTAAGACAACAAATGATGATTTGGCGAAAATGTCAAAAGTGTCTAATGAAATAGCTAAAAAAGCAACCGATTGTCAATATGGGATGTTACAGGAAATAGCCGCGACATTCAAAAAAGAGGCCTAATCTCGGGCCTCTTTTTTGAATTTACTCAATAGACAATTAGATTTTATCTAGATCAGGTATTCGCCATAACCTGATTTTACGAGTGGGGCAGCCAGCTCATTCAGCTGTCCATTTGTAATAAACCCTTCTTCATGAGCAATAACTTCCGGGCTTCCGATAATCTGGCCGGTGCGCTTCTGCAGTACTTTTACGTAATCAGTAGCATCGGTCATGCTATCGATAGTACCAGTGTCGAGCCAGACATCACCGTCGTCGAGTGGTGTTTCTTTTTGTTTGCCTTTTAGTTGATAGACGACCATGACACTCGGTATCTCTAGTTCGCCACGCGCACTCGATTGTTCTCCTTTTGCATTCTCGATCTCGTCATTGTCAAAGAAATAGAGGCCGATAAGTGCATAGTTCGATTTTGGTGTGGTTGGTTTTTCTTCGACGGACACAGCATTCATATTCTCGTCAAATTCTACGACACCGTAACGTTCTGGATCAGATACTTTGTAAGCAAAGACAACGCCGCCATCTGGGTCGGTGTTTTGCTTGAGTGATTCCGATAGGTTCGTACCATGGAAGATATTATCACCAAGTACCATGGCAACTTTGTCGTCACCGATAAATTCTTCACCGATAATAAATGCCTGAGCAAGACCATCTGGAGAAGGCTGCACTGCATAGGAGAGTTGAATGCCCCACTGTGAGCCATCGCCGAGGAGGTTTTGGAATGCCGCTTGGTCGTGAGGCGTAGTAATAATAAGGATGTCTTTGATACCTGCAGACATTAATGTAGTCAACGGGTAATACACCATTGGCTTGTCGTAAATTGGCATTAACTGCTTGCTGATACCTTTTGTAATGGGCCACAAACGCGTGCCTGATCCACCGGCGAGAATAATTCCCTTCATAAAACTCCTTTATTCGTTGTCTAAATATGTCCGAAGCGCTTCTTCCCAATCTCGCGGGACGAAGCCTGTAGCCTTTATTTTATCAAGATTGAGCGTACTTTGTAAGGGGCGAGGGGCAATATCTTC
>JAZQPT010000056.1:0-1725 GCA_045628725.1 Saccharimonadales bacterium (SeqCode)
GACACCGACACAAAACGAAAAGAATGAGCCGCAGACCCAGGCGTCGCGACCCGTACCTGGCATTATCACCTTGGCCCAGTTAAGAAAGATCTTTACCGATTCCAAGCGGGCGACGGATGCATATTTGCAGAGCGTTGCGGACGATCTGAACACTGACCTGGTCAAGTTCAAGCTCGACACGCCGCTGCGTAGAGCGCATTTCTTTGCACAAATTAAAGGTGAAATCGGAAACGGAATGCAGCCGAAGCGAGAGGATTGGGAATATTCACCTGAAACCTTGATCAGCTTTAGCAGGATTTATTACAGGAACCACCGAGACGAAGCACATCAAGACGGCTTCCTGAAGGATCCGCACAACCCTAAAAAGTTCGTGAGGCATGCGAATCAGGATGCTATCGGAAGAAAGCATTTCGCGAAACTGAACAACAACCGTCCGGACCATCCAGAGGACGGCTCGAACTTCCGCGGCCGTGGCATGTTGCAACTGACGGGATATAAAAAATATGCTGACTTTAAAGAACAGTATTCCCAGTATTGGTCCGGCCCGGTACCCGACTCAGTGAATGATCCGGAGGTTATTGTCAGTTTCCCTTATTCGCTTCGCTCCGCAGTCTGGTTCTGGCTCTGCCGGCAGGTCTACCGGGCCGCCGATCACGGCGCGGAGGAGTCGGACGTCGAGAAAGTCACATAGCTGGTCAATGGCGGCCAGAGGGGGATCGACGAACGAAAAGCCGCTTTTAGAGTTGTCTATCCAGCTTTTAGATAAATAGCCATGTACACTTTGAAAAGTTTAGTAATTTCGATTGCTGTAGCTGGTTCGCTGGCATTTTCGGCATGCGCCAAGGAAAACACCCCCCCGGCCGCCCATCAAAGCGTCACGTTGAAGCCGAGGCTTGGGACCACTAAAAAGTACGAAGGGACCCTTGCGAGCAAAAAGATCGTGCTTTTACTGTCTGCATGGGGCAACGACTATTCGGGTGGCTATGCATATATAACGCCAAATCAGGCGTCAGGCCAACTGCGCTGGATCGATGTCGCAGGAAAGAAGAATCCAGACGGGACGACTTCACTTGCCGAACGTTTGAATGGCAAGGCTACCGGGCAATTCAAGGGGAAAATTTCGGGACGCGATTTCGCCGGTGCCTGGACATCTCCGAATGGTAAGCGCTTCGATTTTTCGGTTGCGGAAGAAAACATTGGAAACCCAACTTTCGTGGCTGAGGTGACGGGAGCCGATGATGCGAAAAAGATAGCGAAAATTAGTGTCTACAAGGATGGGAAGCTGTCTCAATCCATTCCGGCGAACATTGAGATCAGCTCGACGGCCGACAGCCTTACCTATGAAACATCCGATTATAATTTCGACGGCTACCCAGATTTTTACCTGTCTGGCGACGACCAGGGACAAATCTATCTTTTGTTCGACAGTGAAACCAATAATTATGTCGTGGCGCCCGCCACGCTGCAGGCCATCAAGGTAACCTCCAGCGAATACAGTACCAAGCAACTTTTCGAGGAGTGGTCAGCTTCTGGCGGCGTGGGGGCGAATACCTATCAATTTGTCAACAATAAGTATTGTTTGATCGAAGAGACGGTCGTGTCCGGACCGGCTGAAACCGCGAAGACCACCAAGAAGAGCTATCCGGTATCGCAATGCCGGGGAAAAAAGAATTAGTTCGAAATGCGATCAACAGCGATCGCACTTTCGCCAGCTTCCAGTCTTGA
>JAZQPT010000057.1:0-56686 GCA_045628725.1 Saccharimonadales bacterium (SeqCode)
ACAAGTTCTAGTTCGTCTTCAAATTCTCGCGTATCAAGATACTGCAGCCCCAGAATAGCAGCGCGTTGCTGGGTCGACTTCTCTTCGTGGTCGCGACGTTGGTGTTGGATTTGTTTCTCGTCCATTTGTCATTACTATAGCAGATAGCATGAGGATTTTGAACGGATGTGCCGATGATCTATGCACACCTACCCAAATATCCCGGTTCATGCTAACCCGTAAAAATGATACAATACCCCTATGCCCGAAATAATCCTCCTTGCCCACAACATCCGCTCTACTCATAACGTGGGTGCCTTTTTACGAACCTGTGACGGGTTTGGCGTAACGAAAGTTATATTTAGCGGCTACACACCCTATCCAACTCTAGAAAACGACACAAGACTCCCGCACTTTGCTGACAAAATGACTCGTCAAATTCACAAAACCGCACTTGGCGCCGAAACAATGGTTCCATTTGAACGATTCGAAGAACCGCCAATCGACGAGTTAAAGGAACAAGGGTTTACTATCGTCGGACTAGAGCAAGACGAACGATCTATTATGCTGCCTGAATATTCAGTACCAGACAAAGTAGTATTATTACTTGGTAATGAAATTGACGGTATTTACCCAGAACTACGCGTAAAGTGTGATGATTTGATTGAGATACCAATGGTGGGCGATAAAGAATCGTTCAACGTTAGTGTCGCAGCTGGTATCGCATTGTACTACCTATCTCTGCATAAATAACAGAGCAATCATCTCGCCTGTTTTAGAATTTTTGTTAACCGTAACAGCCCCACATAAAGGTTTTCTACCCGTGTATCATAGCTGCGCGCATTGAGCGTCGCTGTGTACGCGTCGCTACAGCAATCACTACAGTTGTAGCAGACTCATACGATCCTGCTATTTCAATACGACGCAGTCTTCACCCAGTAATTTAACAAGTTCACCGACCAGCGCATTACTACCGTCGATCGTAAATGGCAGTTTGATAGCAGATTTTTTACCTTCACCAAGCACCAATACGATGTCCGAACTGCCTGGAAATTCACTACATGTTTGTTTTAGTGCTAATAATGCTGTGTGATTGTCAGGGTCTTTGATGTGTACGAATAGCTTTTTTGGTGCAGGTGCATCCATAATCGGGCGTGGTGATTCTTTAGGCTTGTCATCAGACTTGGTACTGACAGGGGCACTAACAACAGGCGTAGGGACACCTGATTTTGTCGCCTTGTACGCAGCTCGACGCTCCGTCTTTACCTTCGAACTCATCCGTGGTCCCTCCATCTTGCGTCCCGTTGCTTCGTAATCTTTCAGTTCTTTGTCTGTGACGATCATCACCTCGTCAGCAATCATCTTAGCATCAGACCCTAAGTTGCCATCTCGGTCGCGTGCGCTAATCTTGCCCGACACCCGCACGACAGCATCCTGCACTAACTTTGCTCCAATTTGTTCGTATAGATTCGGAAAAACAATTACTTCAGCTTCGCCTGATTTGTCTTCTAGGCCGACAAACGCCATCTTTGTTCCACTCTTCGTAATAATCGTGCGAACCGTACTGACTAACCCGCCAATTGTCACTTTGCCGCCATCGATCTCGGGCTTTACGCGCGTCAATGGAATCGTTTGTTCTTCGAAATACGCATCATAATGATCGAGTGGATGGGCGCTGATATATAGACCCATTAGTTCACGCTCCCACATCAGCCGCTCTTTTTCGGTGTGTTTAGCCGGTGCGCTCTGCAGCGCTACAGTCGGCTGAATATTCTCCGCTTCACTCATTCCACCAAACAAATCAGTCTGACCACTGAGTGCTTCTTTTTGAATTTTGCTCGCGAACGCTTGGACTGTTTCAAGATTGTATAGCAAGTCAGAACGATCGCCCATACTATCAAATCCACCTGTTTTAATTAATGAATCCCAAGCTTTTTTATTAAACTTACCAGTGCTTACTCGTTTGGCAAAATCTTCAATGCTCGCAAATTCACCGTCTTGGCGAGCACGGATAACTTCTTCTACAGCCGCAACGCCAACACCCTTAACTGCAGCCATGCCAAAACGAATCGTATTCTCGCCTGGTACGACCGCAAATTCAAGAAATGACTGGTTAACGTCAGGGTTTAACACCTTGATGCCCATATGCTTACATTCGGTGATTTCGATTGCTAGCCGCTCAATATCGTCCTGATCACTCGTCATCAGAGCCGCCATGAATGCGTCTGGGAAATGCGCCTTTAGATATGCCGTCCAGTACGAGATAAGGCCATAGCATGCAGCGTGCGATTTATTAAAACAGTAGTTCGCAAATTCTTCTAGCTGATCCCAGAATAGCTCTGCCGTCTCTTTTTTCGCACCACTTGTCTTTATTGCGCCCTCTACAAAATCAACCTTCACTTTACGCATCAGATCGATTTTCTTTTTACCAACAGCTTTTCGAAGCGTATCGGCCTGACCGCCCGTAAATCCACACCATTCTTTAGATATTTGCATGAACTGCTCTTGGTAAACCAAAATGCCATAGGTGCCCGACAGTGACGCCTCCATGCCAGGATGCAGATAGGTAATCTCTTCTTGACCATGTTTTCGTTTAATAAAGCTATCGATAAACTGCATCGGTCCAGGTCGATACAATGCCACCATCGCAATGATGTCCTCAAATACCGTTGGTTTTAAATCACGTAAATAACGTTTCATTCCGGCAGATTCTAGCTGAAAAACACCGGTTGTGTCGCCGCGCTGGAATAGTTCGTATGTCTTTACATCGTCGAGTGGTAATTTTGTTAAATCAATGTCGGTATTGTATACCTTTTTAATAATACGAAGCGCATTATTGATAATAGTTAAGTTTGATAGACCCAAAAAGTCCATCTTTAATAGCCCTAGTTCTTCAACCTCACCCATCGGAAACTGTGTCGAGACAACGCCTTTTTGCGCCATTTCGAGTGGCAAGAAATTGACAAGCGTGTCAGGCGCGATCACAACTCCACATGCATGGACACCGTGTGAACGAATCGTTCCCTCTAGCCGTACAGCAAAGTCAAACACGGTCTTTGCCGTTGGGTTTGAGTCATACTCTTTCTTTAAATCAGCATCATCAACAATGGATTTTTTGAGCGGGATATGACGACCCTGCGCTGGCGGTGGGATCATTTTCGACAAGCGATCAGCCTCGGCGTATGGTACTTGCAGCACACGCGCTACGTCACGTACCGCCGCTCTCGCCGCCATCTTGCCAAATGTCACGATATTAGACACGTGATCTGCGCCGTATTTATCTGAACAATACTGAATAACCTCGTCGCGGCGCGTGTCTTGAATATCAACGTCAATATCTGGCATTGATATACGGTCTGGGTTCAAAAATCGCTCAAACAGTAGGCCGTATTTTAGCGGATCAAGATCGGTGATTTTTAGCGAATAGGCAATAATCGAACCCGCCGCTGATCCACGACCGGGACCAAAAATAATTCCTTGGTCTTTACCCCAGTTAATAAAATCTTGCACAATAAGGAAGTAGGCGTTATACCCCATCTTGTCCAGGACACCTAACTCCATTTCAAGTCGCTCGGTCTGAACCTCATCTAACAGTGGCTTTACGTCACCGACGCTCATCGTTTTTGCCTTTTCAGGCTCAATATCGGCGTATCGCATAGCCATACCTTGGTACACGAGCGTATCTAGGAACGACTTTTCGGTTTGACCCTCAGGAACGGGGAACTTAGGGATCAGGATACCACCTAGTTCAATCGTGACATTACACCTATCTGCAATTCGTTTCGTATTGATAACCGCCTCTGGATTTGTGGCGCTCCATCGCTGAATAATGTCAACTGGGTCGGTAACATGCAGTTCGAATTCTTTTAGACTCATTCGTTTTTCGTCAGCAATAAACGCACCTGTTCCAACGCATAGCAAAATTTCATGCGCATCTTGATCGTCGTGCGATAGATAATGACCGTCACTTGTTACGACGCAAGGGATGTCGAGTTCTGCCGCGATACGGTCGAGTCCTTGGTTAATCTTTACCTGTACGTCCCATTTTGCAGGACAATCTGGATGACCGTGATCTTGTAGTTCTAGATAATAGCGATCACCAAAGACAGATTTATACCAAGCAGCCATATCTCGGGCACGCTCATAATCATCATTTTTAAGTGCGTCGCCGACTTCACCGCTTGCGCAGGCACTTAGGATAATAAGTCCTTCGTTGTATTGCTCTAGCAGGTCGTGGTCAATACGAGGTTTGTAGTACATCCCCTCGAGGTTGGCGATTGATGAAAGCTTCATCAGATTCTCGTAGCCTTTTTTATTCATGGCCAGAATAATCAAATGGTAACGTGCTTTGTCTTTGGATGGATCACGGTCGTGCCGACTACGCGCTGCCACGTAGGCCTCCATACCGATGATAGGTTTTATTCCTCCACTATTCGCAGCTTTATAAAATTCAATCGCTCCGCTCATCGTACCGTGATCGGTTATGGCGGTCGCTTCCATGCCTAGTTCTTTTACTTTGTCTACAAGATCGGGTATCTTTGTCAAACCATCCAGAAGGCTGTGATGGCTATGATTGTGCAAGTGCACATAGTCGGCTGCGGTAAGTTGTTTAGTGCTCACCGTAGCTGTTTGCAATTGTTCCCCCATACTATTCTTATTATAGCAATAAGTGTCAGCTATTAGCTAACTATTTCTGCTGTTCAGTTTGCAACGAGTCCTGCACTTTCTCGGCACTGTCGCCAATACCAGGCAAATCTACAAAAAAGGTCAGGCCCCAGACGATAATCGCGATTACTAACGTACCGCCTAGCGCACTTCCTAGTCCAAAGAAAATCCCACGAATAAAATTCATTAAATAGATATTACGCCGATCATCATAAAAATCATTGAACATTTCCTCAATGATCGTACGCCGAGCACCCATTCCTTGACTACGGGTAACTTTCTTGAAGAATGACTTTATAGGCGAGGTATGTTTTGTCATAACTAGCCTACTTTTTAAAGCCGCTTTTTGCGCCTTCGATTGCGCTATCAACAGCGTGAACGCCTCGTTCTTTTAGGTCTTCTGCTTTCAATTTAGCATCTTCAGCCGCTCTTGCAGCCTTAAGCTTTGCATCTTCTGCTGTGTCTGATGCTTTTTCTTTTAATTCTTCGGCTTTTAGCTTAATGTCAGCTCGTGTTTCTTTGCCGCTTTTTGGTGCAGTTAACACTCCTGCGACGATACCTGCAACGATCCCTACGATTGTTCCTAATGCGAATTTCTTTGCCATATTACTTATTTCCCTTCTTCTTAAATTTTTTTGCTTGTCCCATGATCAATTTCATGACTAGGCCAGGTGAGCTTAATTTTACGATAGTATTCACAGCCCCTTCGATACCAGTAGCCGTTCGCTGGGCTGTTTCTGTCACTGATCTAATCTGCTGCGTTAACCGAATCAATAATACTGTTAATATGATACCGAGTAGCAAAAATAGTGCTAAAAATACCGACAAGATGATAACTAATATTTGCGCCCATTCCATATGATAGTTCCTTTGTTATGTTCTAAATTCTAGTATATCATGCCTGTCATGACTGTTTTAGGCGTTCATTTAAGTGACGACGTAAATCATCACCCATTTCTTCATGCGCCAATCCAAAGTCGATCACTGTCTTGAGGTACTCAAGTTTATCACCTGTATCATAGTAAGTACCGTTCTTGATTTCGCATGCATAGTGATCGATTCCATCATCAATCATTTGCTGCATGATAGGTTGGATAGTAAATTCACCTGTGCCGTCATACGCTTCTTTGGCCTTTTCCAGATAGCTAAATAGCTTACCAGTCAGCAGATAACTACTTACCGACGCAAGATTCGACGGTGCATTCTCTTTACCTGGTTTTTCAACGATATGCGATATTTTCATCACACCGTCAGCCACCGATTCGCCGGCGACAATTCCATATCGATCATATTCACTATCGTACACTACAGGTTTGCAGGTAAATACCGGTGCTTGATACTGGTTGTATACTTCGACCATCTGGCTGAATCGACTTGGCGATGCCACGATAAAATCATCGGCAAAGGTATAGATAAATGGCTCATCTTCGCCGATAAGGTGCGATACGCTGTCGATAGGTGTCGCATTCCCATAGGGCCCTTTTTGTCGAACATAGATAAAATTAGCCATATTAGACAATTCATTGAGTTTATCGATAAGTGGTCGCTTTTTGTCGCCACCTGCTCGTAGGTTAGCGAGCAAATCTTCATTTGGCGTATCAAAATGATCTTCAATAGCACGCTTGTTGCTGCTACCAACGATAATAATATCTTTAATTCCTGCACTTACCAGTTCTTCAACGACATACTGAATAATCGGCTTGTCGATTAGCGGCAACATTTCCTTTGGCATCGCTTTTGTTTGGGGTAAAAATCGCGTACCGAATCCAGCTGCGGCAATAACGGCTTTAGTGGGCTGTTTCATGAATTCTCCTGTATGACATTATGCTTACCCTATAACTGTACCATTTTAACTGCAATCGCGCTGTAATGTTTCTTACGATTAAGCTATTCGTTTGAGTTCTTCGTAGGCAAGATACACGCCTTCCGTGTCGGTCATCAATCCACTACGCGAATTATTAAGGAGTTGTTCAATAGATATCAACTGCACCGTAACAAATTCGCCGTGATCTAGATTTTGACCACCAGGTAGAGGGCGGCAGTTCTTCGCTAAGTAATAATTTGCGCTCGTATTTGTATACGCGTCTTTATAGACCATACCAATAGACGTCACTTCGTCGCTCGTATATCCCGTCTCTTCTTCTAGCTCGCGTAGCGCCGCTGTGGCTAAATCTTCATCCTCTTCTACACCGCCGCCTGGTAGTTCAAGCATGATTTTTTCTGGACCCGGCCTGAACTGTTCGGCGATAATCACCTTATTATCGCCAGTTAGTGCGATAACGGCGACCGATCGTGAACCCATTTTATCTTTCGTGTAGTACTCGGCCATATCGCCATCAGGCTGCACGAATACCTTGCGCACCAAATAGCGCCAGCCTATTTTTTGTGTTTCATCCGCTTCAGCTTTTGGCCACGGATTCATTTATAATCTTTCCCGGATTAGCTTTTGAGCGAGAGCGGGGTTAGCCTTGCCTTGTGATTTTTTCATAATTTGCCCTACAAGGTAGCCAATCGCCTTATCTTTGCCGTCTTTTATGTCCTGGAGCGACTGCGCGCTTGCAGGATCAGCTAGTACTTCATCTACAATTAGTCCAATTGCATCTTCGTCACTGTCCTGTATAAGATTTTTTGATTCAGCAATTTCACGCGGGCTTTTATCGCTAACGAGCAGTTCGCTAAAGACTTCTTTTGCAGCCGTACTCGATAGTTCGTTTTTTTCTACCATTGTAGCTAGTTCCACAAACCGAGCTGAATCAATCGTACTATCCGCAAACGTCTCTGATTCATCAGTCTGACTAGCAGCACTAACAAACCAGTGTGCGACGCGCTTTGCAATCCCGTCGCCTGCAGAGGCTTGAATTTCGGCAATAAGAACCGCGTAGTTTTGATGACCTAATAGAGAGTTAATAACAGAACTATCCAGACCGAGTCCTGACCATTTTGCACGATATTCAGCTGGTAGCATTGGCACTTCTGATTGTATCCGTGCGATCTCTTCGTCACTCAATACAATTGGCGGAATATCAGCGTCAGGCATATAGCGATAATCCTGGGCGTCTTCTTTGCTTCGCTGACTACTGGTGATCATTTTTGTGTCATCCCATCCGCGAGTTTCTTGCACGACTTGCTCACCACTCTCGACAAGTTCGACCTGACGATTAAATTCATATTCAGCGGCTTTTTCGACACTTCTAAATGAATTAAGGTTCTTTACTTCTGCGCGCTTGCCAAGTTCCGTAGCACCCTTCAAGGCGACCGACACGTTTACATCGAAACGCATATTCCCATGATATAGATCGCCCCGGGTCACACCGGCATACGTCATTAGTTTGTGTAGCTCTGCAGCAAATGCTTTTGCCTGCTCCGGCGTATGGATGTCTGGCTCGGAAACGACTTCGATCAGCGGAGTTCCCGCTCGGTTCAAATCTACTAGACTATAGTCGCCGTAGTGAGTTAGCTTACCAGCGTCTTCTTCCATGTGTGCATGATGGATACGCACACGAACGGATGTACCGTCCTCGAGTGGCGCATCGATATAGCCAGCCTGAATGATCGGGTGATACATTTGAGTCGTCTGGTAGCCTTTAGGTAGGTCTGGGTAAAAATAATGCTTTCGATCAAAGCGAGAAACCTTTGCAATTGGCGCATTCAGCGCCTTGCCTGCACGAATCGCTAGATCGACTGCGCGTCGGTTCAAAATAGGCAACATGCCGGGTAGTCCAAAGTCAATGGGAGTTACAACAGCGTTTGGCGATTTATCGCGGGCATCGTTGTCAGCACCACTGAACAATTTTGTATCTGTTGCCAGCTGTACATGACATTCAATACCTATTGTCAAATCATATTTTGCAAGTATTTCTGCAGACGCCATTATATCGCTCCTAAATCTTTCAACGCTTGTTTAAATCCACTTAACGCACGACGCGCTTGGTCATAATCGACATTCACATCAGACTCGTGGGCAATCTGATTACGTAATTTATGGGCACTCCATACATTATTCCGATTTGTCCATGTGTCCTTTGCAAATTTCATACGATCACCCATAGTCTGGCCTTTGAACCCCCGGTCGCGAAGCGCCTGGTCTAATAGTTTATCGGCGTTGATAATCGCTATATGATATGACGGTTCGTTGCCTCGGGCTAATGATTGTTCGATAGAAAGCCACTTCGTTCGATACTTATCAACATCTAGGACCGTAGTGCCTTTTTTTGTCAAAGTAATGACCGCAAACAGCAATACGGCAATAAAGATAACCGCGGCAAATAAAATAATAATTGAAGCGTCCATATTTAGTTTTTATCCTCGAGTGATTTAGCAAACGCAAGCAACAGTGCGTCTGATTTTTGCTGTCCCATCAGCTGTACACCAACAGGCAAACCTGCACCCGTAGCGCCGGCAGGCATGCTAATTGCCGGAATACCAGCCAAACTCGGTGCGACGGTCATAATATCCGCAAGATACATCTTTACCGGATCAGCCGTGTTCTCGCCTAGTTTAAATGCAGGTGTCGGACTGACAGGCCCAATCAAAATATCGTAGCTGTTAAATAATGTATTGAATTCATCGATAAGCAGCGTCCGCGCCTTTTGTGCTTGTTGGTAGTAAGCATCAAAAAATCCACTTGATAATACATAGCTACCAATCATAATACGACGCTTATTCTCTGTTACAAATCCCTCGTCACGGGTTTTACCGTACAGTTCGGCAAGTGTTTTTACTTCGCTCGCACGAGTACCGTAACGAATGCCGTCATATCGCGCCAAATTACTGCTAATTTCAGCAGGCACGATAATGTAATACATCGCTAGGCTATATTCGATCATCGGTACGCTTACTTCAGTCACCTCATGACCGGCAGCTACGGCTTTTTGAATATATTCGTTAACGCGAGATTTTACGTCAGCATCGACATCATCCGTCATAAATTCCTTGACAACACCAATCTTCAACCGTTCCTTAGGCTGCTCAGGCGAGAAAAAGTTGGGCAATGTCGTCATGTCATTAACGTCCTGGCCGGCCATAATATCCATCACGAGCGTCGCATCGTCAGCATTGGTCGCAAACGTACCGATTGTATCTGTACTACTAGCCATTGCAACGACTCCATAACGAGAAACAGTACCATAGGTAGGTTTCACCCCTACGACCCCGTTAAAGCTCGCCGGCTGACGAATCGATCCACCAGTGTCAGTGCCTAGTGCAAACGGAACAATATCCAGCGCTGTTACAACAGCAGATCCGCCACTACTACCACCGGCAACTCGTGTTTGGTCATGAGCGTTTTTTGTCGGACCATAGGCAGAGTTTTCAGTACTGCCGCCATGAGCAAACGCATCGAGGTTTGCTTTACCAATACAAATTGCGCCTTCGGACTCTAACCGTTCAACGGCAGTCGACTGAACCGGAGCCATAAAATCTTTCAGTAGAGTACTGGCTGCGGTCGTTGGTGCGCCAAATGCAAGAAAATTATCCTTTACAACAAACGGCACACCAGCCAATTTACCGGTTATCTCACCGCTATCAACTGCTTGAGCGCGGCGAAGCGCTCTTTCTTCAGTAAGAGTCAGTAGAGCATTATACGATTCGTGCTCTTTAGCTTTCTGAATAGCCCCTTGCACAGATTCAAGTGCTGATCGATGCTGAAAATCTGAAATCTTTACCATAATTATAATACCTTCGGGACTTTAATTTGACTGTCTGAATATTCTGCAGGTAGCCCCAGCAGAACTTCGCGCGAAACACCGCTGTCGATAACGACATCGTCGCGCCATACGTTTGACAAACCCGTCACTTGATAGGTTGGCTCAACTCCTGTGGTGTCTAGCTTTGAAAGCTGTTCGACATAGCCAAGAATATTTTCTAAATCAGAACGAAGTTCATCGGACTCATCATCCGTCAGTTGCAGGCTACTTAATTGTGCGAGATGGCGCACGTCATCGCGAGAAATTTGTGTCATATGCCTATTATAATACAATATGCCAGCAGATATAATAATTTGATTTATATTATATAACGTGGTATAGTTACTGCATGTGAGCTTACGGACAACCCGGTCAAAGCCACTGCACACGAGAGGAGGGCGCCATGAGGCGTCTTTTTTGGTTCACATTGACATTAGTTGCCGTCATAGTCCTGTCCTCAGGATGTACTGACCAAGGCAGCAGCGACAGCGTACGAACGTCATCAGACCAGGCCACGCCCGTCAGCACGACGATGACCGAGCAAGTCAGCGATGAACCGTACATGGCCACACAGAATCACATCGTGATTCTGACAGACCTGACAGGTCCCGAGTATGCACCGCAGGAAACGAGGCCCTTTCTCAAATATGGGTGCAATACAACCATATCTGCAACCGAGAATAACCGGACTCCCCTGTTCGTCCATAGCGAGACCACCGACGTTGTCATGTATGCCATAGGGGCAGAGCCTCAATCGTTCCATTCGCCAAAACCGATCGTTCTCCAGCCCGGCGTCAACGAGATTCAAATCCCCAAAATCTACCTGTCGAAACTGGGTGGAGTTGGCGGCGAATACCCGATGAGCATCGGTTCTGTATATGACGGGCGTGTACACGACTACAAAATGGTGTTCATCACGTCATCGCCATGTAAAAACTAACCCCCCCTCGCGTGCATCACCTCCGCCCCACTCTAGTAGTGGCAAGCGGAGGTGTTTTGCATTTATAAGCTCTAGCGCTATATGATACAATGGACCGAACTGATGAAACGAAAACAAAAAAAATCATTGCTCCATTTGCTGACTGAGTTTGCTAAATTACAGCTTGCTGGTTATATTCCTTTTTGGGGTAAATACCTTGGATTTGCAGCATTCGACAACTTTACGGCTATGCCAACATTCTTTGCGCTTCTCATTCCAATGATTTTTGCCAATATCTTATTCTTTATCGTTGATGAAAAGTGGGTGTTCTCTCAACCTAAACGTAAACGACAGACAGGCTACGCAGCAGCTAAGTTCGCACTATTTATTATCGTCAGCGAACTTGTCGTGTTAACTATCACCTACAGTCTATATAATTTTGCCGACGTTACACCGTACATAGGTCAATTTATATCAGGTATCATTATGGCCGCTTGGACATTTTTTGGTTTGCGCTTTTGGGTATTCAAATCAGATTCTACACCCAAAACAAAAACGCGCCGTAAAGCGCGTTCTCGTCTTCCAAAGACAGTATAACTATCGTTGTTCGATGAATGTGTGAGCGTGTCCGCTTGCACCACCACGACCAGTACGGCCGATACGGTGAATGTAATCATCGTATGTCTGTGGTGTGTCGAAGTTAATCACATGTGATACATTCGGGATGTCGAGGCCACGAGCTGCAACGTCTGTTGCAACAAGTACTTTAACTCGTTCGTCCTTGAATTGCTTCAATGCACGCTGACGCTGAGACTGGTTTTTGTTACCATGGATAGCCGCAGACGGGATACCACTTTGATCAAGGTGGTCGCTCAGACGCTGAACACCAAACTTTGTCTCACCAAATACGAGTACTTTAACGTAACCTGGCTGTTGTAGCAGTTCAGTTAGTAGATCGATTTTGTGATTCTTATCACGTGCTTCAATAACATCCTGCTCGACGTGTTCGCTAGTCTCTGACGTACGTACAGAAACAGTAACAGGGTCTTTTAGGAATGATTTTGTTAGTGATTCAATTTCTGGTGTGATTGTTGCACTAAAGAATAGTGTCTGACGCTCACGTGGCATTGCGTCAACAATTTGACGAATGTCAGGCAAGAAGCCCATGTCAAGCATTCGGTCAGCTTCGTCAAGGACAAGTGTCGTCATGTTGTCTAGTTTCAAGATGTTTCGTTGCATAAGGTCTTTTAGACGACCCGGTGTACCGATAACAAAGTGAGGACGACGTTTCAGTTCACGAACTTGACGATCGACACTAACACCACCAACAATCAATGTTGAATAGAGGTTCATGCCACGGCTAAATTCGCGGAACTGTTCGTCAATTTGCTGTGCAAGCTCACGAGTTGGCGCAACAATAAGTACGCTTGGTCGTAGCATGATGCCACTTTGACGTTCGATGATAGGAAGCAAGAATGCAGCTGTTTTACCAGTACCAGTATTTGCAAGTCCGATAACGTCTCGTCCTTCAATAATATGTGGAATCGCCTGGTCCTGAATCGCACTTGGCGTTTCGTAACCTTTAGATATAATATTATGCTTTAGTTGAGAGCCGAATGGGAAGTCGACAAACTTGTGCTTTGATTCATACACAACTTCGTCAGCTTTTGCGACTGCTTTGTTAGTAAATTTAGACGGGTGAATATACTTTTTCTGAGGACCTTTTCGTCCACCGCCGCCACCGCGTCGTCCGCCGCCACCGCCGCCGAAGCTGCGTACGCCAGATGATTGTGGTCGTGTTTGAGGGCGACCGCCCCTTCGTTGTTGGGTAAATGCCATGTGTAATAACCTTTCGTTGTTATCAAGTTAATAGCTGTAGTGCAGTCAAAGGCCTAAAAGACCTAGAGAACAGCGAGAGGATATTTCGGTGGTGGCGCCATGGCACGTAATGTATGTGCTCATATAATTAGTGCGCTCATCTTTGAAAGAGGCTCGACATTCTATCGAATGCAATAGTTTCATTATAGCACATGCAACGTACTATTGCAAGCTTTATGTCAAATTACTGACGATAGAATGGATCTTGAGGAGGCTGAGGTTGCTGCTGGTTTGGTTGCGGCTGCGTTTGAGGATATTGAGGTAGTGACTGAGGAGCGTATGGCTGCGGCTGTGATTGCTGCTGTTGAGCGTATGGCTGCTGTTGAGGAGCATACTGTTGTGACTGCTGAGGATATTGCTGCTGGTACGGCGTACTGAGTGGACGCGGCTGCTGTGGTTGTTGCTGCGTATACTGAGGTTGTGCGTACTGCGGCTGCGCTACGGATGTAGGCACAACTTGCTGCGTCTGCGCGCCGTAATGACCTACCCGGAGTGAATCTAGCCGACGTCGCTGCAATATATAGATAGCGGCGAACAGTAATGTCAGCACACTCATAGTGATAACGGCAGCTATCATTACACCCACTAGTTGGTTCATAAGTGAAGTGTCGCTTGCAGAACCTTTTTTACTGGCCGCTAACTTTTGGAGTGGTTCAGCAAATACGTTGAATCGATACTGGCTTCCTGCGGATGCAAATTTGCTACTGGCTGTTGTGTAATCACCCTTCATATAGGCATCGACACCATTTTGCCAAGTAGTTGTTGCGTCACTGATTGGACCAAGCGTCATATTGTTACTATCGAGTAGGTTTAATAGTTCATTCGATGACCGTATAGTACCCGTGGCAAAACATCGTTGATCTGGACAATAAGACAGTCCGTACACGCCAAACCCAATTAATTCGCCTGATTTGTTAAATGCGCCCGCACCATCGTTACCTGGGATAATCGGTGCCTCTAGTTGTATAAGACGCTGATTGTCTTTTTCGTATGTCTGGTTAACCTTACCGCTTGTCACAACAGGTGCATTTTGGTTTTTACCAATCACCAGTGAACTGCCGCTGAACGCAGGATAACCAATAATGTTTAGTATGTCGTTTGATTTTGTTACATCACCAGGTGCTACAAATACATTCTGAAACGAACCTTCGGCCTTCAGTAGCCCTACGTCTTTTGGTGGAGTAGCGCTGTCGAATGATTCTTGTGCCGATTTTAGTGCGTCGTAGTCAGAAGCAATAAATTTCGCTGAAATTACCGTATCAGAATACGCGAACGATGGTCGTGAACCGGTGCTCGTGTCAAGAACGAGTGGCTTATCTGTTGGCTGTATAGCATAACTATACTGGTCTTTTACCGGCGTTACATAATCATCAGGAATAATTGAGCTAATATTCTCTATCTTTGCCAGCGCTTCTTGGTCACCAATCTGAGCGCCCGTCTTTAGGTAGTCTGCGTCAGAATCAAGAATCAGCCGCGCCTTTAGTAGATAATCCAGTACCCTATCTAGACGGCTTAATAAATCTTTTTGGCTATCGGCAAAATTAATATATCCATTTATCGCGTCTTTTGGATCGTAGCGAATAGCGTGGCCGGTTGTCGCAATATGTCCATCTTTAGACACAAAGGTGCCGCTCGACAAGTTGCTGACACAGGCGTCAGTCAGGGTCGTTGCAATATCGCCAGATGCTAATTTTAAGTTGAGATCAGCACAGTATAATGTACCGATTCGCACAACGCTTGGCTGATTCTTGGCGATAGCAGCCAGACTTATGCTATTCATATTATATTCAGGCTTTACTGTTTCAAGTGGAAGCGGTTCAACCTCTTTTGTCTGGACAACTTTGTTTGATGACTCACTACTAGACTTGTCCGATATAGTTGGCTGTGCAGCGGTGTCTGTCGGCGCATCTTCATCTTCACTCGCTTGCTCTGATTTTTGATATGACAAAGACTGCAATACCTGTTCGCTCAGTGCAGCATCATCGGCAGAATTCGGTCGCACGTTCGTGATACATGCAGCAATCGGCATGTCATTCTGAATCGTATAGTAGCAGTCGTCGTATTTATGATTGACGATTCGATAATTTTCGTTCTTTGTCGTATAGCGAACCAGCTGATATTTGACGTCGTTAATTGTTTGACTGCTTGGCTTCGAAGCTTCGATTGAGACGGTTGTTCCGTCGTCGGCTGTTTTTGCCGCCAAACGCTTCTCGGTGCTCATTTGTACAAATAGACTTAACTGAGATAGTCCTTTGTAGTCGGGCTTCGCCTCATTAGCCTTTAAATCTGCACTCGTCACCGTAGAGCTAACAATCAGCTGAGGTGGATCGGTGACAGCGGCACGATCAGAATCGGTACTTTCTGCAGGAGTAATACGAACGACATTATAATCTCGCGGTGTACGAAGATCGTCGTTCTCGAAATACGCGCTTATTCCCGGCTTTCCGTCTTTATCTAGTAGAGGAACAGTCTCGGCATAGCTTGTCAGCATCTGGTTGTCATATTTTAGACTAAACCCAAGGCTCGATTTAACAGGAACAAGCTTTGATAACTTACCCGGCTCCTGCAAGGTATTACCTAACGCTACACGTGCTTCCTTATCGTCAACCGTTGTACGCGGAATAACAAAGAACAGACCAGCGCCAATAAGAATTGCCAGTACTAGCGTGACGATCAGAAGTATTTTTACGATTCTTTTTAGAGGTGAATGAAGCGTCTCCGTTTGGCTACGGATCGCTTGATTTTGTTGAGGGATGAAGGGGTTTGTTGGAGAATCCTGCATGCTTATGCTTAGTTTAGCATATCAGCACTATTCAACCTACATTTTTGAGCGGATATCTTCGATTAAATCACGCAGTTCGGCTGCCTTCTCAAACTCTAGGTTTGCACTAGCGAGCGCCATTTGTCCCGAGAGGTCTTTGACAAGGGTCGCATACTCGTCTTTTGGTATCTTTTTCAGATCGAGCTTTGGTTTGCCGTCGTCTTTCATCGGTATCAGTGCGCGCAAACCTTCGTCGATCTCTTTAGCGACACTTGTCGGTGTAATGCCGTGTTTTGTATTGTAGGCGATCTGAATTTCGCGGCGTCGATCGGTCTCGCTAATTGCAGCGCGCATCGAATCGGTCATTTTGTCGCCGTATAGTATTACCATCCCGTTTTCATGTCGAGCTGCTCGCCCCATCGTCTGAATCAACGCACTCGTCGACCGTAGGAATCCCTCTTTGTCAGCATCCATAATTGCAACTAGGCTCACTTCTGGCAAATCAAGTCCTTCGCGCAGCAAGTTAATCCCTACCAATACATCATAGACACCAAGTCGCAGGTCGCGCAGAATATCGCCGCGCTCTAATGTATCGACTTCACTGTGTATATATGCCGTTTTGATATCGATTTCCAGCATATACTGGCTAAGGTCTTCGGCCATGCGCTTCGTCAGTGTCGTCACTAACACACGCTGCCCTTTCGCCGTTCGATCACGAATTTCTGCAATTAAATCATCAATCTGTCCATCAGTAGGACGTAGTTCAATCGTCGGATCAATCAGACCAGTTGGTCGAATTATCTGCTGT
Organism: Saccharimonadales bacterium (SeqCode); assembly: GCA_045628725.1. GTDB lineage: Bacteria > Patescibacteriota > Saccharimonadia > Saccharimonadales > Saccharimonadaceae > JACQGD01. The sequence goes on from JAZQPT010000057.1 coordinate 16,695, forward strand.
GCGGGTGGCGGGCTCTGTGCTAGCTCGTATTCGCCAGGTGTCGCTGAAACGTATATCGCTTTATTTATATGCTTATCAAATTCGTCAAACCGCAGCGGTCGGTTATCAAGTGCAGATGGCAGTCGAAAGCCGTGTTCTACCAACACTTCCTTGCGTGCTCTATCGCCATTAAACATACCTCTAACTTGTGGTAAAGATTGGTGACTTTCGTCGACAAGCAGCAGCCAATCGTCAGGGAAATAATCGATGAGCGTTGCAGGCTGCTCACCTGGCTCACGATTGGTCAAATAACGACTATAGTTCTCGATACCTTTGACAAAACCTGTCTCTTCTAGCATTTCAATGTCATATTTGGTACGCTGACTTAAACGTTGGGCCTCAAGGTACTTATCATGTTTTTCATACCACTCGACGCGTTCGGCGAATTCTTTTTTGATGCATTCGATTGCATGTTCAAGCTTTTGCTTTGGAGTAACGTAGTGGCTACTCGGAAAGACAGTTACTTCATTTGGTTCACCGAGTATCTCACCAGTCAATGGGTCGATGCGCGTAATACGGTCAACTTCGTCACCAAAGAATTCAATACGGTAGGCAACATCGCTTCCTGCAGGAAACACATCAACGACATCACCTTTAACACGGAATGTTCCGCGATGAAAATCAATGTCATTGCGCTGATACTGGATATCTGTAAACCAGCGGACAAGTTTGTCTTGCTGACGACGTTCACCCTTTTTGATCGTAATAGACATTTCGGAATAATCATCTGGCGATCCGATACCATAGATACAGCTAACACTGGCGACGATAATAACATCACGGCGACTTAATAGCGCTGTTGTTGCAGCATGTCGTAGGCGGTCAATCTCGTCGTTAATTTTGCTGTCTTTTTCGATATAAGTATCGCTGCTGCTAATGTAAGCCTCTGGCTGGTAGTAGTCGAAATAACTTACAAAGTAATGCACTTCATTATCTGGGAAAAATGATTTAAATTCGCTATATAGTTGCGCAGCAAGTGTTTTGTTGTGCGCCAATACAAGAGTCGGCGTCTGCCGATCTTGAATAATGTTCGCCATCGTGAACGTCTTGCCCGACCCCGTCACACCCAGTAGCGTCTGCTCACGCTCGCCGTTATCTAATCCATCAAGGAGTTGTTTAATAGCTGCAGGCTGGTCGCCTGTGGGCTTGTACTTAGATTGCAGATTGAACTTCTGGCTCATATTGTTACTATTATACGCTACTTTGAATGTTACATCAGATCAGTAGGTCTATTGGCAACCGAACACGGCACGGCTGCGCTACAGCTTAGCCGCGGCCTGAGCGTTTTGCGCTGACATGATTATCGGTACCGTCATGAGCAAAATCACCGTACTTCTTATCAAGCACTTCGATAACACGCTGAACGAGTCGCTTAGGATCAGTATCATAGATGACGTCGCGAGCGCCAGGTGCTTCGATATTCTCAAGTAGCGTCGATACATAATCAGCAAGTCCGCCGCTTCCTAGAAGCACTCCGCATACTTTACGACTTTCAAGCGCCGTCGAAAGCTCGTGTAGGCTTCCCATTCGCCCACCGACAGTTATCACTGCATCACTGCTACGTACAAGGTGCACGTCGCGACCGACATATTCCATACCCGTAAAGTTAATGTAATCGAATTCAACTGTCGGTAATTTGTATGTTGCCACGTGCTCGCGGAACGAACTAGCCGGAGAAAATCCAACAGAAATACCGCGAGTACCCACGACGCTTTTGGCTCCCATCGCTGCAAAATGTGGCAATCCTACTGTTGCACCTGTTAGCAACGTCTTTCCTTCTTCGGAAATTGCTTTACCTAAATCGTAGGCAAGTTGATGTGACGCGGTGACAGTATCGCCACTTGCGGCGCCTGATACACAGATTTGATATCTCATTATTTAAATTCTCCTGTTGTTGGTTTCAATTTTTCTGGGGCGATCATGTCGTTATCTAGCTGCAGCAATACTTGCTGGTTGAGATTCGGGAATCCCATATATCGTATAAATAATTCGTTCCACAGACTTTCACGGAAATGATACGAATAACGTCGTTCATATGGCTCACGGTTAGAATACGCAAAGCTAATATCGAACAAGTTAAACGCTACTGGGAATCCATCGTGCCGTAGCCCAACATAGTCAAGGTCTTTCCAGAACTCAAGCTCGGAATCGATATGGAATAGCGAATCCTCTGCTCGGCGCCAGTGCAGATCTTCTGGCTGAACGTGCGGCTGGAACGCCTCTGGGTGATCTTCGCCCTCAACTTTACCGAAATATCGCTGGATAACGCGCCAGTGAATATTATTGCCGACTATTTGCGACGCATTGCTTGGATCAGCAATGAGGGTATTAACTACTATTTCGCCGAATTTTTTGTGCTTTGATTGAGCCTTGAAAAATGTTGAGTAAAGTTTCAGTTCGTTCATATAGTGAAGCAAGAGTGGTAGTGATTTAAGCGCTAGTCCACGCATTTTTGTTTGACGCATCGGTACGACAACTATTACACCAAGTTCTTTACTATGCGTTACGTTGTGAAGTTTCTTTTTTACAAAATGTTCTGCAAGTCCAACATATTTGTCATGATCCATGATGACGATTTTCATATCTCGTTCTTCGTAGTCACTTGGCTGTATCGTCTTGAATAATTCATTGTAACGATTTAACCATTCAGCACCTTCAGAAAATCGAAGTGCCGTGTATACTTCGTTAAAATCTTCACCCGCAAGCATCTCATCAAGTGTTTTATAGCCTAACGTTTTAATGAGATTTTCGGGTGGCATTTGCTTTAGTAATTTTTTAGCAGAAGAATGCTTAAGGACGAATACTTTCCGCGAAAATGGAACACTGTTTGCCGCTTTGACCATTAACGGGACCATATGTGCGATATCTTCGGGATCAGTTGCACCGATCACCTTTGCCAGTCGAACATTGTCTATCGCTACGCGGTTCATAAGTGCCTGATATATCTCTTTGCCCGTTGAATCGGCGGGGTCGAGTCGCATCCTGCGCATACGATCATGTGCCGAGGTCAATATGTCAGCAACAAGACGGACATCTGCAGCGTTTCGGCCGCTGGCTTTTTCTAATTGTCGAATGCTCTGCGTAAATAACGGCTCTTCCGCATTAAGTAAATCTCTTAGTGTTTTTCCCATAGTTACTCAATTATATCATGCTTACGTTAAAATGGCTTTTCGTGAATGGGCATATGATGCAGTAGCGTACCTTTTGACAATATACCCGTTTTTGCTCCAATATGACCGACGACTGATGTCGAATTTGCGCTTGCGAACACAACACAGTCAACGAGTTTTTTATTTTGCACCCATTGTGATAAAAATCCTGACCCAAACGCATCACCTGCACCTGTTCTGTCTACAACTCGAACATCCTGATACATGCCCGCGCGTACAATCGTTGTCTTATCGCTCGCAACAACGCCATTAGGACCGTCACTAACAACCACGACCGGTACATAGTGATGCAGATGCCGAACAAGCTCTTCTAAACTACCGCCCTCTACAATTTGCTGCGCTTCGTCTTTGTTTAGACAGAGTATTTCGACGTCATCCAGTAGACCCTTTAGCTTTTGAGGATGTGCTAATTCTTTCTTGCCGGGATTAAACATAATTTTAATATTATGTTTACGTGCTTCGTGAAATAGATCGTGAAGAATTTCAAAATTGCCACTAAGCGTCGATACATATAGCCAGTCAGCCTGGGTATCCTTAAGGATAAGATCCTTTTGATGATAGTGCGTTGACGCTCCGCGGTATGTCAGTATTGTCCGCTCGCCAGTTGGCGCCAGCAGTAGAACAGAGTAGCCGGTATTGTATTTGTGACTAAAACTCACCTGTGACGTATCAACGCCTTCATGGTCAAGAACGTCGAGGACCGCGCGGCCGGCAGGATCGTGGCCGATAGCCCCCATGAATACTGCGCGAATTCCCTGCCGAGCAAACGTAACTGCTGCGTTTGTAGCACCACCACCAGTACTGAAGGTGACATTATTCACATCCGCCTTGCCACCCAGTTCGAGTCGCATAAATTGCTCATGCGTCGTCTTGTCGCTTACCGGCTTAAATTCATCACTGTGACTTAAAAACACGTCCTGAACGGCAGCACCAACAGCGATAATTTTTGTATGTTTCCCACTCATTTATTAGTAGTATAGCACTTACGCTTGTAATCAAAAAACTTCGTTGTAATTTGTAGACCAAAGACTAGACGACAGCTTTGCCGGCACTACCGAATGCTTGGATCTTTTCTTCAACGACTTTTTGCACTTCGCCGTAGACTTCTGGCATTAATTTGACCACCGCATATTCATTCGGGTGTTCTGCAAGGACCTTTTCAAGTGTTTTACGGAATACATAGCGCATATCGCTATTGATATTGATCTTGCTAACACCAATTCTCGCCGCTTCTTCAAAATAGTGCAGAGGTGTGCCGCTGCCGCCGTGCAGACTAATGCCGACGTCAGACGCATCACGAAGCTGCTGCAATAGTTCTAGGTCAAGTACTTTCGGTACAGGGTACTTACCATGCAGGTTACCAATTGCAGCGGCGAACGTATCAATGCCAGTCGCATCGGTGAATGATTTAATACTTTCAGGAGTACTGAAGGTCTTTTTGATCTCTTCGAAATCAATACCTTCAGTGTGGACGTTAGACGATCCGCCAAAATAATGTGGTTCACTTTCGACAAGAGCCCCAGTAAATTTAGCATACTCGACTACTTCTTTGGTTTTTTCGATAATTTCTTCGGTAGTTGCATCGTGATTTGCCTGTGAGATATCGATATGGATAAATTCATACCCTGCATCAATCGCTCGCTTGCAGTCATCTACACTAGGGCTATGGTCGAGGTTGATATACATCTCGATACCATATTCTTCTTTGTAGTTATCGACAAGATCACGTATATTCTCGAGTCCCATTGCCTTGACCTCACCGTCACTTACTTCAACAAGTACTGGTGAATTAAGCTTTTGGGCAGCCTGACATACGGCAATCAATGTCTCTTGGTTGTCGATGTTAAAGGCACCTACTGCGAATCCTTGGCGACGTGTTCGTTGAAACAAGTGTCTAGCACGCAGTGTGTTTGCTCGAATTTGACTAATACTTAAACTCATATAATCTCCTTAAATCCTCTCGGCTTTATACCAGTCAGGTGCTTTGGCTAGCAAATCTTTGATCTGATCTTCGTTCAACAGACCTTCCTGTGCACCCACGTGCTGAACAACACTCGCTGGAGTAATTGGAGCCCACTGAAGTGCTCCTTCGAGCGGGTAGCCCTTAGCAAGCGCCGCAACGAACGTACTCGTGTAAGCATCCCCGCAGCCCGTTCGCTCTTTTGGTGCGGCAAAATCAGGATAAATCGGCATCTTGAACCTATTTGGTCCATCAGACGCATAGCTGCCGTTTGGTCCGTCGGTGATTACCACAATTCGCGGGCCGAGATTATGTAGACCGTTGAACAGATCGTGAATTTCGCGTGTGTAATTATTTAAAATTAACTGCGCTTCTTCAAAATTAACCGCCAGCACTTCACTGCGTTTGTAGATGCGGTTTAGTCTCTCAGGGCCGGCCTTTAATTGGAACGTACCCGGCTGGAATGCAAGTTTAATCGAAGGATTAGCCTCGAGCCAATCAGCTAACTCGTCATGATATTTCATTGCGCCTTCTGAGATAGAGCTAAAATACACCCAGTCAGGTAGCTCGTCATTATAAAAATGAGGCCAGCGATACTCGTATTTTTCGTGATTAATCAAAATCGTACGTTCTTCGCCGTACCATAGGACATAATGATAATTGCTTTTCTTGCCAGCATTGGCTTTGATGAAACGAGTATCGACATGGTCTCGCTGCAATGACAAAATCATCTCTCGACCAGCTATGTCGTCACCGACGTTTGATACAAATGAGCTATTGAGGCCTAATTTAGCAAAACTGACCGCAGTGTTAGCGCTATTGCCGACTGCTTCGATTACTTTGACTTCGTCAAACGGAATCTTAGTAGCAAAAGGAAGACTTAGGCGTGGCCCGTCTTCGGTCTCGTCGACCCTGCCGTGCTCTTTGTTTAATTTAATAAACGCATCCGTCACCATGTCGCCGACGCTTAAAATATCGATATTAGCCATTTTTTTCTCCCTAATTACTGATGGTACCGAGGTACGTTATTGATAAATTCTTTTGTGACTACCGCAATCTTTGCCCCTGTAAGACCAAAATGATCTAGTAGCTCGTCTGGTTTGCCGCTTTCGCCAAATCGGTCGAGCATACCAATGCGCTTGAGTGGCGTCGGTAGTTTCTCGGAAAGCAGCTCGGCGACTGCACCGCCAAACCCACCATTCACCTGTGCTTCTTCTGCGGTAATAACGCGTCCTGTTTTGCGTGCGCTAGCAAGAAGAGTACCTTCGTCGAGTGGCTTAATCGTCGGCACATGCACGACTTCTGCACTAATGCCGTGCTGTGCTAGTTCATTTGCAGCAAAAAGCAACTGCGGAGTCATAAGACCAGTACCGAACAAGCTGACGTCGTGACCTTCGCGCAGCACATAGGCTTTTCCTATTTCAAAAGGCGATTCGTCAGTACTAAACACGACTGACTTTTCACGGGCAAGACGTATATAGCTTGGTTTGCCGTTTTCGGCGATAGCCCTGGTCGCTTTTTCTGCTTCGATACTGTCGCCAGGAACGACAACTACCATATTTGGCAACACGCGCATCAACGCGATATCTTCGAGCATCTGGTGCGTAGCACCGTCTGGTCCAACGCTGACTCCAGCATGCGAGCCAACGATTTTGACCGGCTGATCGTTGAGCGCAATCGTCGTTCGTATCTGTTCCCAGTTTCGTCCGGGGCTAAATGCCGCATAACTACTTGTAAACGGAATTTTACCAGCGCGGGCCATGCCGCTTGCCACAGTTACAAGATTCTGTTCTGCAACGCCCACTTCAACGTATCGGTTTGGAAACGCGTCTCGGAATAGGTGCATTTGTGTGCTTTCCGTCAGGTCAGCGCAAAGGGCAACGATCGCTTCATTTGCTTCACCTGCGGCTTTTAGTCCGCGGCCAAATCCGGCACGAATCGGCTCTTTTTTAGCCTCGTCGGTAAATACATTTGGATCTAATGGATAATGGCTCATTGGTGTTCTCCCTCGATACGGCCTTGTAATGTTCGTAATTTATGTAATGCGTTTTTTGCTTGTTCACTGTTAGGCGGCGCGCCGTGCCAGTGATAGTCATATTCCATGAAGTCAACACCTTTGCCTGGAATCGTATGGGCGATAATCACGCTTGGCATATTCGTTATAGCCTTGGCCATACTTACAGCATTGATCACGCTCTCTATGTTATGCCCGTCAACTTCTTGAACGTGCCAACCGAACGATTCCCATTTACCATGCAGGTCTTCTAGCGGCATCACGTCTTCGGTCGTTCCATCGATTTGAATATTATTACGGTCGATGATAACTATCAGCTGAGAAAGCTTGTACTTTCCAGCAAACATTGCAGCTTCCCATATATTACCTTCATTTAGCTCGCCGTCACCTGTTACCGCATAGACAAAACGATGCGGCTGACGATCTATATACTGCAACGTATACGCGTAGCCAGCTGCTTGGCTAAGACCACTGCCTAGTGGGCCACTCGTGTTTTCGAGCCCTGGTAGCTTCGTACGCTCAGGATGTCCCTGCAATCGACTACCAAATTGTCGTAGCGTCAGTAATTCTTCTTTCGGGAAAAATCCAGCCTCTGCCATTGCTGCATACTGCACTGGAACAGTGTGTCCGTTACTAAGGAAGAAAATGTCTCGCTCGGCCCATTCAGGTTCATCAGCGCGGTAATTCAATATATTAAAGTATAGCGCCGCAAAAATATCAGCAAGTCCTAGCGGCCCCGCGCTATGACCACTGCCCGCACACTCAAGCATCGTGATGATATCCTGACGAATAAGAAGCGCCTTTTGCTCAAGTTGTTTAATTGTATACTGCCCACCACTCATGATTAAATCACCCCTTGTTTATTAACTTCCGCTACCAATGCCTCGTACGCTGCTTGCGGATCAGCAGCTTTTTGCACGCCGCCGCCCACATTTAGTACGTCCACTCCGCCCTGTGAAAGGCTAAATGCATTATCGATATTCACGCCGCCGTCCCAACCAATCTCTAGTCCACTGTTGATACCTTTGATGAGTCGTATCTTTTCAAGCTGCATAAGACTGGCCGTACCACCATATTTGCCTAGGTCACCGCTAAATATCATGGCGTGATCTACTGCTTCAAGCACCGCTGCGATATCGCCAGGTACTGTCGCACGCATCAGAGCGACGCCCGCACGAATACCTTGTTGTCGTACCTGCTGAATTAACGGTAATAGGTCTTCTTGTACTTCTGCATGGAACATTATCATGTGTGGCTTAAGTGCAATCAGCTGCGGTAGGTACTGCGAAGGAGTCGCTACCATTGCGTGTATATCAACGATCCATTCTTGTGGCCACCAAATCTGTGATGGATCAAGTAGGTTGATTGGCGCGAATGTATTGTCGCTAATATCGACATGGATACGCTGTGCGAACAAGTGTATCCGCTCAAGTGATGCTTTGTATTCTTCTGGGGTGGTTACGGTGACACAGGGGGCTATAACGGGCATTATGAAATCTCATCTATCTGTTTATTACGTCGGCGGTATCTTGGAGCATCTGCAAATGGAGTGTGCAGCCAGGTATCAATGATATCTTTCCATACTTGGTCGTCCTGGCGTTCAAGTACGCGTGACGGCAAGCAAAGAACATTGCTATCATTGTCGTTTCGCGTCATACGCGCTTCTTCGGCATCCCATATAACACTTGCGCGAATACTCGTAAACCGATTAGCAGCAATTGCCATACCTTGACCGCCACCGCATATTAAAATAGCCCGAGGGTCTTTAGTCGTATCGCCAATAATTTTAATTGCAGCTTCTTGTGCAAATTCAGGAAAGTCATCGTCCGGATTAAGCTCCTTGCCCCCAATTTCTACGACGTCGAATTTTCGCTTTGCTAAATAGGCAAATACATTTTCTTTCAAATGATAGCCATTATGATCAGACCCAAGATATATCTTCATATGCCTAGTATATGCGGTTTCGACTAAAAACGAAAGAACTTGCTAACGCTTTTCGCACAGATTACGTAAACTGTGAACATTTACATCGAAATCGCGTGTTTTATGTACTAAAAATGACAATAAAAAACCAGCACTATACTGTGCTGGCTTTTTATTGAATGACACAATTAGCGTATCGTTTTGCCAATATCTGCCACTAGTTCAACTAATCGGTTTGAATAGCCCCATTCGTTGTCGTACCATACACAGATTTTGATTAAATTGCCGCCCACTACTTTTGTTAGCAGGAGGTCGACGGTACCCGAATTACTATTACCGATGTAATCACGAGACACCAATGGCTCTTCGCTGACCGCTAGTATTCCTTGGTAGAATGGCTCTGCAGCTGCTTTTTTAAATGCTGCATTGATTTCTTCAACCGTAACATCGCGGCTAAGTAGCGCCGTTACATCGCTGATAGAAACAACTGGGGTTGGTACACGGATAGAAAGTCCATCGAATTTTCCTTCAAGCTGCGGAAGAGTCTTTGTTACTGCAATCGCTGCGCCTGTTGTTGTTGGCACCATGTTTTCTGCAGCGTTGCGACCTTCGCGCAAATCTTTCTTTGGTGCATCCTGCACGGCTTGGCTCGCCGTATAGCTGTGAATAGTAGTAAGCATCGATTTTTCAACACCAAATTCAGCGTCCAATACCGCCATAACTGCACCGAGGCTATTAGTCGTACAGCTGGCATTGCTGACAACATGACTTGCGCCCTCGATTTTGTCTTCGTTTGCACCAAGAACAATCGTATCAACACCTTCGCTTTTGCTAGGGCCACTAATGACCACACGTTTTGCACCGGCGGTAATATGCTTCTCGGCATCCTCTTTTGCAGTAAAGAATCCTGTAGACTCGATAACGATATCTACCTCTAGGCTACCCCATGGAAGCGCTGCTGGATCACGTTCGGCTAGTACTTTGATTGGTTTGCCGTCGATGATAATATTCGTATCATCAAAAGTCACATTATGCTGATACGTGCCATAGTTACTGTCATTTTTTAATAGATATGCCAGCGTCTTAGTGTCAGTCAGATCATTAATTGCTACAATCTCTATATCACTTCGCTCAAATGCGATTTTAAACGCGTTACGGCCAATTCGACCAAAGCCATTAATACCCAATTTAACTTGACTCATGTAATACAACCCCTTTAAATAACCATTAGTTCTTTGCATACATTGTATACTATTGTCGGTTTTTTACACAATGATTGACAATATGCCGTAATTACACTATAATATACCCATCATGAGCGAACGACTTCGTTTCCCCACTCCCCATCATGGCCGCACGCTGCGTGAACATGAGCGCGGCGACAGCGTAACGATCGACCCGAGTGAATTCCCACATAATGAGTCAAGTTTGGCGCAGGCAAACGAAATTAATGCTACGAGGATATATTACGGCTATACGCTGGAATGCGAAGTCGAATTTTACGCAGAGTCACCGCTCGACCGGAGTCACAACATTCTGTATCTATGGAACAATAATTATCTATTTCTTTTGGCAAAAAAGGCTATCGACAACACATGGGAATTAGGCGATATTATGGTCGAAGACAGCCACAGCGAGCCAGTCCCGGCCGCCATGCGCAATCAATACGTATATGATATTGCAACCATCCTCACAAATAGATCCACCCCCGACGCATAGATGATATACTAGTGTCACAATGAAAAAGCGCGAGATACTAGAGTTTGCGGTCGAGGCATACGATGAGAATCAGCTTCTCGAACTTGAACATGCCATCGACTATGCCCGCGAAAAACATCTTGGACAAAAACGCAAAAGCGGCGAACCCTACATTATCCACCCATTAAACGTTGCCTATACGTTAATTGAATGGGGTATGGACATCGACACTGTCCTTGCGGGAGTACTCCACGACACCGTCGAAGATACCGATGCAACCCTAGAAGAAATCGAAAGCATATTCGGCCGCGACGTAGCGTTTCTTGTCGACGGCGTCACAAAAGTGTCCCAGGCTCGCTCTGGAATGCGCGACCTATCGAACTATCTTCCTCAGACAAAAGACAACTTATCAAAATTACTTATTGCCGTTGGACAAGACGTTCGTGTCATTATCATTAAATTAGCAGATAGACTCCATAACTTGTCGACATTGCAGCACATGCCGCCCGAAAAGCAGCGCAAAATCGCTCGCGAATCGCTTGAGGTATTTGCACCAATGGCTGACCGCCTAGGAATGGGCCGCATACGTATGGAAATAGAAGAACTGGCTTTTAGCTATCTTGATCCTAAAGAGTTTAAAAGCCTCCAAAGCCTAATGAAAAAACGCCTTGGTAAAAGCACGCGAAAACTCGGTATCGTCAGAGCTGAAGTCGACAAAGAACTAAAGAAGCAAGGCATTAGCTTTGAAATTAATGGTCGCGTCAAAAGCATCTATAGTCTGCACAGAAAACTAAAAAAAGTAGACACGAGTATTGATGATATATACGATCTGATGGCCCTGCGTATCATCGTCGACAAAAAAGAAGATTGTTATCGAATCCTAGGCATACTGCATAGTATGTATCAGCCTATGATTGCTCGTATCAAAGATTACATAGCCGTACCAAAGCCAAATGGCTATCAAAGCCTGCATACCACCGTACTAACCCCTTCTAAACAAATCGTTGAGTTCCAGATCCGCACCCATGATATGCATAATTATGCCGAACGTGGATTAGCGGCAAGCTTTCATTATCATGAACGCAAAAGCCAAAAAGATTACATAAAATCAAAGAGTGTGGCATCGCTACCTGCAGAGCTGCAGTGGATTACACAGATGCAAGACATCGCCACCAGACTGCGCGAAGGCGAAGAGATCAGTCAGGAACAATTAAACGTTGATTTATTCGGTAACCGCATATTCGTGTATTCGCCTAAGGGTGATATTTATAATCTTCCCGAAGGTGCATTGCCGCTGGATTTTGCGTATACAGTCCATACCGACATCGGCAAACATGCCTATAGCTTTCGCGTGAACGGCAACATTCATGCATTTGACAAGCCACTTCATAACGGTGATATCGTTGAGGTCATTACCCGCGTGTCGTCGTCTCCTAAGCAAGCATGGCAAGATCTTGTTACGACAAGCCATGCCCGCGATAAATTACGCATGCAACTACGTAAATTAGGCCTCGTAGAAGGTATTAGTAACGCCGCAGCAATTATTCGCCAAAAGGCCACTCGCAAACGAAATTCCTCTTCATAGCGCTTGTAGTTATACCGTAAACGTGCTATAATATATAGATAGAGGCTTGTCTAACTGACAAGTCACCTTCGTGAAAGGGATCATGTCAAACTCTACACCTCACCCGGTAAGAGGATTGAACGTCGTACGACACATGAAAGAACGTACCCTTGAAGTGTACGTCGTCATATCGCCAACAGATTACAAGGCGATACAATCTGATCGAGGCCACGCCCAAAGCGATCCCGTCCCCATCGATATCGACGGGGATGACATATCTCACTTCTACGGCGAAGACAATCTGAGAGAGCTACGCAGGCACGTCTGTAAGGTTCCCGGACTCTTGGGCTATCAGATCTATGTAATACCTTCGCTGCGGGACGTGCCGCCAATCTAAACGGCAGCGTCGTACATCTCAACACGAAATCCCGGTATCTCCACACTGTCAGTGTGTTGAGATACCGGGATATTTTCGTTATACCTATGCTTTAGAGCGACAAGGATCTATTTCTTATTCCACCGCTCGATAGACTCATGAATGACTGCTTTTGCTTCGTCAATATCGCCCCAGCTTTGTACAATAGTCGTACCTGGTTTTTTGAGGTCTTTGTAGTGATTAAAGTGAAATTCAATTTGGTCGATAAGTTTTTGTGGCAAATCAGCGAGAGAATTAACAGCGTTGCCCGTGTTGCGGTCGTCCGCAGGCACTACAACAATCTTGTCATCAACTTCACCGTCGTCTTCAAATTTCATTACACCGATAACTTTTGCTTCTAAGAAGATGCCAGTTGGCAGTGGTTCATCAGTAATAATAAGCGCATCAAGTTCGTCTCCGTCCTCGTCAAGAGTCTGCGGAATAAAACCATAGTTAGTAGGTTTTGCAAAAATCGCTGGTTCTACACGGTCAAGTTGCATAACCGCGTGGTCACGATTCCATTCTATTTTATGACTGCTCCCTTTTGGGATTTCCACTACAACATTAATAACGCCGCCATCGACATCGCCTGCATTCAGAATTTGGTTAAAGTCTGCCATTGTCATTCTCCTTTTGGTCAGTTTCCTGTTCGTTCGTATAATCTGTTACTATTGTACCAGATAATGTTAGTCATCGGACATCGCGGCGCAGCTGGACTAGCGCCAGAAAATTCAATGGAAGCGTTTACTGCAGGCGTAAAAGCCGGTGCAGATATATTAGAGTGCGACGTGCGCCTAACCAAAGATCGCATTCCTGTCGTGATACATGACGCGACAACATCGCGGACACATGGAACGCGCGTCGTCATTGCAAATCATACGCTTGATGAGCTTCGTCAAATGGATTTTACGCCAAAAATACCCAGTTTGCAGGAATTCCTTGACGAATTCTTTGGTCGTATTCTTTTAAATATAGAACTCAAGTCCCGAGGTAGCGGCGAAATTGTCGCAGAGGTTATCGCCTCGGGCTATATTACCAAGCCAGACGATTGGGAAAATGTTCTCATTTCGTCATTTCGTGCAGGCGAATTAATTAAGATACGAAAAATAAGCAGCCGTGTTCCGATTGCACTACTGCACAATCAGAATCCGTTCATATTTATTGCGTACGAACGCAAATTACGGTTCTCTGCCGTGGGATTTCATAAACATTACATCAGCCAGCTTGCCACGCAGATCGCTCAACGTGTAGGTATATTTTGTTATGCATACACAGCCGACCGACCGTACGGCGCTGTCGTATTAAAGCGACAGGGAATACAGGGCGTCGTTACAAACTACCCTGATACCATCCTGGATGAAATAAACGAGCGCTAATTACAGCGTCGCATCAAGTGATGCGGTAGATGCCGAATGAGCAAGTCCATCAAGGTACTCGCGAATAGAAAGAGCTGCTGACGCACCTTCACCGACTGCGCTTGCAATCTGCATCGTTGCTCCGCTACGCACATCACCACTTGCAAAGATACCTCTTACTGATGTCTCAAGGTGCTGATCGGTCTTGACCAGTCCTTGCTCATCAAGTTCAACACCGCTCCCAGCGAGGAACTGAGTATTTGGCTTTAGACCTACGAATATAAATACACCGTCAGTTATAAAGTCAGTTGCTTGTCCGTCTTTTGTTGCGGCAACTTTCGTCACCTTATTATCAACCGTAACGATTTCGTTTGGCGTCGTCGCTAAATGAACAGTAATTTTACCTTCATCGACAAACTTCTGTAAATCTTGCTGTAGTACATCGCTTGCCTTGATAGTACTTCGAACAAGTAAATCGATATGTGACGTAAATCGTGTCAAAAAGATAGCTTCTTGCACGGCAGAATTACCGCCGCCAACAACAACGAGTTTTTTCTCTCGGTAAAAAGCGCCGTCGCACGTTGCACAGTAATGCACGCCGCGACCATAATATTCCGCTTCGCCAGGAATGCCTAGTTTGTTGTAGTCACTCCCCGTTGCAATCAGTACTGTCTTTGCTTTTACTTCTTCGCCGTCAATCACAAGTGTCTTGACTGCTCCGTCGTCACGAATCGATTGAACTTCACCGAATTCGATTTTCGCACCAAATCGTTCTGCTTGTTTTTCTAATTGACCAGCTAACGTCATGCCTTCGATACCATCAGGAAATCCAGGATAATTATCTACTTTGTCTGTGATAGCTGCCAGACCACCAATGACGCCTTTTTCGTAAAGGACTGTTTCAATGTCTTCACGTGTTGTGTATATAGCCGCTGCAAGTGCGCTTGGACCCGTTCCAATCATTACCGTATCGTGTATAACATCACTCATATTTATTACCCTTATATACTATATTAAATATAGTATATTACTTTACTGCTTTTATTTCTACGATAAACATAAGTGGGCCAACAGGTCGTCCGTCACCATTATCAACAGATCCGTACGCTTTTTCTGCTGGTATCGTTAGTTTGACTGTCGAACCAGCTTTTTTACCAACAAGTCCTTCTGTCCAACCTTCAATAACTCCGTTCATTGTGATTTCTTCGTTAGGTGTCGTTACGCCTTTAACTCGCGTACTGTCAAAGATTTTACCATCCGGTGTCCAGCCAAAATAGTTAATAGACGCGCCGGATTCTTTTGTCAGTTCCGCACCTTCGCCTTCAACAAGTACCTCAGCCTTAAGTTCAGTGACTGAAGCTGGATCAAATGCCTCTGCGGCATACCCTTCAAGTGGTTCGAGTGTAGCTTGGCGCTCTGCCTGAGCTTTCTTTTGTTGTTCCATGTACTCGGTGTACATTTTTTGCTGCGCTTCGCTATCTTTCGCCTGATTATTGTTCGCTAGGATCACTACAAAGAATGATCCGATCGTACCAACAACCATAACGACAGCAATAACCCATATTCCAATACGTTGACTTCGTGATGTAGACATGTTTTCTCCCTATTCTTCAGTGCTATCAAAAGTTACTTGTTATTATAGCAAATTCGTTATAAATCTTCTACCGGCTAATCCTTTGAGATAGGAGGTGTCGGAGTAAAGTAATCGTTTTGGACGACTTCCTGCGACTGCCATATATTCAGGGCGTGACCAAGTGGAAGAATGTCATGATACCCAACAACGTCAGCTGCACGGCGCAACAACGAAGCAGACCATCCGCTCAAGCGTATACCTCGCCATTCAAACACCGCCCAGTTCTCACCTACTGGTACAACAACTGGAGGCATGACTGCTTTGTATTTTTTCATCGGCTGACGCTTGCTACGTTTTACGAGGTTCCGTGAAATATAATGTGCATCATGTAGTGCTACTTGCGCCAGGCCACTAAACTGCGTAAAGGCATTGTCGCCGATGATATACAAATCCTTGCCTGCACGCATATAATCGTCTACGACAACTTTACCGTTTTTAGATAATTCAAAGTGCTGAGCATTGTTTTTAAAGAATGGATTATTCGCAACCCCTGACGTCCATATAACCGTCTGACTTTTTATTGGACGGCCACTTACAACCAATTCGTCGATACCAGCTGACTGAACAACTTTACCTGCTTCGACTTTAACGCCAATCTTCTTTAGCTGCTTGGCAACCTTAGCACTTGTCTTTTCGTGCATACGTGACAGTACGCGCGGAGAGGCTTCAACAAGGGTGATATGTATTTTACGCTGAGGTAATTTGTAATAAACGCGCAGTCGCTCTAGATACGTCCCCAATGTTGCGGCAAGCTCTACGCCAGTCGGCCCGCCGCCAACAATCACGTAGTTCTTATCAATCATTCGCTGTTCGCCCATTTGTTCGTATAGGTGCTGTTTTAGCCGTGTGATTTCTTCAGCGGATTTAATGCCGTGCGCATATACGTCCAATCCCTCGATACCGAAATATGTCGTTACCGCGCCTAAAGCCATGACACAGTGATCATAGTCATATACATTACCCGACGAAGCGGTGAGTTTTTTTGCAGCAGGATCAATGGCTGTAATTGTGTCAATATGAACGGTCACGTTATTTTTCGTACCGAATATTTCACCTAACGGCACCCAAGCCTGTCGCTTGCTATGGCCCGTCGCAGTACCATATAGTGCAGGATAATATTGAAAATCCGTCTTGTCACTGATTAACGTTATGTCCATATTTTCATGCTTCGATAATTCAAGCGCAGTCTTTACTCCACCAAAGCCACCGCCAACAATAGTAATCTTCATTTTTTCCCTTTTCTGTTTATGCTAACTCGTTTGGTTATATAGTACCTGCTTATAATTATTTTGACAAGAAGTTACTGTATTGTATATGTCGATAAAAATATCACAAGCACGCTAAAGTATAATGCCTCTACTAGCCAGCCCCTATACGATTCGGACCATTGAATCGACTTGTGAAATTTATAAAAATCTTTAAAGAATGGCTTCGTGCGTAGTTTGTCATTATAAAAGAACGGCCATAGAAAGTCCGGCGAAAACGCAAGCACCGCGCATAACCCCACCAAGAGCCAATATTCCGAAAACAGCATCATACAAATAATCGTCAGAACCGTACAAAATAGTGCTTCGGCGATCAGGTAGGGTGTCATGATTGAGCGTCGCAGTGGAACTTTTGAATGCGGGAGCGCGTCTAATACAAAATGAGATAATAGCGCAAGCGGCAATGCGATTTCGGGTCGTCTGATAGTAATTGCGATAGTAATGCCTGTCGCTACATGATTAAGTCCAGTCATTTAGTTATGGTAACACTGGGCCGACAGCAATTGCAAAACAAATTATCAAAAGTGTACTTAGCGAGTAGAAAAACATCTTGCGCGCCCACGCAACATCGTCAAGTAGTCTATATCTATAGGCGTGCACAATCCAGCCAATCGTAACAGCAACGACGATCACCGCATATGTAATTCCAGTATAGCCAAATACCGTCAGCAGCGGTGCAACCATTGCCAGTAATATGACGTACATTATAATTTGGACTTTCGCCGCTTTCATGCCTTTAACTACAGGTAGGACGGGTATGCCCGCTGCCTTGTAATCTTTTAAGCGAAACATCGCGATCGCATAGAAATGCGGCATCTGCCAGGCCGTTAATATCAGAAAGAGGATAACCGCCGCCGCGTCAATTTGCCCCGTCACCGCTGTATATCCTGCCACAGGCGGAAGCGCACCCGAAACACTCCCGACGAGCGTACCGTGAACACTTGTACGCTTAAAGTAGCCGTACACAACGACGTACATTATATACGCTATAATTCCCAGCACGAACGTCAGCATATTCGTTAAATAAATAAGTCCAAAACCAATCAGACCCAACACGACGGCAAATACAATGACACGATTACCTGGTATTTTGCCCGATACGGTCGCCCGCTTTTTCGTTCGCTGCATATGTACGTCTATGCCTCGATCTATATAATTATTGCTCACACATGCTGATGCAATAATAAAAGCTACGCCTCCGAGTGTCGCAAATAACAAATCGAGTTCGATGTTGAAACGCGAGGCAAGTAAAAACCCTGCAAATGCAGCAATGACGTTACTGTATATGATTCCAGGTTTTGTTAAATAGTAATAGGCCCGAACAGTTTCCACTCGCTAGAATCCTCCGCGCTGTGTCTTTACGTCCATATAGTCCGCCGGAGGCATCATATTGTAGTTTAGATTATTCATAATCCATATAGAACCGACAACGATAATCAATACAATAATAATCATAAACCAGAATACAAGCTGCTTCCAGCGTGGCTTCGATTCAACACCAAGATGAAGGAAATAGACAAGCTGAACGACGAACTGGCTGACCGCCAATATTGCAAGCATCGGTATTATCACATGATAAGCAAAAGCCCCCTGTGCACCCGTAACATACTGCTGGACAATCCAATAAGCAATAAATGTACAGAGCAGTGAAATCGCAAAACCAATACAATATCCAGTTATCTTTTTTCTTACATCTATGTGTACGTGTACGTTCTCGCTCATTATAAGACTCCTATTAGATATACAATAGTAAATATAAATATCCAGATAACATCAAGGAAATGCCAGAACAGACTAAACAGTGTTAACTTTCGACTTGTTGCCGGAGTAATTCCTACTTTTATAACACGGAATATCATGACGATTAGCCATAGCATTCCGACCATAATGTGCAGCCCGTGTGTTGCGACAAGTGCAAAGAATGCCGTCAAGAATCCGCTCCGCTGCCAGCTATTGCCCTCGTTAATCAAGTGATAGAATTCAGTAAATTCCATCGCTAGGAATGCAGCGCCAAGAATACCCGTTACGACAAGCCCTGCAATAACCAGTCGACGGTTCTTCACCTGAGCCGCGATGAGCATTAGTCCACATATGAAGCTACTCGTGAGTAGCAACAGTGTTTCAGCGAGTACAAACGGAAGGTCAAACAACTCGTTACTTGTCGGCCCCCCGGCTGTTGCCGAACGCTGCACAACATACACTGCGAACAGTGATGCAAAGATCAGACAATCTGTCATAAGGTATAGCCAGAATCCGAACGTTACTTTATCGTCTGATTGCAGGCGATGGTTAGTGGTAGATACGTGTGTCATACTGTTACCTTTTTCTTTCCGTTTGTACCGCGGCGAGCTGCTGCGTCAATTCGCTCAACTTCTACTGCGCTGATGGTGTATTCACTGTCTTCTTCGCCTGTTGTTCGCACGATAACAATAACGATAATTGCGATTAATGCGACGGCCGCCAGCCAGAATATATGCCAGATAAGAGCAAACCCTATTAGTCCACTGAGTCCACCTATCGCTATACCCACTGAACTATTCTTTGGCAGTTCTATCGCCTCGAATGGTCGACGTACCTTCGCTACTCCGCTCTGTTTATCTTCCCAGAACTGATCGCGACTCGTAACCGTAGGTATATGAGTAAAATTATATACAGGTGCAGGCGACGGAACAGACCATTCAAGCGTTCTACCTGTTCCCCACGCATCACCAGTCGTGTCTCGGTTTTCGTTACGCTTCCAGACGCTTACCGCCAGCTGCAATAGTTGCATACAGACGGCCATTCCCAGTATAAGAACGCCGACGCCAGCAACGATGAACAGCCCCTGCCACCCCATCGACGGATCATAATGATCCAGTCGACGAGTTGCACCCATTAGACCTAGTGCGTAGAGCGGCAAGAATGCAGTCAAAAATCCAGTCAACCAGAGCCAGAATGCATATTTACCTAATCGCTCATTTAACCTAAATCCAAAGATCTTTGGGAACCAATAAGTTACACCTGCAAATATACCGAATACAACACCGCCGATAATCATATTGTGGAAGTGCGCAACAAGGAACAGGCTGTTATGCACCTGGAAATCGATTGCAGGAACGGACATCAATACGCCAGTTACACCGCCAATCGTAAATGTTGTGACAAAGCCCATAAACCATAGCATTGGTGATGTGAAACGGATCCGTCCACGGTACATCGTAAACAGCCAGTTGAATACTTTTACACCTGTCGGTATGGCAATGATCGCCGTCATGATACCAAAGAATGCGTTTACGTTTGCACCCGCGCCCATCGTAAAGAAGTGATGCAGCCAAACAGTAAATGACAGAATCGTAATCCCTGCAATTGCCCATACCATCGATGTATATCCGAACAATCTTTTCTGAGAAAACGTTGCGACGATCTCTGAAAACAGACCAAATGCAGGCAAGATAAGAATATACACTTCAGGATGTCCCCATGCCCAGATAAGATTAATGTACATCATCGGATTACCACCCATATCAGATGTAAAGAAGTGTGATCCAACAAGTCGATCAAGTGACAGCATAGTAAGTGTCGCCGTTAATATTGGGAACGCAAATGCAACAAGCGCCATACTCCCTATGACCGACCATACAAAAATCGGCATTTTCATTAATGTCATACCAGGTGCGCGCATTTTAAATATCGTCACAAGGAAGTTAACCGCAGAAAGTAAGCTACCTATTCCTGAAACCTGCAATGCCCATATCCAGTAATCTACTCCAACGCCAGGACTATATTCCAACCCCGATAGTGGCGGATAAGCAAGCCATCCGGCGGCAGAAAACTCACCGATAATTAGTGATACATTTATTAATGCAACGCCGGCGATATACAGCCAAAAACTAATCGAGTTTAATAACGGAAAGGCGACGTCTCTTGCTCCAATCATCAGAGGAACTAACAAGTTGATAAGACCAAATATCAGTCCCATTGCCACAAATATAATCATAATTGTGCCGTGTGCCGAGAATACTTGCTGGAAATGGTCTGCGGACAGGATTCCGTTTGCATCGCCAGTCGACAATACTTGCTGTGCTCGAATCATTAATGTATCTGCAAATCCACGAAGCAGCATTAACAGTGCGACAACAAAATACATTATCCCGATCTTCTTTGGATCAAGTGAAGTGAGCCATTCTTTCCATAGCCATGTCCAGCGCTTGAATACTGTAATCGCAATGGCAGCCATTACAAGTACTCCAACAACAGACGCAGCGCCACCGATCATAATCGGATCATGCGGCAGCGCGTCTAGTGATAATTTTCCAAGCATATTCTCTATTCCCCGTGTCCTTTATTATGGCTGTTGTCATGTCCGTGTTCAGGCATGTATTTATTTACAATTTTATCATATAGACCTGTATCCGTTAGTTGATACATAGCCGTTTTCATGTCTTCGGTTGGCTGCGAAACCTTTTCATACGATGTCCAGTCGAGGGGCGGCTCTGAACGTACTGACTGCACCCAGTTTTCATAATCTGCACCTTTCAATGCTGTAGCGGTAAATTTCATTTTCGAAAAGCCTTTGCCACTAAGGTTTGCCGAAGAGCCGTTAAACTCACCGACATTGTTTGCTTCGAGGTGAAGTTTTGTCGACATTCCACTCATGGCGTACACTTGGCCGCCTAGGTTAGGGATCCAGAACGAATTCATAGGAGCGTCAGCAGTAATGGTAAAATTCACTGGTGTTTTTTCTGGGAACTTTAGATGATTAATCGTTGCAATTCCTTCGTCAGGATAGATAAATAACCACCTCCACTGCAGTGCAACAACCTGGACGTTCACCGGCTGCTTATCACTCTCTAGCGGACGATAGGGGTCTAGTTCGTGACTACTCGTCCAGATGACAACCGACAAGATGCCGATCAGTATACAGGGAATTCCCCACCATAAAGCCTCGGCGGCATTATTATTATCCCAGTCAGGACTATACGTTCGTTTCTTGCTTCCACCCTCGCGGTAGCGTAACGCGATAAATGTTAACAACCCGAATACCGGGATGACAACAAGCAAACTAAGCGACGTTGCAAAAATAAGTAGTTGCAGCTGCTTATCTGCGACAACTCCCTGTGCATTTAACACCTGAAAATCAGCTGTACGCATCCACATTCCTATGCCGATACCTGCTAGCAGTCCAGCAAAAACCCCAGCTACTACTTTATATTTTCGCTTCATGCAAGTATCCCCTAAAAATAGTAGTAGTCATAAGCATAATCATACACCACCGGCGCGAAGTCCGCAAAGGTTTAAATAATAGTTGCGTTCGTTGCTGCAACAACCAGCTGACTTATTGAACTGATGGCCGAATTGACCTCTTCAGCCGTTAATGTCTTGTCAAACGAAGTAAGAGTAAATCGAAGCGTGACGTTTTTTGATTCTGGCGTGTCAGCACCGCGGTAAATATCAACAGGCGCAACGTCGATCAGAATATCACTCTGGTATGCCGTAGCGGCGTCATAGATGCCTTTATATGGCACGTTTGCATCAACGCTAAAGCAGATATCTCGTTCCGCTGATGGATAACGGCTTGTCGGTTTGTAATGTGACCCGCCCCTTGACGAAGCAGCATGTAGCGCACGTGGATCTATTTCGAACCCAGCAGTATATTCACCCAGCTTGAATGATTTTTGTACGGAAGACGTATATTCGCCCACGATACCAATGTAGTCGTTCGTTGCCGCGTCAGTGACGATTGCACTGCGTCGATATTCAAACGGTGCACGTACGTCATCGTTATCATCTTTATCCATAGGAGTATACGCCAACGTAACGTTTAGTGACTGCGCCAAATAATCGAGTGTCTTTTTTGCTTCGTAGTATGCAGCTCCAGGAAGCAATTTCTTACTCGATACAGTGAGCGCTAGCGCATCAATTTCTTTCGGTACATCCCCGTCCATTCCTGCAACTTTTGTATGCGTCTTGTTCATTTCAAACAATGAAAAGTGTCCAAAGCCGGATTTTATATTTGTATGAACTACGTTCAAAAGACTTGGCGTTAATGTCAGTCGATAATACTGCAAATCCGGACTGATGCTATTGGTAATACGGTATGAATGTTGCTTTTTTTGTCCAGACTTTTCAATCAAATCACCATGAACAAAGCTGTATGACAGCACTTCGTTTGCCCCCGCACGAACGAGCGTGCTGCGAACGTGCGTACGAAATTGATCAAAACTATCAGGCGAAACAGCGGTAAAATCACGGAGCGGCAGACGTGGCTCAATCGTATCAAAGCCGTTTAACCGACCTACTTCTTCGATAATGTCTTCGGCGATATGAATGTCCGATCGCCAATATGGCGCTATGACCGCAATTGTCGTGTTATCGTCAGTGACCGCTACGGTAAACTCTACATTCTGCAGTGTATCAACAACATCAGCAGTACTAAATTTACTACCAAGAACTTCGTTTATAGTACTGACTGGAATCTCAATCACGGCAGGTTCTTCTACTTCCGTGAGACTATCGGCAACATCGCTTATTCGGTTTGCGCCCGTTGATTCGCTCAGTAAACGCAGAGCAGCAGATAACACTGGAGCGGTCAGTTCGGACGGCTGGCCTTTCGTGAACCGCGTAATCGCTTCACTAAAGATGCCGTGGCGCATCTGTGTATTGCGCAGGTTATATAGATTAAATGTCGCACTTTCAATAATGATACGTGTCGTATTCTCGTCAATCTCTGTCGCGAGTCCACCCATTGCTCCACCAAGAGCGACAGGCGTTTGGCCGTTAGCGATGACGATGTCATTTTCGCTAAGATTGATTGTCCGTCCGTCGAGTAGCTCGAGCGTTTCGCCGTCTTGGCCTGCGCGTACATGTATATCAGCAACGCCATCATTAAGCGCGATTAATTTATCATAGTCAAACGCATGAAGTGGCTGACCTGTTAGCATCATTAAATAGTTAGTGACATCCACGACAGCACTCACCGGACGTACACCAATACGTGAAAGGTACGTCTGTATTTCAAGCGGCGACTGAATACTGCCATCTGCGCCGTTTAGTACTACCGCTTGGTAGCGAGCAGATAACCCGCTATCGTCAATCGTAACTGTAGGAGTCGCTACATCACCATCCTTTTCAGTGAATACCGGATTAATATCCTGTAGCCAAGCGGGCGTCTCGAATGCTTTTCCTTGAATCGCAGCGACTTCGCGGGCGAATCCAATAATTCCAAACGTATCAGGGCGATGCGTGAGAGATTTGTTTTCAATATCAAGCAGATAATCATTTAGTTCATACACTTCAGCAAACGAACTGCCGGGCGCGACGTCTTTGTCGATCGCCAGAATACCTTCGTGGCTATCAAATAAATCTAGCTCTTTTGCACTCGCTAACATGCCACTACTCATTGCGCCGCGCAGTTTGCGAGCGCCGAGTACAAATGGTTCGGCATCATTAAACGTTTCAGGCACAGTACTGTTCGGCGGCAACCATGCAACAAGCATTCCCTCATGGACATTTGGCGCACCGCAAACAACTTGTACGAAACCATTTTCGTCTCGGTCAACATCCGTAGCGACACCACCATCGTCGATTTTCGTAACGTTAAGATGGTCCGAACTTTCAAGTCGTTTGCACTCTACAACTTTTGCAATGATAACGCCTGAATATTTTTCACCAAGACTAATGACACTCTCAATCTCTACAAGTCGCGCGCCAATAAGCACAGCTAAATCATCGATAGGCATATCGATGTCAGTAAATTTCTTTAACCAATTAACTGATACAATCACTAAACAGATTCTCCGTTCTCGTGACGATAGTACATCAACTGCTCATCGGATTTAATGTCATCGAGCGTTCCAATAGGAGCACAGTAAACGCTCCACTCAGACAGCCTGCGGTTGTTGTCGTCGGGGTAGCGATCAGAGTAAACTTCTCTGGCGGCAAGGGCTGCGTCACCAATAAGTTTTGTCGCGTGCGTAGAGACATACATGGCACCTCTGTCTGCCAATGTTTCTGCAGTTTGCCGCGAATCGAATACAGTAATAAACACTCGAGAATCCTGAGCGATATTTAATGAGTGGATCGTATCATCATGCGATAGCCAGTAGATGTTTTGCAGATCATACGCAAAGTGCACAGGCGTTGCCCACGGAGCGCCGTCGGATGTGACTGTCGACACCGTACAATAGGAATTATTCGCTAAGATATTTTTTGTTAAATCGTTCATATTATCTCCCGCACATTATTAATGATGTTTCTTGGCTCATGCAAACTTCCGTAAAAACGCTAGCTTACCTGATTCGAAATGGCGCAAATCTTCGATGCCATATTTGAGCATAATTAATCGTTCAATGCCACCGCCCCATGCAAATCCGCGATACTGCGAACTGTCGATTCCGGCAGCTTCTAGAACATTCGGATGAATCATACCGCAACCTAGCATCTCTAACCAATCACCCGGTTTACCGCCAAGTGCTTCAGGTTTTTCAATAGCAAATTCGAGGCCTGGCTCTACAAACGGAAAATAACCTGGTTGCGTTTTAATGAGTAGTTTTTGTCCATAATATTCTTCAAAGAATGCCCGTAATGTACCCAGCATCTGCCCTAGGTTTGCGTCGCGGGATACGAACACGCCTTCGCATTGATAAAAAGTATGTTCGTGTGTTGCATCAACGTCTTCGTTACGAAAAACACGACCATAACTAATACTTGCAATATGACCGCCCGCTTCAAGTGTCTGCTTACCGGCTTTGAGTACGCGGTTTTGCATTGTGCTGGTATGTGCCGGCGGAATAAATCCTTCTTCGGTACGGAATGTGTCGTATCCGTCTCGGGCTGGGTGGCCTTCGGGAAAGTTAAGTGCGCCGAACATATTCCAGTCATTATCAAGTTGACGCGATTCGTGGGCGTCGAATCCCATGCGCGTAAAGATATCGATCACTCGATCGAGTTCTTTGGTGATCGGATGCTGCGATCCTTGCTCGGTCGAAAGGAGAGAGACAGGACCGGTATTTTCGGCCCATGGCGCCGTCACGTCAAGTGATTCTACGTTTGCGTCTTCGAGTGAATTTTCTCGTGCAGCAACAGCAGCCTCTAGTGCCTGCTTTAATTCATTAATCTGCTTGCCGTACGCGCCTCGTTCGGACGCTTCAAGTTTTGGTATCTCTGCATATAGCGCTCTAAATTCAGGCGCTTTTAAAATATCGCGAGGCTCGGTGCTTTGCTGAATACGGCCAATCAAATCGACACGTAGTGTTTCTATATCTGTCATTATCTACCAGTATACGGCACTTGCCCTATGTTGTCATTTAGTTTTTAGGCGCTGTTCATTAACCGAATCATAAAGTAAATCGATGCTATGACAACAGCCATGACAATCACTATCCATACCCATGCTAAGCTCGTCGTCTGCTTGGTGTTTTCGATGTACGCAGAATCGTCAATTCCGTCTGGCCGCTCGGTATCGCCAAGCGCTTTTTTCTTAGCTTTTTCGTTTAGCTCTGCAGTAATGCGTTCCTGCAATCGAGTCCGTTCGCTATTTTGTTGTACAAATAATCCCATGCATCTATTATACACCCTCCTTGTTGACTAGTAAGCGTTATGATACAATACCACCATAAATCTCATTAAGGAGGATATTTTATATGGCTACCAAAAAAGCCGGCTCTACTACAAAGACGAAGACCACAACCACCAAGGTTAGGGCATCTTCTACAGCCAAGCCATCAACAACAAAAGTAACGACAGTCAAGGCGACAAGTGCGCCTGCGACAACTGTAGCTACATCCTCAACCGCAACTGCTGCACCACGTGCACGTTTTGGAAATAGGACTTTTATCGCTAGCGCGCTTATTGGTGAATTTATCGGTACGTTCCTACTTACTGTTGCATTCATCGGTACAAAAGGTGATCCACTCTACCTTGGCTTTGCCCTCGCTGGTATCGTCCTTATGGTGGGTACACTTTCAGGTGCACATGTTAACCCAGCAGTCACTGTTGGTGCATGGGTAACACGTAAAATCAGTAGCGTTCGCGCACTTGGCTACATTGTTGCTCAGGTACTTGGTGCGACACTCGCATTTGCTGCCTTGAACATGTTCCTTTCATCAGTTCCACAAGCTGACCCACAGTCTGCAGCAATGATGCAACAACAAACACCAACTCTATTCAAGATTGCTGAAATCACTGGCCAAAACGAATGGACCGTCTTCTTCATCGAATTGATTGCAGCTGCGATCTTTACATTCGCTGTTGCGGGTGCTCGTCTTATCCCAGCCGGTGACCGCGTTGCTAAGGCACTTACAATCGGCCTTGGACTTCTTATTGCCGGTGTATTCGCGACAATCGCTGCAGGTTACGTACAGGCAAACTCTGTATTCAACCCAGCCGTTGCGCTTGCAGTACAGGCAATCGATTGGTCAAAGATCAGTATCATGGCTATCGCTGCATACCTAATCGCTCCACTACTTGGTGGCGTTATCGGATTTGCACTACGTGATCTTCTAACAGACACTGAGAAGAAAGCATAGTAGAAATACTACAATAAAAATACGCCTCATTATGGGGCGTATTTTTATTGCTAGCAATTCGCCTGTCGCTATGCTATTATCATTAGCTGCGTCATTGTCGCAGGGTAAATTTAAACTCAAGGAGTTATCATGCCGCTATCATCAGCAGACGTCAAACGATCATTCCAGTTAATCGTCGATACATTCAAAGAAATGCGCCCAGAACTAATGCGACACTATGGCAACATAGAGCATATCGCAAAAAAAGACAATTCACCTGTTACCGAACTCGACATCAAAATTGAAACACTAGTAAAAGAGCGTTTATCTAAACAGTTCCCTCACATCGGCTTTCGAGGCGAGGAAACAGACGCCACGCCTGGCACGTCGGGCGCAGTCTGGATAGTTGACCCTATCGACGGTACGTCTAGCTTTATTCACGGCCTACCCTACTGTACAAATATGGCAGGACTCGTCGTTGACGGCGTTACCGTTGCCAGCATTATCTACCAGTTTCCGACCGATGAACTCTTTACTGCGTTTAAAGGCGAGGGCGCCTACAGGAACGACGAAAAGATAACGATAAAAAACACAGAGCTGAATAACAGTCTGGTATTCGCCGGATCGTTTGTGTACAAAAATCTTTATACCGTCTTTGCCCCATTCAACATAGGATTATTTGCTCCGCTTGGTGCGTCGGGGTATGAGTTTACACGTTTAGCACAGGGCAGTATCCAAGGCGTCACTAAACTGCGCTGCGGCTCGCAGATTCACGACGACGTCCCCGGCGTATTACTTGCCCAGGAGGCGGGTGCTGAAGTTGTTTCGTTCGAGTCAGGAACATATACCTATGAAACGCTTAATTTTATTATAGGGACGCCAAATATTGCTCAAGTAGTCCAGAATAACCGCGACGAGATACATCGTATAATTGCGACGTAATCAATCATTCTCCGCCTATATCGACTTTGTTACAATAAGACTATAACAGACAGGCTCAAGCCACACGCCGCTATACTTGTTATACTAATGAACGGCGAAAAAGTACTTTTACCGCGTCGAAGTAATACAGGGTTGGGCCGATGGCACGTATACCTTACCGCCTGGCCATATATAGGAAAACGAATTTGCAGCAATAGCTGCAGCTCGCGAATTTATTTCTTTTTTACTGTAAGAAAGTAGTCAGGAGTCGATTTAAATCTATTCGCCTTGCTGCGGTTTGTCGATCAGTAGCGGTTCAATACTTGGTTCTTTATCGGCAATCTTGACAATATCTTTATCAATCTTTTTTAATTCTTTATGAGCCGTATTGTAGTGGTTCACCGTCGTCCCTAAACTATTGCCTAACTTCTGCATAAACCCATCGTATGCTGCGATATGTCGCCCTAACTGCCCAACACGCACCTGAATATCTTTAGCCTGCTGTTCAATCTGTAGGCTTCGCAGTCCTTGCAGTACCGTCTGCAGATAAGCCATAAAACTCGTTGGACTGACAATAATAACGTGCTTATCGCGAAACGCGTATTCTATCAAATCACGCGCACTTGATCCAGTACCGACATCTCCAATTAACAGATCGTAGTATAGCGATTCACTAGGAATAAACATAAAGGCAAATTCCATCGTGTTCTCGCTAGGCCGAATATATTTACTTGTTTCGTCAATACGGCCTTTTAGATCTTTGCGGACTTCCGCTAACAATTGGGCGCGCCGCGTCTTATCCGTCTCGTTCACCATTCGGTTATAATTCTCTAGACTAAATTTACTGTCGATCGCCAAGAATTGATCGCCTTCTAGAAATACAACAGCGTCCACAATTTCACCATCTTTAAATTTATATTGCATCTGATATTGCTTTGGCGAAAGTATGTTATCAAGTACCGATTCGAGATAATATTCACCGAATACCCCGCGCTGCTTTGGGTTTTGTAAAACATTTTGTAGCGTTTTTAGTTCGTCGGCGACATCAACAACACGTCGATTTGTTTCGTCCAGTTTTGCTAAACGCTGAGTAACGTCACTCACTAGCTTTGCGCTTTCGCTGAGCTGCTTTTGCATTGATGTTTGCACGGCGGTGTTGCTCCGCTCTAATTTATCGCCGACATTTTGCTGCATCGAAGCGATTGTCCGCGTCAGTTCTGTCATGTCCGATTTCAGTAGATCTACGGACCCGGAATTTTTAAGCTCACGCAGTCGGCTATTAAGCATCATAACGACAATACTAAATCCGGCAATAACGACCACTAATACAACAATAAGAATAAGCTGTTCCATACGTTACAGTATAGCAGCCCTAGATAAGTACAGGAAGAAGTCGCGCAAGCAACACGACAACAAGAACAAGGATGATCGCGATCAGGAAGAATCGTGGACGGACAAGCCACGTAAAGGCCGTGTAGCTAACCGCAGCTAGCGCAACCGTCCAAGCCATCGCTTCGTACCACTGCATACCCAGCGTGTATCCAAATAGCCCCCATAAAACAATCGTAGCCGCGATAACAACGAGCAGTGGTCGATAGACCCCAAGTCGTACTAAACCAAGCAATCCGCCGATTGCTATAAAGACAAGCGCTACATTACCAGAAACGATTGTAGAAGCATCACATACGCTACCTAGGTCGCCGCACAGAAACGCGCTCATAACAAAACGATCAATCAGCAATGTCAGCAGCCAAGCTACTGCGCCGAGAATAACGCCAAGTAAAAAGACCTGGACCATAGTGTTTGGTCGGACATCGATAAGTTGTGATCCTGTCGTAGGTTGAGGTGATTGTTCCATCATGTTCTCCAATTTTCACTATTGTACACTATAGTTGCATATCCTGCAAATATTTACCGCTTTTTAGAAGGCTGTGCATCGTGCGTTTCTACAGAAGGGCGTGCCGTCAAATACCACCCGGCACCCAATGCAGCGACGGCAACACCACCGATAACATCAAGTGGCGTATGAACGAGTGCCAACACACGGCCCAAACATACAAGGAATGTCAGAACCGCCAATACAATCGCAATCTTCTTTGACCGCGTCTCAAACCAGACAGCAAATGTAATGGCCGCTACAAACAACGCATGATCTGATGGAAATCCGGGATTATTTAAATACGACGCACCGGCGGTAGCACCCATAATCTCGAAAGGACGTTCGACGGCGGGTTGATATATAGAACCAAGCAGTTTTGCAACCAAATAGGCAGTCAGCCCCGCTAGCAATATCCGGCAGTATGCTTCATATTTTTTGTTCATCGGGATCTTGAAAAGCAGTGCATATGCGCCAATAAGTACGATCGGCACCACGGCTCCATCGGCAATTATTCGGACAATAGTATCATATAGCATAATTACTATCAGTATACTGCACGAATATGCAAAACACTAGGCCACACCACCTTCGTAAACGCTGTCAGTGCTAATTTATAGCAAGCCAGCGCCTAAGCACAGATTCAAAATCACTTCGTTTCGCCAAGATATCATCTATCCCATTAAACGATATCGTACCTCTAATATCCGAATTCCACTGCACTAGCCCTGTTGGATCTGCCATAACAGGCTGCGCGTTGCTATCTTCAGGCCGCGTTGCTCCCATATGAATCAGCACTTTTACGTCATCGCCGTGCAGGTTGAATGTCACGCGGTCTTCGTTGTTATAGACATAACTCGGTGCATTCCATTTAATTCGTTCCGTCACAGGTCCTGCAGCCAGAATACTTTTACGCAACATGACAACCTGCTTGTGTTTACTATCGCTCAAATCATTCATAAATTCAGCAATAGTTGTGTATTTTTTCATAGTACTATAGTAGCGAGCGTAGCCGGTTATGTCTATCTTTTTACAGATTATCGTAATATTTGCAAGTTATTCAACTCGCCGCGCAAATATTTCTTCTGTCTCGCGCATGAATATCTCGGCCGTTTTTGGACCAACTCCATACAACGTTTGCAGCCGCTTAGAAAACTCATCTTCGTCCATACTACTCTCTGCCATCAGCACTAATGAACCCTCATAGTCACGAATCAGTTGCTCCATGCATGTTTGCAGTGCACGCGCAGTCACTTCGTCGTAACGCGTATACTTTCCTTCGTCCAGCAGACGTACGAGCGTACGACGCGACATATCTGCAATCGCCCACGGAGTGTCAACTTTACGTGCGATGAATAATTTCCAGGTATTCGCCGCAACCGATGATTGTATAGGTTTTCCAAAAAGATACGAAAGTAAAAACCACCGGAACATATCGTCGTCACCGCTCATTACGTCCAGATCAAAATCAGCCGCATGATGAATAGGCTTTACTTTTTTTTGACGCTTTGCTTTCGTGACGGGTGTTTTGTCTGCATCCATTGCTACTTATTATATCAAATCACTCAGGCCTCGTCGCCTGACTACATTCTATATACGTCAATAACAATTGCAGCAATTATTGTGATCGCTGACATGGTCGCCACAGGAACATATTTCGCCGTGCCGTCATTTAATGAGGTCAGCGCCCGTAGTAATAGCAGCGCATATAGCTGACTAAAAATATACGTTCCTGTTAATAGTATCCAATCGGGTGTATCAGATAACCGCAGCCCCAGGCTGAGGCTCATTGCAGGTAATATGAAGAATAGGTACCCGGCAATAAATACAAAGAGTGAAACATAGTAGGTGCTCAGTATTCTACCAAGCAACCACAGTGAAAGCAGCCACGGAGCGAGCGCTGGTATCGTTAGCAAAATAATTGTCAGCCTATTTTGCATCGCTTCGCCGACATCGTCCGCACCGTTGAGCGTAAAGATTGTCGCAATGGATACGTAACTTATTATATAGGGTACTGCAACAAGAAGGTTGATAAGCCACGAGCTTTTCATAACATCGGCTTGATTAATGTCCGGCGCATCAGGCTGCACTGCCAGTTTGTCGGCGACAGGCATATAGTTCTTTTTTAGTGGTTCACCGTACGAATGCGACAGCTCTGTTCTATCCGGTAATTGTTCGGGTGATTGAAACAAAGGATCAAGCGGTTGAATATTCTTTGGCATACTATAATACAATCATACCGCATATGCTTCTATTCACTGGTTAGTTTTTTAGACGAGCTTGAGCCACCTGCATTCCGTGATCTGTCTGGTCAAATGCTTCGGCGTGATGTCGCACCATTTCGGCAGTCACATGCGCACCAAACAGTGCACTACCTGGTTGCAATTTTATACCGTCAGCTAACCGACCGATATTCACAGCATCAAATCCGAGTCGGTCAACGATGCTCTCCACAACAGAGACATCACCAGCACTATCGCCCGCTATCGCAATCGCTTTTCGATCAGCCGCGCCATTGGGCCGTGTTTCGTCATAGAGATCATGATACCCGATATGATTAAATGCCTTTATAACTCGTGATCGCGGGATATGCTGCTGCACTAACTCGCTTGACGAGGTTCGCAGATCATTTAAATCCGACCGTTCCCCGTCGACTTCCCACCAATAGTTCATCGCATCTATCACGATTTTTCCTGCCAGTGCATCAGATGGAACTTCTTTGTACCTACCGAGCGGAAACGCAAGTATAACGATATCCGCATTATTTGCCGCCTGATTACTGTCGGTAGCAAACGCGCCGGGTACTAATGCCGCAACGCTGAGACGTATTTTCTGCGCATCTCCCGATCCTGCAATGTATACCGTGTAGCCAGCTTTAACCGCCAACTGAGCCAGAACAATCCCAAGCTTGCCAGCACCAAGAATACCGATTGATTGAACGTCGTTATTCATCTATTTCTCTGCCAGCAGCTCCCTAACGCGGGGGATGACTTTGGTGCCATACAGTTCGATCATATGGAGTCGTGCACTTGCCGGCATTGGTCCGCCGCCGTACACCATATCAAACCGTTCAACGCCCAGTAGCCGTATCGATTTGGCCATTTTTTGCGCAACAGTTTCGGGTGAGCCTATATATAACGATCCGTTTTCGATCTCGTTCAAGAAATGCTCCCGGGTAACGGGTGCCCATCCACGAGATTTGCCAATGCGGTCGAAGTTCTTTTTGTGCGCAGGCCATGCAATATCACGTGCCTGTTTATCGGTGTCAGCAATGAAGCCTGGCGAGTGCATCCCTACTGGGTGAACGGGCGTACCGAATTCTTTTGCCGCGCGTTGATACAGGTCCATGTACGGAACGAACCGTTCCGGTGAACCGCCAATAATCGCAAGCATCAACGGCATGCCATAATGCGCCGCTCGCACGACTGATTGCGGTGAACCGCCAACGCCGATCATCGTTTGCAGGTGTCCAGACTCAGTTTTCGGGTATACATCGGTATCTTTGAGCGGCGCTCGCTTTGTACCGGACCAAGTCACCGGCTTTTCTTTCAAAAGTTGTGAAAATAATTCTATTTTTTCTTCAAACAAAATATCGTAGTCCGCCAAATCATAACCAAACAATGGGAATGATTCCGTAAACGAACCGCGGCCTAATATAACTTGCGCGCGACCGTTTGACAGCGCATCGAGTGTTGCAAATCGTTCAAATACACGGACTGGATCATCAGAACTCAGTACCGTTACACCCGATGCTAATTTGATTGTTTTTGTCTGCGTCGCGATACCCGCCAGCACCATCTCTGGGCTCGATATAGAAAAATCGGATCGATGATGCTCGCCCAGTGCGATTGCGTCAACCCCTAGCGAATCGGCGACAACCGCTTCTTTTATAACTTGACGAATTGCTTCGGCGTGAGTAAAGAGCTTGCCATTATCGTCTACAGGGATATCCCCAAACGTGTCCAGTCCAAATTGTATATTCAAAGATGTATCGCGGGTCATAAGTACCTTTTTGCTATATTTTTTATAGTGATTCTATCATAGCATAATGAATAGCCTATCGCACAGATAGATCATTCGTTATCGTCTATATCACTACATCATCGTATCTTTTTTGCCCTGCAAAAAGCCAAGCCATTGCCGAATCAGACGCACGATTGTTTTTAACGGGAGATCAATTGCAACATCTAATATGCGGGCGACGATATTAAACTTTTCCGATCGTTTGACGATCCATTTACCGATAAATATAAACGGTAGATAGATGAAATTGCGCACCATAGACGCGAAGCCTTGATCAGTAGAGACATGCTCGATATCTTTATAGTGAAGCGTTAATCGATATCCTAAAAAGTTCGCAACTGAGAATAAAAACAGGAACAACCCCGCTTCGGGAATTGTATAATCTAGCGACACGAGCCGTGGAATTACCATGTAAAACGCAAGTGCAAATGTCATGCCGAATAGTATCTCGAATGCGTAATTTTTCTTTTGTTTGTTCGGGTATTTTAATGCGACAATCGTCGGTTTGTCCTCGACGTGCAGCATTGAGCGTATATATCTTTGCAGCGCTTGCTTGTTTAAATCAGATGGCTTTTTATAGGTCACTACGCCAATAATTAAAAATAGTATAGGCAAAATGAGATTAATCGCTAATGGCATCAATTGGACACCGCCAGTAACAATTAGTTCATACGGTATTTCGATAAGCAGCCCCACTACCACATAGGCTAGCAGTAAAAACATCGTACTTTTTATCATTCCGTGATTAACCGTCTGCTTGGTCTTTTTATAAATGCGGTCAATGTGCGACCCAATAAAGGCTTCGGTCTTATACGGCTGTGAGATAACAGGAGCCGATTTCGTATCATCCAGCATTTCAAAATAACTCTGTCGAATAACGTGTAGCGGTGCACCGTTATTTGCGACAAAGCGTAGCAATTCATTAGCTGCTTTATGTCCGTTATACTCATCGAATCGTTTGTTAAATGTCACGAACTGATCAACATCAACCGGCGTCATTCTATATAACTGGAATAACCCGCTACGCGCATTTGCATCATTCGATTTTAATAGTTCTTTATGGATTGCGCTATACAATAGTTTGGGTAAATCTTCTTTTTCGATGCCATCCATAGTACTAATTATTCGACTGTAATCGACCGTCTCTGTAAAGAAATTATGTGCAAAATGTACAAACGATAGTATTCGTATTGGGTTATTAAGCAGCTGTTCTGTTTGAACTGACAGCAGGTCTAAAATCCACCTATCGTAGGTGCTAGCGGGAACCGCCGAAGATGCTAGTTTTTCGCGCAGGCTGGCATACGATGCGATCAAAATATCGAGGTCTTTAATTACTTCATTTGGAGTGCTGTCGTTTTTTAGGTACCCGGCCTGCGTCAATTCAATGACCAATTCTCGCCCTAGTTTATGACGCGCTTTTGTCATAACGATGTTGCGTCGATAAAACCGCAAAATCGCAGATTGTGTCAACATGTTATCTTCGATATTCTCGGCAACGCTACGCAACTGCTCGTACGAAGTAATAAATGTACTGCCAACATTTGACACATGTAACGTATTTGTAGATTCATTTGTCGGTTCGCGGCGATCATAGGCCTCGATACCAGCCAGTGATTTTTGTAAAAATTCACCGCTTTTTGTTAGTCGTGATTGCTCACTGTTCATAGCTACTTTGTGCCTCTCGTTAGTTCGCGGAGTCCGCCCTCAATATATCTAAGTGCGGCTGGCATATACACTACACTGTTACGCCCAAACTGCATTCGGTACGACAATATCGCTCGTATACATGCGGCCACCATATGCGCTTGAATAGAATCGCGTGGAAAATGCTGCTCCTGTGCAATTAATATAACGATTCGCTTTTCTAGGCGCGACAGAATATCAGCCAAATATGATTGAAGCGCCGGTGTCGTCGCAATAATTAATTTTTCTCTATCGTAATCTTTGTCCGAGAGGATCGTATCATAGTTTTCATCTGCGAACGCCTGCATAGCATCAAGAACACTCATGTGTCCGCGTTGTTCTATTGACGAAATAAATGAATCAATAAACGACTGGATATCACCAAAGATAATTGCTTCTTTTGACGAATAGTACGAAAATATTGTTCGCTGAGATACATTTGCTCGCTGGGCAATATCACCAAGAGTCGTTTCTTGGTAGCCATATTGATTGAATAGTTCACTCGCAGCTAGGTATATAGCTCTGCTGGTTTCTAGTTTCTTTTTCTCACGAAGAGACGTTGTCATATCTTCATTATACTACATTCAGTGTAAAAATGCAACGAGTGCAAAAATAATGCACAAAAGTACGTTTAGCGAGCTGAGCTTTATAAGTTTTTACGATACGTACGTAAACATAGTAACCTTGGTATAATTAATATAATGAGTCTTACTACTTTTGTACAAAACAATAAACGCCTCGTGACACGCATCGGTATGTCGCTTGGGTTGTTCCTTTTAGTTGCCGGCCTGTTCGGAGTCGTCGCAGATAACGTACACGAAGGCGACACGCTTGCATTCGACCAATCCGTACTGCAGGCTATTAACAAAACGTCGACACCCGAACTGGACCGGTTCTTTTTGATACTGACCGAATTTGGCGGCGTTGCATTTGTAGCGCTTGTTACAATCGCGTTATTTTGCTATCTCATCTACAAAAAACAGCGCTATAATGCTCTACTACTTGGCGCAGGTGTTGGTGGCGCAGCATTAATAAATTATTTAGCAAAGATCACATTCGTACGCGAACGACCTGATTTATGGAATCAACTGATCACCGAAACCACCTACTCGTTCCCTAGTGGTCACGCGGCGGGCAGCAGCGCACTGGCGATATGCATCGTCGCGATACTATGGCAAACGAGGTGGCGAATACCTGCGCTCATTCTAGCGGCCATATACATTCCGTTGATCGGCTATTCACGCATGTATCTGGGGGTGCATTACCTGACGGATATAACAGCCGGGTGGATCCTAAGCGTTGCATGGGCGACGGTAGTTATCAGCCTTTTTTATACGCGAAGGTCACGAAATCTATTTCATCAAAATAACAACACTACCCATTCGAAAGGTTCACTATGAGCCATAGATTCGACGAAGTTGTCATTATCTACAACCCAAACAGTACAGGCGACGGCAAAAAGAATGCCCTTACCCTCAAGCAAGATCTCGTTCGGGCTGGTTACAAAAATCCAGTAACAATGCGTCAGACAGAGCGCGCCGGACATGCCGAAGATATCGCACACGAGTATGCGGCGTCGAGTAAAAAAATCTTACTTGTTTCGTCTAGTGGTGACGGCGGATATCATGAAATGGTTAACGGCATTATCGAATCATCGGCAACTAACATAACGGCCGGCCTGCTGCCATCTGGCAACGCAAATGACCATTACAATGCGCTGATGAATGAGAATGATAACCTTGTCAGTAACATCACCTCTGGTTCGGTGCGTCATATAGATATACTTAAAGTTACCTCGACTAGCGGCGGCAAGCCGTGGATTCGCTATGCACATTCGTACGCGGGTATTGGTCTGTCGCCTGCAGTTGGACGACAGCTGACTAAAACAGACCTCAATCCACTGAATGAAAAGTGGCTAGTAATCAAATACTTATTTAAATACACCCACGCAACGATCAAAATTAACGGTGACAAAAAGCGTTTTAGTAGTCTGGTGTTTAGTAATATTGATCAGATGTCAAAAGTGCTAAAACTTTCTAAATCAAGTTCTGTCAGTGATGGAAAATTCGAAGTAAATTCTATCCACTACCAATCAAAACTGCACGTGATTATGTCGTTGATAAAATCAGCAACCTTTGGACTTGATGAGATTAAATCGTACGACAGTTATACTTTTCAAACTACAAAAAAATTACTATTACAGCTTGATGGCGAAGTATATAAACTTGATAAAGATAGCGACGTTACTATAGAGTGTGCGCCTCATGCTCTACGTACGATTTTGTAGTGGCAAACTCGATCAATTGATTATTTAACTACAGACCAACCATTCCTCATACAGGTATACTACTAGACTTAGGGCTCGACAATAGTAAAGCCATTTTGCATCGTGCCCTATGTCATTAACCTATATGTTCACGAATGACTTTTGGGATAGACAACACAGGCGACAAACGATTACTGTCAAATGTTGCTGCCCAAGGATTTTCAATACCACGAATTGTGTCCGACAAAATCATAGCCGCTACCGTTCCGTTCGTCAGTCCCCACTTCATAAGTCCGGTGGCCGTAAACATATGCGTCGACCATGGATATAACTTACCGATGAGTGGCATATCGTCATACCCTAAGTAATCGCGGTGCGACCATTTATAGATCGGATCAGACACGTTAAAGTATGTACGCGCATATTCGGCAAGTCGCTCATAGCGCGTTTCGGCATTCCAGCGCGTACCAAGTATATGCCCTTCGCCGCCAATTAACAGCAACGAATCTTCGCCACTATACACAGGCATGATTGAATAATGATTCTTGTCAGGTGAAATATACATACCGTGTAGTTCGTCCTTTAATTTGCAGGCTACAATGTATGACTGCTGTGGATATTCCAAACTGGCATATGTCCCACGAGCAGCTAGCGGAGCTGTTGGTATATTCGTCGCCACTACAACGTCACGCGCAAACACCTTACCTGTCAAAGTACTAACGCGTGGCGGCTCTCCACTGTTGATACTTATGACATCTGAATGTTCAAAAATAAACGAACCATTCCCGTTAATTACCCTAGCGAGGCCCGACAGGTATTTATAAATATGAAATGTTGCCTGGTTAGAAAATCGTACCGCGCCTTGGATGTGGAATGGTAAATCACTGGTCGTTTCGTATGTCGCAGGCAGGCCATACGAACGAGCCGTGGCCGCTTCCTTTACGAACGCATCGACATTCGTGGGATCTGTCGTATATACATAGCTATCCTCTCGCCGCCAGTCACATTCAATACTCTCGTCAGTAATGATTATTTCTATCTGTGCAATTGCAGCTTCGTTGGCTTCGCCGTATATCCGTGCGGTTTCTTTGCCTAATCGATTGGTTAGTTTATCGTAAATTAAATTGTGCTGGGACGTGACTTTTCCTGTCGTATAGCCACTGACGCCTGACCCAATATAATCCTTTTCTAGTACGGCAACTTTGAGGCCAGATTTTTTTAATAAATATGCCGTCGTTAGCCCCATAATGCCAGCTCCGACTATAATCACATCGACCGTTAATTCACCCATTAGCTGTGAGTATTCGTCGCGCTCAACGCTTTTAATCCAATATGACGTGCGGGTTTCTGGTATATCTATCATGTCTTCATCCTTACCTACATTTAATAATAGCTGTAAGTTTTTAGATGTAATAAATATCACACTTCAGAGGCATGTTTATTTGCTCTAATATAAAAGCTACTTTATTGTGCCGTAGTTTCGTACCCCGTACCCCTCTCTCGCGTCTTGCATCAATCTATTATAAATGCATGATAGTTGTCATTAGTATTATGATTTCTTAAAAAGCAAAGAGAGACATTTTCATGTCTCTCTTTTGGAAGATTTGCACCAACAGATGTGGCCTACTAACTAAATAACTTGAACTATTGAACTTGATCGGCCACACATAATGATCATGTGCTGTATCACTTCGTCTTCCTGT
>JAZQPT010000058.1:0-2290 GCA_045628725.1 Saccharimonadales bacterium (SeqCode)
TCAGGCTAACCCTTACCCCATAACCCTAACCCGAATCCTCCTAACCCTAACCCGGACCCTCGCAACCTAACCAGAGTCGCAAGTCTTCACTTGTCTACAACTTTGTGTTTTCGGGCCGAGCCATGTCACGGGCACACCTGACTCACTTGTACTACCATGTCGTAAGCACAGCTGCGTCGGGCTCGTCAACTTGTCTTGTCGTCATGGTCACCAAGTCTTTCAGTTCTGACTATGCTAGCTTTGTTCTGACTATGCTAGCCCAGTTCTGACTATGCACTAGCTTGGTTCTTACTATGCTGAGCTTGGGCCAAATCAGTTCTGACAAAGGCGTTTGGACCAATCACAGCCCTGGGATTCTGACTATGCGTCTATTATACTGTTAGGGTAGAGCTTTACGTTAGGGTTACTACCAATGTTCACATGTTGTAAGCAGCACCTTGCAGACTCAACACAGTTCAATCACTCGTCTTACATTGGTTTTTACGTTTCCCAACCTTCCCTCAAGCCACTCCCTAAGCCGGGAGGGACGGTCAGGCTAACCCTTACCCCATAACCCTAACCCGAATCCTCCTAACCCTAACCCGGACCCTCGCAACCTAACCAGAGTCACAAGTCTTCACTTGTCTACAACTTTGCGTTTTCGGGCCGAGCGATGTTGCGGGTACACCTGACTCACTCGTACTACCATGTTGTAAGCCCTAGGATTCCGACTTCGATATCGTCTTGCTGGTGCCTGTGGTGGATGCTTCCTCGTCGAACTAATGCTTTCCTCGTTGTCTTGCAAGTCATGGTGAGTAGTACAACGCTAGGCGTGATCGATGATGTGAAGGTCATCGTCATCTAGTTCGGGGTATTTGCGCGGCTTCCTGATTTTGAACGGCGGGCTGCGACTTCTTTTTCCTTGTTGTCGGTGGAGATGGTGTCAGAAATGCGCTTCTTGCCTTTGCCTTTGTCGTTCTCTTTCCCCTTAGTCTTGTTTCTGTCAGGCGAGTCGGTGATGACGACCTTCACTCGGCCGTTAATGGGAGTTCCGGTAGGCGGCAATGCGAATGGCGTGAGAAGGCCGACGTGAACGATGAAGCTGTGGGTGGAGACGCCATTTGGGCAGCACTTTTTGTGGGAATTGGGGAAGAGGAGGTGGTGATTCTTGAGGTTGAGGGGTTGAAATGTTGGAGCGTCGGCGTCGAAGCGAGTGTGTTCGATATCCGAATCTCTGTCAAAGTTGTTGTAATTCTTTTGCATGATTGGGTCGCGTTCATGGGAGCCTTTTAGTGGTTGTAATCACAATTATCACTTGCATTATCACAAAGAACAATTAATCACCTAATAGTGATGTTACTTTTCAACGAGTGATGTTACCTTTGTTTTTGCTAGGTTTGCCGGATACGACCACTGTCATTACGTAATTGAATAATGTAGTACAACATATTTTTGTGGTTGTAATCACCTTGATCACTTGCATTATCACTAAGAACAATAAATCACCAAAAAGTGATGTTACTTTTCAACGAGTGATGTTACCTTATTTTTTGCTACGTTTTCCGGATACTACCACTGTGATTACATAATCAAACAATGAAATACAACATTTTTTAATGGTTGTAATCACCTAGATTACTTGCATAATCCTAAACAAGCTGATTGAACCCATTTCCAAAACCTTCATCCTAATCCTGGACAACATGACGACCCTATAACCCTAACGCTTATGTAATCAGTACAAATTTAGGAACTTGATCTTTAACTTTTACTTATGCATAGTATTCTTTTTTTTGCTTGCAGCAAACGAATTCATCAAGATTTGATTGAGTTATGAGCGAAAAAAGGTAACATCACTCATGTCGTAGAGGGCAATCCTACACCCTATACCTGCTCCACTGAGCCCCTTTTAGAAAAATCATGGAAATTTGACCGTTCCGACTCGTTTCAAGTGGTATGCAAAGCAATATCCCTTTTTAATGCTAGAAGTTCGTAAATAATGTTTATTATATTGTGTAACACTTTGCTATAAGCCTAAAAGTAAGCTCTGCTACGTTTTGCTTTACGTAGATTTTAGCTACATTGGTTACAAACATTGCAACACTCAAAAAGGTTAACAAGTGACTCTGGCTTACCTGTTTATTATATGGTTCAGCCTCGTATGCAGCGTCGCCGTCACGCCATCCTTACTATCCGTGCCGGAGTACCACAGGTCCTCGCCGCGGTCGGCGTCATCGTAGTCACTCTTAGAGAAGACGATGGAGTGGGCGCCTTCTTTCTTGTAGCCCGCGATGCCGGCCTGGAACGAGCG
>JAZQPT010000059.1:0-6729 GCA_045628725.1 Saccharimonadales bacterium (SeqCode)
GGTATCTGGCTTCGGATTTACAAGAAAGCTTCGGGAGTCACGTCCGTAACATACGCCGAGGCGCTCGACGAAGCACTCTGTTTTGGCTGGATAGACGGCCAACGGAAAAGCTACGATGAACTGTCATTTATTCAAAAGTTCACACCAAGACGGAAACAAAGCCTGTGGTCGAAGAGAAACATTGAACATATTGAGCGGTTACGAGCAACGGGCAAGATGACCGATGCCGGTGAAGCGGAAATTAAGCGCGCAGTAGAAGATGGCCGCTGGGGTGCAGCGTATGATGCGCAGAGTGCCATGGTCGTACCAGATTATTTCCTTGAGCAATTAAAGAAAAACGATAAAGCAAAGGCCGCTTTTGACAAATTAAATAAGTCTGCTAAATATGCCATAGTCTTGAAACTACAGACAGCAAAGACCGATACAATTCGCTTGCAACGAATGGAGCAAATTATTGCACAGTTGAGTTTATAAATTAGAGCTCTCTACGCATGATGGTATCCTTAATAGAATGACTAAAAAGAAAATAGACAAAAAACAAGGAAAACAGAAGCCGAGCTATATAGCCATGGGAGTAGCGTTAGGGCTGTCTTTTGGAGCACTTGCAGGAATTGCATTATTTGATAATTTAGCTATGGGATTAGGCCTTGGTATCTCTCTTGGATTATGTTTCGGAGTAGCTTTTGGTTATTCGTCTGATAAAAAATAAAAAGGCCCAGTGAACACTGGGCCTTTTTATTTCTTTAGTACAAGAGTCATTGAACGGGGTGGGTTAGCGGCGCTACTCCGTTCTATTTTCTTCAAAGCTGGTGAGACGTACTAATATTGGCAGAACAAGATATATAGCTAGGGAAGCGATAATCAAAGAGCTAGCTACGATAACAAAGTAGATAGGTGTCAAAGTCGGCTCTACGCTGGTAGATAATGTATTAATGAAGACGCTCCCCACCCATACGCCTATACTTGCCGCCAGTAGTGATACGACCAAGAGCGGAATTAATGATTCAATCATAACTACTTGCTTCATTTGTCCAATAGTGAGGCCACTAAGCCGGAGCGTTATGAGTGATTTTTGTCGCTCAAGCATCCCACCGATGGTCGACACGATTAAACTGGCGATAGCAACGAACAGAGTCACTGCCATTCCTAGATATGCTAGCCCCGCCAGCTCTTTGATGAGAGGGTCCGAAAGGGCAATCTGTGCATACGTACCGCTAACTACGTAACCTGGACGATTTTCGTCACGTAGTTGCACTGCAACCAGCGTGCGTAGCTTGTCCAGATTGTCATTGGTATCAAGCTGTACGAGGTAATCTCTTGGTGCTGCTTTTGGCGGATCACTGACGAGCGTCAGTGTTTGATCAACCGCTTTTTCAAAATCAATACTTACGAAATCGGTTGGTTTTGCACTCTCCGGACATGACAATTCGGTATATGTCGCAAGATGACGGCACTGTATCGTGCTTCCTTGCTCTGTTTGATAAGCGAAGGCAGA
Organism: Saccharimonadales bacterium (SeqCode); assembly: GCA_045628725.1. GTDB lineage: Bacteria > Patescibacteriota > Saccharimonadia > Saccharimonadales > Saccharimonadaceae > JACQGD01. The sequence goes on from JAZQPT010000059.1 coordinate 1,496, forward strand.
TGAAACTACATACGGTTCACTATCAAGTGTTTGTTGAAAATCGGCTGGCAACGGACTTCCGATGGCGATTGCCGTTCCGGGATTAAGCAGCGAGTATCCATTATTATTGATTGATTTAGCGTCAAGCTTATCAATGCCGCTCACCGCTGTTAGGTAGAAACTGCCGGCAAATAGTGCCAATACGACACCGCTCACACTACGAAAAACCTGCGTTGCATTGCCCGAGATACGTTTTGTAGCGAGAAGCGTTTGAGCATTTTTTGTCTTTGCTGCAAACATTTTTGCCACTGAGTAGGTTAGCCATGGTCCGGCCCATACAAGACCAAACATAATCAAAACAATACCAGCAATCAGTACAAATAGTGGAGCAGGGCTTTCGGCTATTGCCTCGTTCAGTATGGTGCGACCAAATGGAGTTGCGATAAATATGAAAATTGAAATACCGGTAAGTAAAGGCATCAGCTTCAATAAGCGTGGTTGTTTATTCGCTTTTTGATCACGAGTAATTCCTAGCGGAGAAGTCCGTGTGCGCCTCATGCCCCACCAGGTGGCCCCGAGGCTAAGCGTAATCGTGAGTATGGCGATACTAATAAACTGACCAAAACTAACTGTTATATCATTTGGCCAAAATCGCATACCTTCATAGTAAAACTCAGCCATTGCAACGCGGACAGCAATATACGCGAGAGTACCAATTGCAATCCCTGCTAGTGCGGCACATAGGGATTCAAGGGACATAATGCGAGTAACTTGATTCTGGGTTGCACCTACTAATCGCATCGCCGCATAGCGTTTTTCTCGTTGGGCAGACCCTAGCTGCGTTGCGATGACTATAAACATTACGATTGGAAATAAAAGTATAATACCGCCGAAAATCAGTATGAAGCCGACAAGCCCATCGAAACTTGCTGGTTTGGGATTTTGGATATAGGAGTATACCTCGCCTAATTTGTTCTCTTGGGATTTAGCATCAGCATCGGCTTGGCTCATGCCTTTAAAGACAAGCAGTTCATCTGGGGAACCGACGTATTTATCAGGAATGGTTCCTAAATTTACCGTACCAAAACGTAGATTAATTTGCTCATCAGGGTTCTGCTCGATTAGTTTTTCTAATGCCTTCGAGGTATAGTATTCTCCTTCTGTAGGAGTTGGCAAATTGGCAATCATCGGTGACGTATTATCGGTAGCACGAACCGACAGCACGTCAATCGACGTATTCTGCCATTTGTTTAGATTCCCTTCGGTAATGATTTCATAAAGAAGTGGCGAAGCATTAGCGATGGGGGTCGAATTAATACCACGCCAAAGGCTGTGTGATTGTCGAGCGGTTAGCGCATTCACCGAAGCAGTAAATACCAGAATAATCAGAAACCCGAGGGCAATCGCGGAGGCGGTTAGCGCAAGTCTACCAGTAGACTGTCTTGCTGATTTCTTTAGCAGTAACCAACTTATGTTCATAGTGATGCACCAGTGATACGGCCGTCACGGACAATTATTTCGCGGTCTGCGTATGCAGCGATAGATGGTTCATGTGTCACCATGATTACGGTGGTTCCGTTTTCCTTGGCGGTAGTAATGAACAGCTCCATTACTCTCTCGGAGTTCAGTGTATCAAGAGAACCGGTAGGCTCATCTGCAAACAAGACCTTAGGCTCAATGACCATTGCCCGCGCAATGGCTACTCGTTGTGCCTGACCGCCGGATAGTTCACCCGGGAGATTATCTGCTTGCGACCTAAGATCTACTTTCTGTAGCCATTTCTGAGCCTGTGCGTATGCTTTTTTTCGACTGACTCCATTGAGCAAGAGAGGGAGTGCGACGTTGTCTACTGCCGATAGTTCTGGGACAAGTTGGCTAAACTGAAACACGAAACTAAAACTTGTTCGCCGTAAAATGCTTTTTTGTTTGTCGTTCATTGTATCTATCCGGGTATTTTCAAAAGTAACACTCCCGCTGTCGATACCTGTAATAGCCGCGAGACTGTGGAGTAGCGTCGATTTTCCTGAGCCACTAGGGCCCATGATCGCTAGTACTTCACCGGCCTGGACATCGAGTGATACATTTTTAAGAACCTGAGTACCTCCGAACGCTTTAGTTATATTGTTGCCGCTTATTATAGGCTTCATAGACATAATTCTTCCTTTAGTTTTGTTAATCGTGAGGTTGTTAGTTCTATCCATCGTATGTCTGCCTCGATATGAAATAGTGCATGGTCGATAAGGAGGGTATCGGCAATAGTGCTCTGACGACGTTGCTTCGTAAGCTGTCGCATACGCTCAATGTGTGCTCGGCGTTGATTGTCCAGGTATAAGGCAGCTTCGCCTTCACGCATCAACGCCAGTACTGTCTTTACATAGAGCGTTGACTGTAAGTGCGCAGACGGAGCTTCGGGGGTATTAAGCCAGACATTGAGGGCTTCTTCACCTTTATGAGTTATTGTATATTTAATTCTCTCGGGGCCATTACTTACGGTAAAATCCTTCAGCTCACTTACTTTTCCGTCTCGCTTTAAACGATTCAATGTAGAATAAATTTGTCCTGAAAGAATTGGTTTGTCCTGACCAAACAAAGTGTCGTATATTTTTTTCAGTTCATACCCATAATTTGGTTTGTCACCGAGAAACCCCAGTAGGGCATATTGTGCGTTCATGTACTGTAGTATACACCGAGTGTATAGTTAAAGCAAGGTGCACTATATGAACATTCCAACAGCAAACTGAAACAAATACGGCTATGTACGATTTTTTATTGGCCTATTCTCGATTCATGGTTTAAGTAGTTAGCACGGGGTGCTATAGTTATCACAAATGAAAGCAGTTACCTATACAAGCTACGGTCCCGCAGAAGTACTCCAAATTACCGACATCGAAAAACCAAAACCGCAAGCCGGTGAGGTACTAATCAACGTTTACTATTCGACCGTGAACCGCACGGATTGTGGGTATCGGAGCGCACAGTATTTCGTGTCGCGAATCGTGACGGGATTATTAAAGCCTAAATATCCAGTCTCGGGCAGCGAATTTGCGGGCGAAATAGTTGAAGTAGGTGAGAGCGTTACGGAATATAACGTCGGCGACAAAGTATTCGGATTCGATGATGTCCGTGGCGGTGCGCACGCAGAGTTCGTCGCAAAGCCAGTTGATGGCCCGTTCGCCTTGATACCAGATGGGTATGATTATGCGGAGGTTGCAGCAGCTGGCGAGGGCGCGACATACGCACTGAGTGTCATCAACGCGGTTGGTATTACAAAGGGACAAAATGTCATGGTATATGGCGCATCCGGCGCAATTGGGTCTGCGGCGCTGCAAATCCTAAAACACCTGGGTGCAGAAGTGACGGCCGTATGTGGCACTAAAAACGTGGACGTCGTCCGTTCGCTTAATCCCGATCGTGTTATCAGTTACGAAACAGAGGACTTTACGAAAGACACCGAAATATATGATTTTGTCTTTGATGCGGTCGGTAAAAGTTCATATGGCGTCTGCAAGAAGCTACTGACACCGCACGGAACGTACTATTCGTCAGAGCTAGGCAAGGGTGCTCAGAACCCGCTACTCGCCCTCTGGTTCGGTCTGACTGGCAGTCGTCGCGTGATCTTTCCTATACCAAAGATCAACAAAGAGAACATCGAGTATCTCAAGACACTCATCGAGGCCGGTGACTATTTGCCATTGATCGACCGGACATACAGAATGGACGAAATAGTCGAAGCCACTAGGTACGTCGAATCCGGCCAAAAAGTTGGCAATGTATTGATTAAGATAATTTAGTGTTACTTTGCGGAACCGTACCTGATATGATGATGGTATGGAACATATCCCTCAGTCGAAGGCAGAGAAGTTCGAAATGAATAACGTCACGTCATGGGAATATACCACGCAGAGCGAAAGCATGAACCTGGCATTGATTCGCGTAAATGGCCGCTACCCTACTACGGGCTACACGCTTAATCGTGAAGCTGACTCACTAATTCAGATTACAGCTGGTGCGGGCACCCTTGGCATGTCAGACGGCACTATTACCGAGCTGGCAATGTACGACCAGATCCATATACAAAAAGGTGATGCGTACTTTTTTGAAGGTGAGCTTGAGATGGTATACACAGCAACACCGAAATGGACACCTGAACAGACCGAGCAAGTAGAATAACGAACTTCAAAACGAACGTAAGGAGAAAATATGTTTAATGTAGTGAACGAAGTAAACTGGCCTGTCATTCTACTAGCAACCGTCGTGTATTTTGTACTTGGTGCCGTATGGTTCACGCCACTATTTGGCAAAGCGTACGACATAGGCACAGGTGTAAAGCGATTTGCAAAGCAAAAGTGGCCAGCTATTTACTATTACGGACCATTTTTAAGTAGCCTCGTGGTAACGGCTTCGATTGGGGTCATACTATATGCGCTGAACATTCAGAGTTTGGCTGATGCAATTACTCTAGGTCTACTAATCGGAGCTGGCTTAGCGGCTATTTCATTAAGTAATGCGGCCACGCCAAATATGCCGCGCCCCGTCATTTTCGGGCTTGTAGGCGGCAGCTATCACCTCGTCAGTGCGGTTATTGTTTCTGTGATAATCTATTCGCTAGCAGCTTAGCCGACAGCTCGCGTCGCATGCAGGTGTATACTTAATATATGGAGAAGTCCAGCCGACACAAGCAGCACGTGGTGTTTATGGAGAAAAACTTCAACCCAAAATTGAGGCGAATGCTTCAAATCCTCCTGTTTGTTTCGCTCGTGCTAGTGGTCTACGTCATCTATTCGGCTATCGCCAACCATGCCAATCCTTGGTTCGTGCTAAGTGGATTTATTATTGGAATCGGTATCGGCATATTCTTCGCACGCATGTTCAAGATCAGCTGGGACGAACACACGAGTCAGGTGGTATACAGAATGGATATCATTGGCGTTATTTTACTTATTGCTTTTATTATATTTGATATCAATCGAAGTGTAATCGTTGCGGATTTCATTAGTGCGCCGAATGTTAAAACAACAAGCTACGCACTGCTCGCCGGTATATTTTATGGTCGAGTCGTCGGGACGGGACGGTCTATCGTCACAGTTTTGCGTACCCAAAAAATCTTGCCGCCCAAGTAGCAACAGGAGCGCGCCCCAGCAAGCGACAGGGCAATACAACGATAGAATATTATTGCTCATTTTATAAATTAGTGACATAATCAAAATATGAGCTATGACCCGGAGCGATCCAACGGCATAGAGCCCGCCTCGACG
>JAZQPT010000060.1:0-1818 GCA_045628725.1 Saccharimonadales bacterium (SeqCode)
GGCATTGCGACCGAGAGCCAAGTTACGGTCTGCTTTATTTCTTCGTCGCCGCGCGGACTCTTTGGAGGTCTACCGACAAGTCATATTAGCCTCAGCCAATGCTCAATGTATACACGTACATCACAAACCTTAACTGTTCCATTTCTATGTCTTGGTGATTTTTTACTTCTTCACGGATCTTTGCCTTCGTAAGGGCCAGCGCAGTGCCACTTTAACATTGTTCCTTCATGTCCATCAAGGCCGTCTCCAGTACCGACGGGTCGCCTCGTACCAAGCAATGGAGGCTGGTTGCACTTATACCCTTCTGATCTGACAACCTCACGATAGTATAAAGGCACGCCGGTATACTCTGGGGCCAACTGGACCGTCCTCGATAGCCTAGAAGCGCCCGACTTCACCTTCCAGAGCTCGCGCGGTCTGCCTGTACGTTATGGAGCCTTGAACCTTGGAAATAGACTTTACTTGGAGCATATGATATTTTGGATCGCTGCGCAAGACGCCATTTGGTGCCACGAATGCACGCCGGAGCCTCGTACAAAAGGCGCTCAATCCACCGATCAGCTGTGCGCTTCCTTCTGGCTACCCATCAATTGCGCTTAGGTACTCGTCGAGCAGCTGCTGTAGTATTATTCCGAAAGGTCTCTACATGATACTCAAATAGGTAGTGAGTACTCACTCATCGCTGCTGATTAAAATTTTCTCGGGTGATTATTGTCGAGCTGTGAACAGTTCCCAGAAAATACTCATCTCCTCGGAAGATCAATAGTAGCCCCGTGACAATTTATTAGTGGTGGATTAGCGGTAGCCCTTATAAATTATAAAACTATTTCTTCAAGATTAAAAACTGCTCTCATCTTTAAGCAACAGACACTCTTTAAAAGAACAGCAAACGGCGCACATACAAAATTCTCGTGATCATTTGTTCCCTGATAAGTCTTTTTGGATTGCTCTCTCAATAAGACAGGCCCGGCTATATACCCTGAACAAAATAACCTTATGCCGTCCCAAGCAGCATCAAGCCGTAGTGAGCGGAAAATATGCCTAGACCCGTAAAATTGTACAAAGTCAAGATACATTATCCAAATAGGATATAACTGATCCGCCAGCTTGCTTAAGCAGTTATCTTGTGTAGGTAAATTGCAACTAGTAGCCACGGACTATTTGATGTGAAAGAGTGCGAAGGATTAGGCACATTCATAGTTATTCTGTTGAGTCGGCAAGAGAAAGATGGAGATGGTAAGTACTGGTTGTGAATGCTCTCGCTGCTGAAAAGATGTTGACCAGTAGTTGATTCCGTCGTTTCTCTCACGCTCCACTTCAACAAGACCACCAATATTGCGCCGTGTGCTGGGGAAGAAAATTCTTCACAAACATAACTTTAATTGAAAAGACATTACAGAAGTCTCAATAGGAGAATGTGAGGAAATAGTTGGAGTATGGCCGATACTTGGTAGGTATGGTTTTTTTATAAACTCGCTTCAGAACTGACTCTTATCAGTGACTCTGTCAGGACAGGTTCGTAGCGCATCAGACGAGTCGTGGTCCATTTCGACCATAGGGTCTGTTACGATGGTGTACCTGTCGTTTCCTAGGCGGAGGCACCCTGCCGGATAGATTATGACATCGACAAGTGCTGTGCGCATTGTTTGTTAATCTTTCTGATTGCTTAGTGATCTACACGCCTGTACACGACTTTCCCTCTTGTGTAACCTACCCGCTTCTTTCATTTTGTACGCTACCTTTATCTCAGCGTTCAATGGCATACAAACGCACTACCCGTAGGTTCTAAACGCCCCAGCGCCAAAAAAGAAAGTCTTT
>JAZQPT010000061.1:0-3796 GCA_045628725.1 Saccharimonadales bacterium (SeqCode)
CGTGCTTTGATTTCAATCTCTCTCATACCGTTTAGTATAAATCAAAAAAGTCGTTATCAGTGACAATTGATATATCACCATAAATTTGACAGATTATAGTTCTTATGCTAATATAGAACACATAATCAAATAAAATCAACATATAAAGAAAGACAAAAACGTGAACCTGTCAAACCAACCTCCTCATGAATCACTCCCCCTTACTCCACAAGAGCGAGACAGAGAAGTGCAAACACTCGAAGCGCTCTTCGTGCTCGAAGCGGCGCCTAGTCCAGATTATCCTGCCCTTAGTCAGTCGATCAACCCAGCAGAGACTACTAATCAGACAGAAATAGCAGGCGCAGATAACGTTGATGACGACCACGAGGCACTAGGTGCAAGCCGTAAAGGAAAGCTCCGCTCGCATCTGTCTGTTGCAGGGCTAACTCTGGCAGGCATGCGTGCCGTTGAAAAAGCAGGTACTATCACCGCTCGACTCCACAGTGCTCGTCAGGCACGCGAAGAACAGTATGCCGTCGACGAGAAGGATACAAAATTCATTCGCGCACGGAAGTTTCTGGGCCGTAACGCGATTCGTATCGCAGCCGCTTCGATCGTCAGCCTCACCGCTGGTGTTATTACCGGATTAAAGATAAAAAGTGGCATCGACTTGGCAACGGGCGCCGACACCGTACCTCTTGATCACGATCCTTCGTCGATTGATATTTTCAACACCGCCAGCACTCGCTACCTTGTTGGTGGCCACGTCGACACCGATGGCAAAGGCCTCGAAGGTGCTATGAATAACATTCAAGGTCACGGCGCAAACAACACAGTACGTATCGACTACCCTGCCGAAATTGCACCATTTCCTGGTGATACAAATACCCTCGACCAGTCATCGCAAATTGCGAGTGACAAACTTTATAATGCATGGAAGGCGTCTGGCGGCGATAAACCAATCGAGATGATCGGCTATTCCCAGGGTACACAGGGCGTTCAAGATGCAGCTAATCGTATTGCAGCGGAGAATGGCGGCGTCCTCCCTAATAACGTAAACGTACTCCTGATTGCCACACCTAACGGCGAAAGTGGGTTCTTCAACTCACCCTATGCACAGGCCGCATCACCTATTCTTGACGGTCTGGGCATCGATGTTAATAAGCCTATTCCAAAAGGTGCACAAGTTATTGCCATGGATACCGATTTTTGGGCAAATTCCGGCGACAAGCCAGCAACTACCATGATTAGTCAGTTAATCGGCCTCGCTGGTGACGGCCACAATCCGCCTACTACCGATATGCGCAGCGAAACAACTGTTGTTGACGGGGTAACGTATACGACTTACTTCCACAAAGACGGCCCTCGGACCGCAGCCCTGCGCGTACTAGACCAACAAACTGATATCCCCGTAACCGAAGGTATGGACAGGCTTGGTCAAGCGATTGCCCCACAAGGCGTGATGGGTACCGAGACACATATCGAAGCAGCTCCAGTAATCGACGCCGTAGCATACAGCGCCAAAGAAGGCCTCAACGACCGCGGCATCACCCAGTTCGACCCTATGATCGACCAAATCGCTGCTGCCGCTCCAGTAGAACAGGTTCAGCAGATATTTGATGCGGCTCAGGACCTGCCGGATCAAATCCTTACTCCGTTGGCAAATGCACCGAGTGGCGGCAACGGCCTGTCTTCCGCCGGACTACCTGGTAATTACGAACAAGTTGTTACTGACCTTAATGCACAGGTTGACGCGTATCAAAGCGTCGCTCCACCAGAACTTAACAATGCCATCGATAGTCTTCAGAATAACCTCACTGGCATTCTGGGTGGCCCAAGGAAATAATAGGATGAGGTACCTAATCCTGAAATAAGCCGTAGTTCATGAATGAACACCACTGGCCGCGAAATTTATGACCAGTAGCTGACTGATATGCTCGATGCCGACACATAGTCATCGCACGAACGCCTGGCTGTCCCCGCGATATCGATAACTTTCGCGTACCGCTAATAGCAGTTACGCGTTAGTAAATAGTCTCCACGTGCCGCCTGAAATCACTTCAACTTCACCGTCGATCACCTTAATAGCGCTTAAATCGTCGAGCGCATACACGGGGTGGTTGGCGGTTTTTGCGTACTTCTCTACCTCGACAAACCGCGCTTCGTCGCAGTGCGGTTCGATTTCAAAATCGACGTAGCCAAGACCCGTAAGGTCTGTCACGCCCGCCAAGTTTTCATCGATACCATCTGCTACAGCAACTGTTGGTGTTACGAGGATACTGCTGGCGCTCCCGCCGACATACACCTTACTGTCGATGTTTTCTTTTAGCCATATATCAAACCCCGTCTTGCGTGCTTGATCGAGCAAATGAAAGGTATTGCCGCCACAGAGCCACAAGATGTCAGCGTCTTGCAGGCGGGCACGCCAATCGACACCAGCCGCGCTAAAATCAACGATGTCTATCTGATAAAATCCGTATCGCTGCAGCTGCGCAAACTGAGCAACCACCCAATCTTTGGCGTATGGTTCAACATTCGCTGCCGTTGGGATATAGGAAACTTTGCAATCGCTCGGGCTTTTGCCGACCATGTCTTGCAGCGCTTGGCCTATTGCGCGCTTACTGAGTCCTGATGATGTGAGTAATAATTTCATAACTGCACCTTCTTAATATTTAATTTTTCAATCAATACCAATATTACACCGACCTGATAGATGAGATACTCGACCTCAATTTCCCCATAAGTAACACTATTATGCTTAGAAGAGTCGTTATAATGTGAATCAAGATTGAGTAACATTTTTTGTAATGTTGTTTTCAAATGATCTGGTACATCGCCGTTCTGCTTTAAACTCCCACCAAGTGTTTTAATGGACGCAGACAATCCTTGTTTAGTGCCATTTTTCTGCCTTAGGTACTCTTCAATAGTCCGTCTTGTTTTTTCTGCAGCCTCTTCCCAGTTCTGCGACGCATAATGATTAATTGCTTTTCTATATTCATCAGCAGGATTGCCAGACAAAAAAGATAGCGTACGCTCTACAACTTCTTCATCGATGAGTGTCTCACCCTCAGGGTAGGTAATCCAGCTGCCGTCTTTTTTTAATATTCTCAAGCCGCAATGCGAGTCATTTACCAGCTTTGATATGTTTCTTCCTACTTCATTAAATGCTGTGACACTATTCATTAAACACTCAAGGTTTTTTGCGAATTCCTTAACCGTGCGAGAGCTATCAAGCAAACTTCCATTAGAGATATACCAATAAGAACCTCCAAAACTTCCGCTAGATGCGACTTTGCTTACAGGTACACCCAACCTAAATGCAAGCATCCTTGCCTCATCTTTAGTTACGTCGAGTCTATCGTCGCCAACTACGACAGTAATCCTAGCTTTGAGTTTACGGAACTCCGCTTCCGTATCTATTTCAATCCCCCAACGCTCGTTAAATCCCATATATCTTATTAACCTTACGTACCTATAGGCTACTTATTGCTACGCGCCTCTGCTCGGTCGTATGGCGGACGCGGATAGTGACCGAGTTGTCTTCAAGCGAGTCAAAGTCGATAACGACGCAGTACGGTGTACCGTTTTCGTCCTGGCGGCGGTAGCGTTTACCGATGTTACCGTTGTCGTCTCACATAACGTTGCCGTGCTTTTTCTTGAGGATTTGGTAGACTTCGCGGGCTTTTGCTACGAGTTCTGGCTTGTTTTTAAGCAGCGGTGATACGCAGTATTTGACCGGCGCGAGGTGCTCTGGGAACTTCATAACAATGCGCTTTTCGCCGTTTACTTCGTCTTCGGTATAGGCAGCAGACATCAC
>JAZQPT010000062.1:0-1506 GCA_045628725.1 Saccharimonadales bacterium (SeqCode)
TTCGAGGGCGACATGTTTGCGCTCAGCCTTTTGGCCGGTACGTGTTGGTCGTGCTGACATTTTGTATAATTTGAGGTTGCGACGACGAGGCGGAGATCGACGACCACCTTGGGATATGGAGGGAAAAATAAAAAGGTACACCGATAAGGGATTTGGTGGTGCGGAGGTCTTATCTGATAAGCGGGGTTGCACGTGAGCTGGTCGCTTTGGCAGGTCTGGAATTCAGCAAAATGGGAAGGGACTTCCACCGCAAACAGCAATCGAAGGATGCTCCTTCCTCACAAATCACTATCGCCTTATCGCAATGAAGGTACAAAGGTACCTGTCAGACGCTGAATCACGAGATTGCCGCGCGCTTAAACGTCACTTCACGATACCAAAAGATATCACCACAACGGCGGCAAAACTGTATTCTGAGCATGAGCTCAGAGAGACCATTCTCTCTGACGGGGAGTCGAACCCCGGTCTCCCGCGCTTTGTCGAATGACAAGCGGAAATCATGACCGTTAGACCATCAAAGACATGTTTGCGAAAGAGGGATACCGAAAAAAAAGAAGGGCGCTGCTTTTCAAACCCAGATTCCGGAGACCGTTTACCGAATGTTGATGCCTGGCGTCGAAATCGATATTACTACAGTCCGATTCCTCATCGTGGCTTACTCGAACCCGCTTTGATCTTAACGCACCATCGCCGCCCTAAGCAATTCTGTTTTGGACGGCGCTTACAAAGAGATAATGGTTGGCTGACCGCGGTTTATGCATGTGAAGTACTGACATTCCGTTTTTGGTGCCTCCATAGCGACCACTGTCACATTCCGTTGTTGGATGCAGAGCAGTCACATCCCTTTTAAGGGATGCAAAAACAGCAACACATTAGGTTTGTTGGATGCAACAACGCCCAGCGAAGGAGCATCCTATAAGTTTCCGTAGGATTCAAGCCAACGTCAAAGGTTGTCCCAGGACGTGGCCATCTTTATTCCCGGTTGTACCTCGATACGGGGTGTGAAAGACGGTGTACAAAAGGTCGTCGACCACAATCTGTATTCGGATAAAGACAAGCCATTTCCGGTTCACATATTTCCACAGTCCACCCGCCAAGGTGGTCGTGGGCCGCCCCGAAAGAGGCGATCTCATCATGTCCGATGTCCAGGGTGGCATGCAGAACAAAATCTGAACGAATGGAAGGAGACGTTTACCGTCCAGGTGCGATACAGGAGAGCGGTGTTGGACGGGTCGTAGATATCACAATTATAAAGCTTAAACCAATGACTCCAAGAATGGTCTTCAAAACAGTTATCCTTCTACTATTACCACGTACCTCATTGAATATATAAGTCGGAGGCCAAGCGGTCTTAGGAAGACAAGGCATATTATCAACTCCTTGGCTCACAGAACGACATGGCTACGATCCGACTTATCACAATTATAAAGCTTAAACCAATGACTCCAAGAATCGTCTTCAAAACAGTTATCCTTCTACTATTACCACGTACCTCATTGAATATAT
>JAZQPT010000063.1:0-28228 GCA_045628725.1 Saccharimonadales bacterium (SeqCode)
ACATAGTCATCTCTATATTCTATATCTAATGTCGTAAAAGATATATTGTGCGACGTTAAATCTATATATAAAACATGAGTACTTATACTACTTATTTATATACAATTCTGTTTCGCCATGTTCATTATTTTTTAATATACCCTGTTTTGTCATACTACTTACGTCACGTGCTCATGTGGCTGTCACGTTCATAGATATTGTCCGTACACCTGATCTTATTTGTATAATCCACGCATTGCATACGCTAAGTTGACCACATGCGTATTGAATGACCCGGTGGTCATAATGTAATCCCAGATGCCTAATAACTGCGATAAATAATGTTCTATTTTTGTTCTATACTTTGATTCATTGTTTTCTTATTTCCGCTGTGACGTCATACAAAGAATATCAATGATAGTATCAACCATATGATAATAATCGGGACGCCGAAGAAGATATACTGTACTCCACTCCAAAAGATGGAACTTCCCCATGGGTCGTTGCAGATTTGTTTCATCATTGAATCGTGGAGGCATTCGTATGATTGTGGATCCATGCTCAGCGCCGAATGTGTTTAATCGGGCTAGTATTTGCATGTGATTAACCTGCCTATACCCTATCGCCTAGCGTAGTCGCAGTAAGCCATCTTCTTCAGGCTGCGGTTGTGGCTGCGGTTGTGGCTGCGGCTTTGGCTGTACGGGTTGATGCTTGTGAGCAGGCTGATGATGTGGGGCTGCTGGCGCAGGAGTCTGCTTATCAGGTGATGTAGGGGGCTTGTCTGCCCGAGGTGACCTGTGTTCGACATTTAGTTTTGAGGCGTCATGAGCGGGTTGCTGTACGGGCTTAGGAGTGGGAGTAGTAGGTACAGGTGCAGGAGCAGCGGCATTATGCTGCGCTGAATCAGCAGTAGCCGCGCCCTCGCCTTGCTGGCTTGGCTTTTTCTTGCGACTACGTGATCGTTTTTTCTTTGGCGGAGCGTTCGGGTCGATTGGCGCTGAACTTTGATTTGAAGGGGCTGGTGCTGCGCTACTCCCCTGCTCTACAGGTTGTTGTGGAATGACAGTTGTCGCTGGCGCTGAGGCTGCTGCCGGCTGCTTAGGTGGACGTGGCTGCTGCGCTGCCGTAGGCGTCACCATTTGTGTCTGCGCATTGATTGGCCACTGTTTTGACTGCTTTGCTGGTTGAGGTGCCTGCTTTTTTGGATCCATAGGGGTGACGGCATCGGAAATTTCTTTCTGGATGTCAGCGCGTGCGCGGCTGTATAGTTTACGGGTGTTTTCGATAATGTAGGCTGAATTATCTGTCTGCGGTGGCGGTAGTTCGAGAGTACGAGCACTAAAGGCCGGCGTTTTTTCGCCACCAATAACCATATTAATGACGAAGTTACGGTTTGCCATTTGCAGGAGGTCATTTGCTTCAAACTGAGGCTCGAATTGCTTAACGAGGATAGGAGCATCGTCTGCGGAAACACGGAAAGTAATCATCGTACCAACGTTACCAAACACAGCGTCACGAACTGTTTCGTCCATTTGTGAAATGTACTGGTTGGCGACGGTAAGATTAAGGCCGTATTTACGCGCTTCGGACAAGATCGTCGCGAACGAATTAGTCGCGAAGTTTTGGAATTCGTCCACGTACAGGTAGAACGGCCGCCGGTCAGCAATATTCGGAATATCACTTCGTGACATTGCCGCTAGCTGAATTTTTGTAACAAGGAACGATCCTAGGATGCTTGAGTTGTCTTCACCGAGGAGTCCTTTGGATAGGTTGACGATCAGAATCTTACCTTCGTCCATGATTTCACGGATATTAAAGGTAGATTTTGGCTGGCCGATAATATTACGGATGATTGGATTGGCGGTGAATGCGCCAACTTTGTTAAGGATTGGAGCGATAGCTTCGGCCTGGAACTTCTCTGTCCAGCTGGCGAATTCAACATTCCAAAACTGCAGCACTACAGTGTCCTGACAGTACGTCAAGGTTTCTTTACGGAATTTCTTGTCTGTGAGCATGCGTGTAATATCAAGCATTGTTGTCTCTGGACGATCAAGTAGCGCAAGGATGGTGTAGCGCAGAATATACTCAAGACGCGGTCCCCAGCTATTGCTAAACATGCGCTCTAATACTCCGATGACTTCAGAGCTAATGTTTGATTTCATGTTAGGATCGATGACTTCAAGGGGGTTGAACCCTAGCGGGAATGATGTGTCGGACGGGTTGAAGTAGATGACGTCTTTGATACGACTAGCAGGGATGAATTTCATGTTGTCGATAGCAAAGTCACCGTGCGGATCGATGATAGCATACCCTTGTCCGTGGAAGATGTCGGATAACGCCAAAAGAGCCAGCGTACCAGACTTACCTGCCCCTGTCTGGCCGATGATGTACATGTGACGCGAGCGGTCGTAGCGGAGCATGCCAAACTGATGGTTGATGCCACGGAAATTTGTCAGGCCAAACGCACTGATATTTTCGTCGATGGCGCTGTTGCCAGTGATGACGGGTAGTTTTGACGGTGGTTCGGCGGTTTTACTGCTAGCCCAGACGATATTTGGCGTTTCGACGTTGGTATGAGGAAGATGGAATACTGAAGCCAATTCTTCGATGTTCAAGATGTAACCTTTATCGATAAACAGACGTGAGCGGTATTTTGCCAAGTCCTCGGTCTTGAAACTAGCGCCACTGACTTTGAATCCATTAAGATTCGTACTGTTGTACTGTTTGAACGTACCGACGATTGCTTGCATGCGTAGCTTGCCGTTAGTACTACTCTCCCCCAGGTAGGCAAGACGAATTTTAACTTGGTAGCCAAGTTTTGTCGCTTTCTTCTCTGCTTCGCTGATACGTGTTTTGTCGCGTTCAGAAAGTTCCTTTACGACCGGTGCGCCGCCAGCACCTTGCTCAGGCGGTTTCCAGAATGCCTCTAGGATGCCAAATATCCATTTTGCATCAAAGCCTTTGCCGTCAGTCAAGAAGCCAAAGGGATTGCCGCTACCGCCGTTTTTGACGGATTTTATCCAGCTGTCAGTGGATTTGTGCCAGTCGTCTGCGATTGGGCGAACGAGTACTTGAATCCAGACTTCTTCACCGGTTGATTCAAGTTTTGCTAGTGTTCCTGTTATTCCCGCAAGAGGGTCAACTTCAAAGCTCTGGAATGTTTTAATTGGCAAGAATTCGCTACCGGTCATGGCAATTTCGCTGGTGTAAATGACGCTGTGGTTACGTTCGTGTGCGACGTAATCTTCGTCAGCCTCGTGGATCTGAACAGTAGGATACTGCGCGTAGATCTGTCCTTCGACAAAGCTTTGGAGTGATTTTGGCACCCAAACGTAAAACCTAATCTGGCCATTAACAGAGGCGATTTCGAAGCTGAGGTGTTCTTGTATGCCACCATTTAGCTTTAGTTCGTCTTTGTCACGCAAGATTCCGTGCAAGCTGGCAAAGAGTTGCTCTGCCGCCATTTCTGACTTGTCATTGGCTTTTGGAATTTCAAGTACTAGCAGTGTACTTTCGATAGATTTGACGATGTCGATCCGCTGATAATTACGCCACGTTAAGTAACCTAAAGTAAGCACGATGGGAACCCATACGTACCACGAGAGAAGAAGACCGATGATCCAGGAAATAACTTCCATAATATTGCCCTTTTATTGTCGCACCTTGTGTATCTGTATGCAAGGCGGAGCTATATTTTAATTATAGCATAAAATCAGTTAAATTACAATATCTGTGTCATCTTAGACATGATTTTGAGATTAGTCGCTATTTTATTTAGTTAAGTAACTTGTTTCGTTCTTTAGCCAAAGAACCAAGTCCTTCTTTTGGGTAACAAAAGAAGCAAAATATTTGTGACGGCTTCCCTTCTCCGGGTAGCCTCGTAATAAAAGAATTGTCGCTGCGGAACACCTTCATGATTACATTCAGGTGGTCAAAATTCATATCGATTTTATTTAATTTTGACACGTCCTCGCGAATTACTCAGTTCTTTTATTTCTTGCCTACTCGGGTCGGTGTAGGTGTCACGACTAGTTATGCTTTTATTCATTCTCGCTACGCGTACGCGTAGCGAGAGATACAATGCTCATCCCTGTTCGTGACCTCTGCAGAACGGGACTTTAGCCGCGGGGTGAAGCCGTCATAAAAGTTTTGTTTCTTTTGCGTCAAAAGAAAGGATTTTTTGGTTCTTTCGTAAAAAAGAATGTGCGGTTTTTATCTGATAAAAGAAAAACCCGACTCGAGGACGTCGCCGAGCGAGTAGCTCGAGGCGGGTTCTCGTGTACTGCATTTATGATTACATTAATATAATACTTACCATAAGCAAATACGCAGCCGAAACTGCGTATCACGTCGCTCTCAAGGAGACTTCTCTACTCTGCGAGTGCGTACGTTGCTTTTGCAACACGCTTGAACTGCGGTTTGCTCTGTAGATTCAAGAGGATGGTTGTTTCTTTTACCTGGCGGTTTTTGAGGACACGCTTGACGATTTCGTCGCGGTGAAGTGGTTCTGGTGATTTGCGCAGGATGTCAGCGATCGTATCGGCGACTGTTCCCTTGCTGTAGCCCCAGCTGTCGAGTGCGTAGATGCCACGACCGATCAACACGAACCGCTTGTCTTTGATAAGCTCGTTGTGGATCGCCTGTGTCGTCACGTTTTTGCGGCTGAATGTGCTGTCTTTGATAGCTTCAGAGATTTCACTAAAGTGGAGAGGTTTACCGTTTTCTGCAAGGATAACGTAGATTTTATCGCGGATATTCTTTGGGTTAACGGTTGGCCATTTGTTGAGGCCCCACATGTCTTTAAGGTGTGATAGGTGCTTGCTGACGCTCGCAAGTGCACGTACGATTGACGGGTGCTCGTAGTTGAGCTGTTCGTGTAGTTGATCAATCGTGAGGGGTTCACCGTGCTTTTTGATAGTCTTTACGATCTCATCGATTTCAGCACGAATTTTCTTCTCGTCGCCGTATTCAGAAATACCGGCAGCTAGTCGATAGTTGTCGTTTTCGTTGACAACTGTTAGATGTGGAGCAAGTTCGGCGATAAAGGCTACGCGAGATCGCTTCAGGTTGTCTGCTTTGCTGTCGATTCGTGCAGTTAGGTCGTTGATAGTCGCAAGACGTCCCATCTCTGAAAGTTCGCGAACGAGTACTTTTTCGATTGCAGGAACAGAAGGGATTTTACCCTCTTCGGCGGCGATTTTTAGACGGATGAGGATCGCTTTTTCAAGCTGTCGAACACGTTCACGTGTGATACCAAGAAGTTCTCCGATTTGTTCAAGTGTTTCTTTTCGGTCGTATAGTCCAAAGCGACGAGTAATGATTTCACGTTCACGGTCTTGGTCGATTGCTCCAAGAATTGCCTCTACTGTCGTGTCGATATCGGGAGTTGTTGTCGTCGGGTTTTCTGATTTTGGCGTGTCGCTCATATGGGTTATCGTCCTCTCTGCCTCACCACAGGATTAATTTATTCTATGTTGTATATACTTGTTATCCATTATAAAACATATTTTTCATAATGTCAAACACTTTTTCTAAGTTTGTTATTAAGGATTTAGTCAATTATAGCATGAAATAGACGTAAATAGTAAAGAGTGTCGTGAGACTTTTTATTCTGCTCTATTGTTTTATGATGTATATACAGAGGTAGAAAGATGTGTTCTAGCGCTATAGATAGCGTATATGGTTAGCAAGATCCACTGGTTGCGGTGCTGGAGGGGCGAACATTCCATGTCTTAGTACCGGCCGTTGCTTGTATGCAGTAGGTATTCGCATTACCGCTTGGCTGAGGTGCGGGAAGTGGCTGCAGCATGACGCCGCCATTACCAGGATTAGCCCAAGAATCCCAAAAACTCTCGATCGGGTAAGATCCACCCTGAGCAAGAAATCGTGAATTAAGCTGTGTGTAGAAATCACGAATAACGGCCTGCTGAGTCGGAAACCATGCACCGCCTGGCGGGACCGTGGCTGCATAATCGGAAAATGTATTTGCGGTGATTGGCGTGGGAAACACTTCTGTTTTCCAGCCGGTTATTTGCATACTGTCGTCGTTCCAATTGCCACACCCCGTAATGTAAGCGACTGGTAGGCCGCCTGCATTTATACCGTTCCCCTGCCCCGCATCGATTAAGTTTTGGCAAATTTGTGAAAGCAGAACGCCGTTTTGAACATTCGTTAAACTGCCGTAGTACGGGTGGGACGATACGACAAGAGACAAACTGATATTATTAGACGATTTAAGATCTGGTGGGAGTGTTGTCGGATAGGTACCGTCAAATGATTTCGCTATATTCATTAACTTTGCAGCGTTGGTTAAATCGGTCCGCGCGTTAGAATCAAGCGCGCGTGACTGAATGCCGATATAAGCGATAGAGACTATCGCCCCAAGAATGCCGATGACGACGATAACGATGATGATTTCGACGATAGTAAAACCACGTTGTTTTTTAGGTGCCCACCAATTATTCATTGCTAATATAATAACAGATTTAGCGATTATAAAATGGTAGTTGCGTCATTTCACCGTAGAGGTAAAGCGCCTAAAAATGTTCTAACGAGAGTTTTACAAAGAAAATTTAGGCTTTTTTGCGACGTGCGGTGACCGTTTTCTTTGTGGCTGGTTTTTTCGCAGAAGTTTTTTTCGCAGGGGCTTTTTTGGCTGTGGTAGTTTTGCGGGCGAAGCGGCCTTTTGCAACTGGCGCATCGGCAAGCATTTGCTTTGCTTGCTCGTGAGTGATGTCTTTTGGTTCGACGTCTTTAGGAATTTTGGCGTTCTTTTTGCCGTCGGTGATGTAGGGACCGTAACGACCGTTCAAGACCTTCACACCGTCGCCAAAGTCGGATATGTTCTTCTCTGCTTCGGTTTTTAGCTTTGCGGCATAAAGTTCGAGCGCCTGATCGAGTGTAATATCGTGTGGATCGAGAGGTTTGATGCTGACAAATAATTTGTCGATCTGAATGTACGGACCAAAACGACCGATATTTGCTTTAATATCTTTGCCGTCTGCTGTTTGCCCGACTAATCGAGGTAGCTTAAACGCATGGAGTGCTTGTTCGAGAGTAATCGTTTCGATCTTTGTGCCTGCTGGCATTGGGGCGAACTGCGGTTTGTTCTCTTTGTCTTCGGTGCTGCCAAGTTGCAGCATTGGACCAAATCGGCCAAAGCGCGCAATGATTGGCTTGCCTGACTTTGGATCATTACCTACTTCTTTTGATGCGCCAACAGTGCTGCGGTCGATGCCGCCAGATTCGACGATAAGGTCATGGAATGGCTTGTAGAATGCACTGAGCATGGCGTTTCGGGCAAGTTTGTCCTCGGCGATACGGTCGAATTCTTCCTCGACGCTGGCGGTAAAATCATAATCGACAACTTGTTCAAAGTGTTCGCTGAGGAAATCAGCAATTAATTCACCGCTTGGTGTTGGGACGAGTTTACCGCGGTCTGCACCCGTCTTTTCTTTGGTGACTTCACGTTCGATAGCGTCATTTTTGAAATTAAGCACGATGACATCACGTGGATTGCCTTCGCCCTCGCCCTTTACGACGTATCCGCGAGTTTGAACAGTATCGATAATCGTCGCGTAGGTACTTGGACGACCAATGCCGAGTTCTTCGAGTTTTTTAACCAAGCTACCTTCGGTAAATCGTGCTGGCGGTCGAGCGAAAACCTGCTTAGCTGCTGCTTCTTGTAGGCTAAGGATGTCGTTTGACTGCATAGCTGGCAATAGGTCGGCTTCTTTTTTGCTACCGCCATAGACTTTCAAGAATCCGTCGAATACGATGACTTCGCCTTTGGCTTCGAATGATTGATTGTTGGTGCTGATGGCGATGGTTACTGTCGTCTTCTCTAGTTTTGCCGGAGACATCTGGCTAGCGAGGGTACGATTGCGAATGAGGTTGTATAGTTTTTGGTCGTACTCGTTACTGCTACCACGTTCTTGACCCATGTCTGTTGGGCGGATTGCTTCGTGGGCTTCCTGGGCGCTTGAGCTCTTGGTTTTGAACTGACGAACCTGTGAATACTCAGGGCCGTATTTACTTGTAATAAAATCTTTTGCGCTGGCAATTGCTTGTCCTGACAGGCTAACGCTGTCTGTACGCATATAAGTAATCTTACCTTCTTGGTAGAGTTTTTGCGCACTCGACATTGTTGCTTTTGATCCAAAGCCAAGTTTTGCATTGGCGTCTTGTTGCAATGTACTGGTTGTAAATGGTGCGCCAGGATTACGTGTTGAAGGGCTTTTAGTGACATCGGTAACAGAGAACGTTGCGCCTCGTAGACTCTCAAGGAAACTCTGGGCTTCTGGTTCGGTATCGAAACGCTGCGGCAGTTCCGCTTTTACTTCTTGGTTGTCGTGGACGAATAACGCAGTAACTTTGAATTGGTATGATCCTTCAAACGTTTCGATCTCTCGTTCTCGTTCAACAAGTAGACGAACAGCTGGGGATTGGACGCGGCCAGCAGATTTGCCGCCGGGTACTTTTTGCCATACGACAGGACTAAGTTCGAATCCTACGATGCGATCAAGGATTTGGCGGGCTTGTTGGGCTGCGACAAGATTCATGTCGACAGTGCGAGGTTCTTTGACGGCAGCTTCGATAGCTGATTTTGTGATTTCATGGAATACAATTCGTTTTGTCGTTTTTGGGTCAAGTTTAAGAACTTCACAAAGGTGCCAAGCAATGGCCTCCCCTTCGCGGTCTTCGTCGGTTGCAAGCCAGACTTCTTCGGATTCTTTGACGGCACGTTTTAGTTCGGCGACCGTTTTTTTCTTTTCTGGGTCGACTTCGTACTGAGTCTTGAATCCATTATCGACATCAATCGGCGGTGTGCCGTCGGTCGTTTTTTTAACGATAGAGCGAATATGGCCAATCGACGAGAGTACATGAAAATCTTTACCGAGATACTTCTCGATTGTCTTTGCTTTTGCGGGGCTCTCTACGATTACTAAATTTTTTGCCATATATATATGTATGATGCTTTCGGTTTACGCTCTATTCAATTAAACACAATGGCTGATTGTATGCAAATTCAATACATACGTCAAGGCGTTAAACCCGCCACACCGTAAAAGTGTGGCGGGTTTCAACAACGTAAATCAGAGTCTGGCAAGCTCTGGGCTGAACTTGAAGAGCCATTTTCTGAATTTCGTCAGAGCATTGGTGATGTTCTCTGTCAGCTCTGCATCACTGATCATGAGCGCGTACTGCTCGATCAAGAGACTGGTTGGATGAGAGATCTTGTCGTTTGATGTGACAAAATCTGCTCCGAGCGCAGAACTCTCGATGATTTGCGCCAGATCTTTTAGCGATGTTCCCGTCCGTAGGAGCTCCTCTACGAGCTCTGGATCGAGTTCATACAGATGTACAAACTCATGTTCTGTGAGCGTCATGCCGGACTCCGTCCTTGTTGTTGAGTTACCTACCTTGTCGTGTGTACGTGAGGTTAAGGCTTGCTTGAAATTGTATACCTTTAATGAGTAAAGTCAAAAAAAGTGGGCCACCTGCGAATGCAGATAGCCCACTTGGCGGACTGTGGTTCAGGCGGCGGCGCCCCGGTAGAGGGCGTCGATCGTGGGGTCGTCGAAGTTTGCCTGTTCGGGGTGGTTTGCCCGAGGCGCTTCGCCGAACATGACAACCTTCTCGTCGTCGAACTCACCGAAAACGGAGGAGTAAACAATCATGGAATGCTCCTATCTTTGTCTGCCAAGCTTCATCGAAGCGACAGACGGTGGCGTCGGGCGGTGTGCTCGGCGATCGAACTGTCATTCGATAATTACATTATAGCACAAGAATTATATAAAGTCAATGATTTTGTTATTTGAGAGTCCACTGATTTCCGCCGAGGCTGCGAATGATACCGTTGATCTCCATCATTGTCAGTTCGGTAGCAAATTGCCCTGCTGTCGCGTCAAGGCGTGAGAGTAGTTCATCCCCGTCACGCAGGCCAGATTGCAACAATGTAATAATAAGCGATTGCAAAGGATTGTCACCTAACGCAAGGATGGCTTGAGGCTTCAATAACTGAGGGGCGATTATTTCGAGAATATCTTGTGCACATGTTACTGGTGAGGCGCCTTGTTTAATGAGTGAATTGCAGCCTGCGCTGAGCGGACTGGTGATATTGCCGGGGACGACAAAGACATCCCTTCCCTGCTCTAGGGCGTTACGTGCGGTATTTAATGTACCGCTCCGAGCAGAGGCTTCTGTAATAAGGACTGCGTCGGAAAGACCGCTGACAATACGATTACGTTCGAGGAACCGATAGTCGCGTGCGCCGACATCTGGTGCGTACTCGCTAAAGATAACGCCGCCCTGTTTGATGATATCCTCGCCGAGCTGACGGTTAGTCGCGGGGTATAGTTTTGCCAGGCCATTTGCTTGTACTGCCATGGTAATACCTTTTGCTTCGATTGCTGCCCTATGCGCAATTGCGTCAACGCCAAGGGCCATGCCGCTCATTATAATGACGCCCTTACTGGCCAGATCGTACGCGAGTCGCTGAGTGACTTCGATTCCATAACGCGTTGGTTTGCGTGTGCCGACAATCGCTACGGTGGGAATGCGCCGTTCGGGAAGATTGCCTATGTAGTACAACTTTTTAGGCGTTACCGCAATAGTAGATACTATCTGTGTGAATATGTTTTCCTGGGGTGAGATTGTATTGATTTTCATGAGATTTGTGTTTAAAGTTGTTGACATAAAGTCAAATCCGTGCTAATATCGTACATGATTGATCGAGATGCGAGTCCGATCAAACGCACCTTATACCCCCTATTCTAACTTATGTTAGGTTGTATGCAATGTTTCTTTAAAGTAAACTACCCTCCACTTTTCAGGATTTGCTCAGTTTTCTGAGTTTGACAATGCATTGCATGCATACTAATCCCTTTAACTAACCCTTTTTCAAAGGCGGACCTCTTTTAGAGCGAATATCGAGTATTGATCTTCGGATCAGGCGCATACCTTCTTGATTTTTGGTCATGACGCTTCGCTCCAGAGGAAGCCCGGGTGGGTTGAAGGGTAAAATGGCGCCAGGTGATGCCCACCCTTACCTGGCGCCTTTTTAGTGGAAAAATATATACACCTAATAGCCCGTTCAGGGTTATTTTGTTTTTTAGATATAAAACATGGGCCATCACTTTTGCAAACGAGTGTGAGCAGCAACCGCCCTCGAACACCCTTCTCGATAATCAAGTACTCTTGTGTCAGTTTACCGAAAGCTTATTTAGAAATATAATTGACATAACTATAAACATAGTCTAGAATACATTCTGGTTCAAAAATTGTACATTTACATTCTCATTTTTTTACCATACATCAGCTCATAAGCTGAAATGGTTCCCTATGATCTATCAGGGCGCTATGCACAACCCGGTTGGATACCATTATCTTACCGGTTGTTTTACCAATCCGTCGCTGTTGCGACACAATGAAAGGTACTCACATGGCAGTGAGCTTGTCCAAGGGCGGAAATGTCAATCTCTCGAAGGAAGCCGGCGGCACACTCACCAAGGTCGTTGTTGGCCTGGGTTGGGATCTGCGTACCACCGATGGTGCCTCGTTCGACCTCGACGCTTCGGCGATCGGCGTGAAAGTCGACAAGAAGGTCCTGAGTGACAGTCACTTCGTCTTCTATGGCAACAAGCGCTCGCCTGACGGTTCGATCGAGCATTCGGGTGACAACCTGACCGGCGAAGGTGTCGGCGACGACGAGACGATCACGATCGATCTGGCGGCAGTGCCGGCAGAGATCGAGAGCATCGTTTTCCCGGTTTCCATCTACGAAGCCGACAAGCATGGCCAGTCCTTCGGACAGGTCAGCAAGTCGTTCATCCGAGTCGTCGACACGGCCACCGGCAATGAGCTGGCGCGCTACGACCTGTCCGAGGATGCATCCACCGAGACCGCCATGGTCTTCGGCGAGCTCTACCGGCACAGCGGCGACTGGAAGTTCAAGGCCATCGGCCAGGGCTACGCCAGTGGCCTCACCGGCATCGCGACCGATTACGGTGTGAACGTCTAGATCAACTGGGATCCATTTCGTCCACCTGGCAGCATACTGCTGTCAGGTGGACGACCCCACCCTATTAGTTGATGTATGTTAAAAAGCAATTAGTGTTATTAATATTTTATGTTATAATATGTAGCGTCCCTATTTTACGAACAGAAAGGCCACCATGGCCCTCGCAGCAAAAAACACCCTCACAAAAGGTGCAAACATTGCCCTTCCTGAGGGAGTATGCGATATCACTGTCGGATTGAGCTGGGAAGCACCTAGCAGCAATTACGACCTGGACGCATGGACCTTCCTTCTCGGCGAGAGTGGCAAGGTCGCATCGGACGCTAATTTCGTGTTCTTCGGCAACCTGACATCGCCTTGCGGCTCTGTTGTTGCAGGCGAAGACAATCAGGCAGGCGGAAGTGACGACGAAGACGACGAGACTGTTTCGGTGAACCTCTCGAAGGTTCCGGCTTCGGTCAGCAGGATCGTCTTCATCGTGAACATCTACGAAGCAAAGCTACGTAGTCAAACGTTCGGCGATCTGGACAACGCCAGCATTCGGTTGATGGATTCGTCCGGCGTCGAGCTGGCTCGCTACAACCTGAGCCAAGGTGATGTATCGACGGAAGCGTCGCTGATTTTCGGCGAGCTGTATCGGCACAAGGGTGCATGGAAATTCCGTGCAATCGCCCAAGGAAACGCCAATGGACCGGCCAAGCTGGTCCGGGAATTTGGCGTTGAAGTGGATGATGACCCCGAACCGCAGCCCGCGTCTGTCGTTGCAGCACCTGTACAGCCAACGGTTCCGGCAATCAACTTGTCCAAGGGCAAGATTGAGTTGACTAAACCCGGTGCGAAAGTGAACATTGCCAAGACTAAGGCAATGGAGTTTTCGCTGTACTGGACCAAGCCAAGGAAAGATCTGGGTTTGATCCTGCACGTCGCGTACGACAACGGCAAGACCGCATACATCGATTGGCGCAAGCTAAAAGATGACCGCGGGGCTGTTCATCATCACGGCGATCGTGTTGCAGGTGGATCTGACATTCGCGAGCACGCGACACTGCGATTTGACCAGGACTCGTCTATTACGGCGGTTGCGGTCATTGCGTATTCCGAAGTGAGCAACGGTGTCGGGTCGTTCAAGTCGATGGGTGCGCACGCTGTCATTGATGACGGTGAAGGTACGGTTGTCACGGTCGATCTGAATAAGGGTGGGACGTTCTCGTACCATACGCTTATCGCTGTGGCGGTCGTCAATTCCGACGGAAGCTTGCGTATCGAGCGTGCCAGTCGGTTCTCTGCCCAGCACAGTGAAAAGCGTCCAGAAATCGACAAGTACGGCGGGGTATCAATGAACACCGGCCCGGTTGTGTTCAAGTAGTAAAATAAATCGGGCTCCTGGGGTGGTTCTCATTGTGTGTAATGCATGATGAGAACCGCCCCTATTTCTTTTGAGGATGTTTTTTATCTGCTACAATATAAATACTTATGCACAAAAACCACCCCCTCCGAATCTTTGGCTTCTCTAGTATCATCACCGTTATTATTGGCGCGTTTGTCGTCTACCAACTAGGGATATCGATGCTATGGCTATTTGTCGTATTGGCGATTATGGAAGTGACCTTTAGTTTTGATAATGCAGTCGTGAATAGTCGTATTCTAGCGCGCATGTCGCCGTTATGGCAAAAATTATTCCTGACGGTAGGTATTTTTATCGCTGTGTTCTTGGTGCGATTTGCCCTACCTATTATTATCGTGCAGCTAGCAACGGGGCTCGGGTTTAAAGAAGTGCTTGATATGGCCTTTAGCGACCCTGATCGATATGGCGAAGAGGTTCACAATGCAGCCCCAGTTATCGATGCATTCGGTGGCGCATTCCTGTTAATGCTCGGTATTAGTTACTTCCTTGATCATGACAAGGTAATACATTGGCTGCGCCCTATTGAGCGCGCTATGGCATGGGCAGGCCAACTGCGCTTTGTTAAATTGATCGTTATGCTAGTCGTTGCAGCTATTCTTTACTTCACGGTTGATAAAGAATTGCAGAATACCGTTCTGTTATCGAGTATGCTTGGTATTATCTTGCACGTTGGCCTAGAGACAATGTCAAAGGTGTTTGACAAGGCGATGAAGAAGAAAACGCAGATAAAGCATCAGGTCGGCTGGGCGGCATTTGCATCGTTTATGTACCTAGAAGTACTAGACGCGTCATTTAGCTTTGACGGGGTTATTGGTGCGTTTGCTATTACAAACAGTGTTATATTGATTGTTGCCGGACTTGGCGTGGGTGCATTCTGGGTGCGATCACTGACGGTGTATTTGCTACGTACTGGTACATTGGCAAAATATCGATATCTAGAACACGGTGCACACTGGGCTATATTGGCACTGGGTATAATGATGTTAATCAAGTTATACCACATCGAACTACCTGAATATGTGACAGGATCGCTTGGACTAGTATTTATTATCACTGCCCTCGTGACGAGTATTATCGAAAAACGACGCGCTGTTATAGCCGAAAACGGTAAATAGCGCCGCGAAATACGTGATTAATGAGCGCAAGCTATCAGTTGTTGTTAAGTAGACTATAGGCCTCCGCAGCAGAATATCTGAAAAAGGGTTGACAAAATAGCACTTTTAGTGTATATTCCGTATTACGGTAGCATTTGCTGCTCGTCCTTTTTACTCTCACGATTTTCGTGAGACCGAGACAGAGGATCTGTCATGAAAAATGTCATCGAGGAATCCATGGTCCGCAGTGCCCATGCTCCACTGATCCTGAACGCCCGGTTTGCGCAGCGACGCGCTACCAATCCGGATGGTCTGATCTGGTTCATCTACGGCGCAGCCTGGCTTTTGTCGTTCGTTCTCCAGTGGGTGGTCAACGGCAGCTTCTGGCAGACCGCCTTCCTGGGGCCGTTCAACGGAGGATCGCTGATTGCGGTCGCCGTGCTGTACGTGCCCTGGGCAGTCGTCGCTTACGCGCTGCTTGCAATCGGGACATTGGCGTCACACCAGGTCATGACCTACGCTGTGTTCGTGCTCGGTGCGATCATTTCGTTCCTGTTCATGCTCGAGGCGATCAATCGCATGCGGGCTGCCGATTGGATCGCCGAGGTTCTCGGCTACGAGAGCACCGGCGTGCTGGTGGTTCTGGCCCTGATCTTCGCGGCAGCTACGTGTGTCTCTGCCTACGCCGGCATCAAGGCTCACGACGGCATCAAGGCGGTACAGCGCTCATTCTGATGAACAACGTACCACGGATCACCCGAACAAGTTGAAGGTGATAGTGGTTCTACCTCTGTCTCCTTCAACCTATGTAATTAACGTGTTTAATTGCGTAGGTTGAAGTAATTATCGCAATATAGTCTATATTGCGACATATTTGCATAAAAATTTGCCTCGCGATATTATTTAATGATTATGGATCTCATTTACCTTACTATCGCAGTTATTATTGGAAGCGCTATTTCGCTCTTAGGCGGCGCACTTATATTTACCACAAAAAAACGTCGGGCCTACGCTATTTTATTAGCGATGCCATTTGGAGCCGGTGCGCTGCTAGCTGCGGCTTTCTTTGATTTGCTGCCAGGGGCGTTTGAAATTGGCGATCCAAACGAACTATTGCTATGGACGCTTGGCGGATTTATTGCATTCTTTTTGATGGAGCGATTTGCGGGGTGGTTCCATCATCATCACGAACACGACCACAGTAAAGTGCAGCAGACAAGTCAGCGAAATTTGATCGTATTTGGTGATTTAATACATAATGCAATTGATGGTGTAGCGATTGGCGCTGCGTTTATTGTGAGCCCGGTGACGGGTATCATTACGACGCTTGCTGTCAGTGCACATGAAATCCCTAAAGAGTTGGGAACCTTTGCTCTGCTGCTGTCGCGTGGCTGGAAAGATAAGACGGTGATTCTTGCCAATGTTGCAACTGCCGTAGCGACGCTTATCGCGGCAATAACAGTATATCTCGTAGGATCGGCTGAGCAGATTCCTATCGCCCCTATTCTGGCGTTGACTGCTGGGTTCTTTATTTACATAGCCGCGAGTGATATTATCCCCGATATTCATGAGCAGCCACAAAAACAAGGCACTGTTCAGGCGGCGATGTTAGTGGTGGGAGTGGTACTAGTTGGTAGCTTGATTGCGATGCTGCATGACACGGGCGCGCATAGTCACGATCAGACAGATGAAGTGGGGACGCACACAGAAGAACATCATGTCGATGAACACGATCACGCTGACTAGATCCAAATAATTATTTTCGTAACTTCTTATGCTGGTTGCAAAAAAGGAGAAAGACGCCGGGGTTTACTTTAAAACCTGGTGAAAAGTGGATTCCGAGGGCGGCTGTATGCCGTCCTCGGAATCCCCCCCTTCTACTGTGAGGGGTTATTTTATTTCTGACAGTTTTTGCAGGTGCCGGTAAGTTCGACGAGATGCTTTGATAGCGTGAAATTGTGACGTGCAGCAACGAGACTGAGGACGTCTTCGAGGGTATTATTTTCAATCTCTACTACCCGACCGCATTGTTCGCAGATAATGTGGTGGTGATGAGCTTTGAATGGTTCTGCGAGCTCGGTGAGTGGTGTCCAGCCGCGGATGATCGTTTCGGTAATGCCGAGCTGGCTAAATAATTCGAGGGTCCGGTAGACGCTTGCCTTGTCTACGGTTGGTGTACTTCGGGCGATTTCTCCGTTTTTGAGCGGCGTATCGGCGTCAAGGAGTGTCTCGAATATAGCTCTTCGCGTCGCTGTGACGCTGACGTTATTGTCTTTTAAGATTTGGATAAAGCTAATAATCGGGGTGTTCATAGCTGTAGTATATATAAACTGCGACGAAATTGCAATTTACTGACATATTGCGATTTTATTGCAGTATTACTTTTCTACGGTGATACTTTCGTCAACAAGACTGTCGCCGATGAATCGATTGATCATTGTGGCGACTTCGGGGAGTAGCAGTTCATGGAGTATTTTGCGCTCTGAGGTGCTTAATTTGCCAAGAACAAAATCAGTATCACCCATTTTACTGCGTAGATCGTTTTCGACGCCTATACGGATACGTGCGTACTGTTCGCCAAGGTGTGAGTTGAGTGATTTTATACCGTTATTCCCCGCATCACGGCCGCTATGGCGGACGCGAATCTTGCCGAATGGTAGGGCGAGTTCATCATGAATAACCAGAATGTCAGTGAGGTCTACTTTGTAGAAATCGGTGATAGCACGTGCTGATACGCCCGTTTCGTTATAGAACGTGGTTGGCTTGACGAGAAGAATCTTCTCTCCCGCCCTAGTGAATTCGGCGATATCGGCGTTATATTTGGATTTATTCTGGAACTGGATACCCTGATCGTTTGCATAATAATCAAGCGCCAAAAAACCAACGTTGTGGCGAGTTGCTTCGTATTGTTTTCCGGGATTACCTTGGGCGAGAATAATTTTCATAGGTGTTTCTAGTATACCTTATAGCGTGATTGTTGTAGGGGGCGATGGGTTGTCTGTAGTCGGTGTCGCTGAGAATAGTAAAACTCCGCTGGGTGTTAGCGGAGTGGTACTATTCTATTGTTCGTCAGGTGTGTCGAGTTTTTTGATTATTTTGATGCGCTCTTCTTCGGCGGCTGCTTGAAGTGCGGCTTTAGATTTCTTGGTGACAGGTGCGAGGCCCTGAGCGACGCGTTCTTTATTGCTCTTTACTTGCTTTTCGTCGATGAAACTAAATTTGATTGGTGTACCTGCATAGTTGTAGGTTTCGCGTAGAAGTCGCTCTAAGTATCGTTTGTATGACCAGTGAACAAACTTGAGGTTTGAACCGTGAATAACAAACCATGGCGGAGTTGTGTCGGTCTGCACGATGTAACGAAGCTTTGGATGGGTGTTTTTGAGGCCTGCAGGCGGATGGCGTTGAACGGCTTTTTGTAGTAGATCATTAAGGACGCGGGTTTTGGTCGTTTGTTTGCGACGTGCGTCAATATCAAGCGCAAGATCAAATAGTTTCGTGACGTTTTGTCCCGTGACGCTACTTGTAAAGATTAATGGTGCCCATGGGGTGAAGTTAAATGTCCGCGAAATGCTTGGTGCAATCGCATCACGCGTATAAGCGTCTTTGCCTTCGACACTGTCCCATTTGCTGATGACGATAGCCATGCCTTTACCTGATTCGTTGATGATGCCACCAAGGCGTTGGTCGAGCTGCGTGTTGAGTTCGTTGGCGTCCATGAGTAAGAAGCACACATCTGCTTCTTCGATGGCTTGTAGGGTGCGTAGAACGCTAAATTTCTCTATTCCTACTTCTTGCTTGCCAGGTTTTCGCATACCGGCGGTGTCAAGTAGCTCGATATCGCGGCCACCGTAGCGAATAGCAATACGGTTGACGTCGCGGGTTGTCCCGGCGATATTTGCCACAATCGCTTGCTGTTTGCCAGCGAGGGTGTTGAAGAGGTACGATTTACCGACGTTTGGTCGACCGATGAGTGCGATACGAAGGACGTCGTCTGCTGCTTCTTCTGATTTTGCTGGGATGTGATTGACGATTTCATCAAGGACATCGGTGATGCCGCTTTTGTGTTCCGCAGAGGTGCGAATAATCGTTTTAATGCCAAGTCGTTTAAACTCGTCGTTAGGAAGGCTGTCTTTAAGGTCGGCCTTGTTGGTGACGAGGATGACGGGTTTTTTGCTGCGGAGGGCTTTTTTAGCTACGAAACGGTCTTGATCACTAGCGTATTGTGAGCTGTCAACAACGACGACAATAACGTCGGCTGCAGCGGCAGCTTCGGTGATTTGCTCTTGGATGCTTGCTTCAAAGTCATCGTTAGGATCTTTGAGTCCGGCTGTGTCGACGAGCCAGAATTGGTGGTGATTATGCTCTACTCGCCCGAGGACGTTGTCACGAGTGGTGCCGGCTTCACGGGCGACGATTGCTTGCTGTGCGCGCACCATACGGTTAAAGAGCGAACTCTTGCCGACGTTCGCTTGACCGATGATTGCAACTGTTGGTAATTTGCTTGCCATAAACTTTCGCTAACTATAACAGAGGTGACTATATTTTTCAAGCATAGGCGGATTGAAAAAGTGCAAGAAAGTAAAGAGCGGGTGTGGCCATGGTGGCCACACCCGCAACAGATCACTCTTCTGGCGACGCCATTATCTCGGCGAAAAAGAACCCTTGTTTACCGATTACTTGATCGATCGCAGGATTGTGGGGGCGATCGTCCCAGGTGACAAGGGCGTGAACCCTTCCATCCGTACTCGGTATGTTTTCACAAATTACTTTGCCTTTCTGAACGTGGTTGGTACGAGTGTTGGTTTTGATGATTATCATCATCTCCCCTGCCCTTCCATGTTGTAGAGTGCTGTAAATTATATTAAATCACTTCTGTGTATATAAAACAATATCTAGCGCTTGTCTGTCGTCTCGAGTGATCCTGTCGGGAGTGTGCCAAGCGTGTATGGTCCGAAGTGAGTACGGTGAAGTTTTGCTACCGTATAGCCAAGTGAGCTAAATGTGCGACGAATCTGTCGATTACGACCTTCGTGCATTGTAATGCGCCAATGTCTGCGATCATCATCTGATATTCGCTCAAGTTCAAACTTGCTTGGGCCGTCGTCGAGGATGACTCCATGGTCGCTAATCATTTGCTGATGAAGTGGCGCGAGGTCTTGGTCTAGCTGCGCTTCGTAGGTTTTGACTTTATAGAATTTTGGATGTGTCATGTGGAACGCAAAGTCTCCATCGTTCGTCAAAAGAATAAGCCCACTACTGTCTTTGTCTAATCGTCCGACCGGCTTTAGGGGGTGATGTTCCTGAGGAATGAGGTCATAGATTGTTGGATTGTCGCCCTGTTGTCTGCGTGAGCACACGTAGCCGACAGGTTTATTGAACATCAGATAAATATATTCAGCTTGTGTTTGATTGACCATGTCGTCGCGAACTTGAATAGTGTCGGTTGGAACGACCTGAGATCCAAGATTGGCAACCGTTCCGTTGACTTTTACTTCGCCTCTCTCGATATATTCATCGGCTTCACGACGCGAAACACCTAGCTGAAGCGCTAGGTATTTATTGAGGCGTGTTGAAGAATCAGGCATTATTATTTTCTATTCTACCACACTACATCTGAGGAGGGAGTGGTGCCTGTGGTGGTACGTTCTGCTGTTGCTGCTGTTCGAGCTGCTGCGGTTGCTGAAATTGCTGTTCCTCGGGTTGTTGTTGCATTGGCTGCTGAGGCTGTTCGATTGGAGGAAAGGCGTAGTTTTGTGCTGGCGCTGGCTGCTCTACGGCAACAGGTGTCGCGATATATTGATTGGTTACTTCTGGCATTTCAATTGGTGCCGCCGGGATGTTGAATTGTGGAGCTTCTGGCATCTGCGCGACTGGTTGCTCTACTGGCACTGCTTGGAGTTCTTGTTCGATCTGACTAGCTACAGATCCGACGCCGGTTTGTTCTGGCGCAGTGATTGGATTAATGACGCGCTCACCGAGTGTCGCTGGTCGAGGAGATGCGAATGGCGCAGTTGGCTGAGGCAGGCTTGCTTCTTCTGGTGCTGGCGTAGCAGGTGCTGAAGGTATTTGTGACTGTGTTTGTGTCACTGGTTGCGTCTGTGGTGCTGGAGTGCCAGCTGTTGCCGCGCTATCACCTAGTACATCGTGTACTGTTCGTACGACGTCTTCGATACCAACTTGTGATTTGACCAAGTAGCGGTCAGCTCCGAGTTGCTCACCGCGAGCGCGTTGATCGTCACTTGATAGTGCGGTCATCATAATAACTTTGATATCGCGCGTTTCTGTCGTGCTACGAAGAATATCAAGCATGTCGAATCCACTAATTTTTGGCATCATAACGTCGCTAACGATAAGGCTAGGTCGTTCTTTGATCGCCATTGCAAGAGCCTGCTCGCCGTCACCCGCAGATACGATGTCGTATCCTTCGGCAAGTAAGCGCACTCCGTAAATTTCTCTTAGGCTCTTGTCGTCTTCAACTAGTAGTATTTTTGTCATATTATCCTCTATTTTACTAAACGGTACGCTAAATTGCTATAGCCCTTGTGGTTTTTGTTGTGGTGCGGCAGTTTGCGTCAATGGCGGTGATTGAACTGGCGGCGGTGATTGAATAGGGATCGCAGTGACTGTTGGTGTCTGTAATTGCACTACTGCTGGGGCTGGTGGAGCGACGGGAGGGAGCGGCGCAGCTACAGGTGGTTGTGCTACTGGAAAAGGCATTGCTTGAGCTGTAAATCCTGCTTGCGCTGGTTGCGGCTGCATTTGAGGTTGCTGCATGGTCGCGATGCCCGGCTGTGGAACGGGCTGCTGCACTACCTGAGTTTGCACTTGTGCCGGTGGTGCAAATTGCGGCACAATCTCAGCTGGTGCTGGTGCTGGTGCTGGTGCTGGTGCTGGTGCTGGTGCTGGTGCTGGTGCTGGTGCTGGTGCTGGTGCTGGTGCTGGTGCTGGTGCTGGTGCTGGTGCTGGTGCCTGAGGAATCAGAGATACTGGAGTCGATGCAGTGGCTGTAGATATGGGCGTTTGTAAGCGTTTTTCTATGACGGGCGTTGCCTCTGCGGCCGCCTCGATTAGCCTATTAGCTTCTTCATGGGTAATTCGAGGTAGTTCAATAAAGAATGTGCTGCCATGTTTGTATTCACTTTCAACCCAAATGCGACCATTCATAGCTTCGATAAGACGGCGACATAGATACAATCCTAGACCTGTTCCGCCAATTTCGCGGGTATCAGTATTGTCGACACGATAGAACTTTTGGAAAAGGTGCGGAATATCTTCTTTTGGTATACCGATTCCACTGTCGGATACACTAACAATCACGTGCGATTCGCTGCCTGTTACATCAACGACGATTTCGCCCTTGAGAGTGTATTTAACGGCATTTTCGATAAGATTAGCAAGCACCTCGCGGAGATGATCGCTATCGAGATGAATGTAGAACATCGGCGATATCGATGGCTGTGCGGCGCCACCTACCCCGTCCGTGGTAAGTGCTTTGAAGAAAATACGTAAATCTTTTGCCGCTGCTTTTGGCGCTAGTTCTTCGATTATTTCTTGAGTAAAGTTAACGACATTTATAACTTTAGGATTGTTCGACAGTCGGCCGTCATCTGCTTTGCTGACATCCAGAAGGTCCTGGAATAATCGGCCTAGGTGTTGGGCGGATTCGTGGGCTTTACCGATGTAATCACGGGCCTTTTCGTCTATTGTTGCTGTTGCTGGGTTGAGAGCGAGCCCCAGATAGCCCTCAATCGCGGCAACGGGCGTGCGCATTTCGTGGCTAGCGGTGCTAATAAATTCAGCTTGAGATTCTTCTTCTGCAATATCTTTTGTAACGTCGCGGAACACGATAATTACGCCGGAACCCATATGGCCAATTGGTGACGCTACGACCGCTACAGAGATTCGCTTACCAGAGCTAGTTTGCAGTAAAAGATCTTTTGAACGCTTTTGCTGATTTGTTGTCAGGACGTCGTATATCGGGTCAGTTGCTTTCTCTAACTCATGACCGTCTTTGCCAAGCAGCTGCAGGACTGATTTATAATTCAGGCCTATTGCATCCTGCCGCCCCCAGCCAGCAATACGCTGAGCTGCTGGGTTTATTAGGTCAATAACCCCTTGATTGTCAATTGCAATCACGCCATCTGCAATAGCGTTGATGACCACTTCTGATTTGTTTGATACTTGATTTAATTCATTCGCAAGGTCGTAATAGGCACGCTCTTTGGTAGATTCGTTACGTGATTTACTGTGCCAAAGTATGTAACTTAAGAAAATTGGCAGCTCGCCGGCGATGACAATTGTTTGAATGCTATACCTCGTTAACGAGCCGTCGACGAACTGAAGGGCGATGTATGCATTTACCAAAAAAAACAATGCGACGAGGGTTTTGTTGCCGAATATCCCTGCAAATACAACAGTGATCATCCACAGAGTTATAAACGGTGATGACGTATCGCTCGTGTTAACAATAAGAAGGCTGACGGTGGCGATGAGGAGCAAGTAAGCCCCGTAAATACTGGATGTCCGATGCTTCTCGGGCATTAAAAAGTATGATACGGCTGCGCCAATCACAGATAAGGTTGCAAGACCGGCAATTATAGCACTGTTGACCATCGAGCCAGAGAGCTGATTGACACCAGTGAAATATGACCAGGCAAAGAAGCCAATAATACAAGTGGCAACCAAAATAGTCGCTTCGCAAATGCGGCGATGCCAGAAAGATGTAAGTGTCAGTGGTTTGATGCCCTGGTTCCCCTATTTATATGCTGACGTGCTTACGGTTATTATGACTGACAACTAAGTATTCTACAAGGATGAAACAGTGCTATGTATTATGTATTTAGTAATTCAGGTTTAGGGTCGTCAAATTTAATACTCGCCCATTCTTGGTTGATGATCCGATTCCCCTCGTCACCAATATGTGGATACTGCATCTTATACACGTTAGAGACACCGCCAAAAACGGCATCTGACCAGTTCAGTCCAAGTAGTGCGGCTACATTTTTAATAGCTTCTTCTGATTCACCTTCAATTTCAATGTAGGGATTGAGCCATGGCCATTCGTCGAGCATAATCTCAACCGTACCGAGGCGCCAATTCTCTCGTTTGCTTTCTTGGTACGTGTCATAGATAAGGCCAGATGCACTGAAGATGTTAATGGCATCATCAAAGCTACTCGCTACTATTTCGTATTCTTTGGCCCCGTCTACGGTATCGCCGTCGAACTGCTTATAGGTAACGGTTGTCCGGTAGCCTTCGTCGCGAATCCGGAGGTATGCGTTTCTGTCTGTCATTTCCGGGGTATGAATGACGACTCGGCGCATTAAACGAAATGGCTGTTCGAGTTCTCCTCCTAATGCTTTTAGTTTACTTTTTATATCTTCATGATTGGCATTAATAAACTTAGCTTCAATTTCGGTATTCATAAGCTAATCATAGCAAAAAAACCTCCGTTGAGGAGGTTTTTTAATAATTTTAGTGAGTCACCTGATCGCTAGATAGAATGCCTTATTCTATGTTCTCGTCAGACCCGACTAGTCTTCTTTACTCACTACGTAGGAATGCTTGTGCGAAACCTTTTACAGAGTCAAAAACGTCGTCATTGTCTATAATCTCATCTTTAGATCGCCACTGTACGTCGTGAACTTCTCGATGTTCGATAGAGATTTCATCTAGATCATTTGCTTGAAGTGCGAATACCATATCAAGGTGTATGTGCTCAATATCCTTTTTGCTGAGTGGTATTATCTGGTACATTAAAGCATACGGTCGTGGGATCTGAGTGTCAATTTCATTTTTTAGGTGCAGGTCATGCTCCTCTTCGATAATTGGTTCTGCTCGCACACCAGTCTCTTCGAACACTTCACGAATCGCTGCTTCGTGCGGAACTTCATTCTCTTCTAGGTGTCCACCAGCAGGTAGCCATTTGTTCAGTTTTTTGTGATGAATAAGCAACATCTTCGTCCGCGCCGGGTTGACAGTATAACCCGTTACGGTGAAGTGTTTTTTATGGTCTTTTGTCTTTTCGAATATGTTCATACAATCTCTCTATCTATCTCGCTTATCGCGCTTACTATTGTTGCAATGTCTTCACTAGATAACCCTTCGTGAACCGGTAATGTGATTATTCTTTTTAGTAATTTTTCTGAATTTGGACAGCTCGATTTGTAGCTAGCGAATAGCGGCATCTCGTATAGCGGTCGAATCTTAAATCTGTAACTATCAGAGACAATGCCCTTATCGTAAAGCTGCTGACCGACTTTTAGATTATCGATGTCCTTCGCTAAAACGTACAATAACGAATAATAGTTCGGCTTTGAATTGTCCTCTATTTTTATCTCCTTGAGCCAATCTTTGTCTTCTAGGGACTGCTTAATGTGAGATGCATTCTTTGTTCGTTGCTCTATTTTTGGCTCTAGTTTATCAATTTGGGCTAATCCAATAGCGGCTGATATGGCTGTTATTCTGAAATTAAGACCAAAAAGATGTCCGTATTCATACAAGTGATTTGAGGGGGATAGGCTTGCTACTGGTTTTCCAAAATCTCGTACTTCCCTGACCCTGTTGGCTATTTCATCGTGATTAGTGAGGATGAATCCACCCTCGCCGGTCGAAATCAGTTTTCTTTCCTGCGTACTAAAGAACGAGACGTCGGAATAATGTCCCGTAGGTTTGCCGTCATCAATTGTGCCATGACAGTGTGATAAATCTTCTACGAATGGCATTCCAAGGCTTTTGGAAAATTGGCTTACGTCTTTAGAGTTTGTTGCGTAGCCCCATAGCGGCACTGAGATTATCATTTTAGTTTTCTCGTTCACCTTGAGTTTGAGGTCGTCCATGTCGTAGCCAAATGAGTCTACCTGATTGTCTACAAACACGGGCGTGGCGCCTACTGCTATGATTGGTAAAACAGACATGACTGGTGCAGATGGTGGCACGACTACTTCGTCGCCCACGCCAATATCATATACATACATAAGCAGGTGAAGTGCCGCGGTACCACTCGAGACGGCAAGTGCGTATTTTGAATTAAAGGTGTCAGCTAGCTTTGATTCATACGTTTCGACTAACGGCGAAGTACCTGATATCTTGCCGGTTTTTAGTATTTCGGCGACGTTATGCATCTCGTTGTCGTCAAAATTTACGAATTTATTTTCTAACATATATCTTTTCCATCTCTTCCATTATCTCGTAAACTTTCACTAGGTTGTCTAAGTTGTTCCTGTAGACGAAATCCGGTTCGTTAATCGCCCTGGTGAAATTCTCTAACTCTTGTTTATAGCCAGCTTTCTTGGAGCCATTCATTACTGGACTGCCTCTCCAGGACCTACTCCACCATTTCTCGTCACCAGAGTGCTTAAGACGCAGTTCATTTAAGCTGTCGACTTCGATGATGCCATCGCTTCCGATTACTTCCATATTCCAGGTGAAATACGGGAACATTGATCCCGTGACCACTTCTGAAAAGAAAGTATCGCCCTGCCAGTCTCTCATCTCTATCGTTGCGTTAAATATAGTTTCATCTCTATTCCTGGTGCATCGTACAGAGACTAAGTCGACAATATCTCCAAACTCGAGTAGTGTACCGAGCGGATGAATCGCCTGTGCGAGAAGGATTGACCTCGATAAGCTAAGATTCCATAGGGCCTGACGAGGTTTATCCGAGCAATGCACGATTCGCATCGAGATGATATCACCCACGGCTTCATTTGCAATCAATTCCTTTACTCTCATTACGGATTCAGAGTAGCCAAAGTTTAATCCGACCATTACGGGCGAATTAGATCTGTTAGCGATCATACTCTTTATACTTTCGAGTGATACCGCAGGAGGTTTTTCAACAAAAACAGGAATATTATGGATAGAGCCGAGCCTAATGACTGCCTCGTGTACTTCGGGATCACTGATTGCGATAATGCCGTCAAGAGGCTCCGATGCTATCATGTCCTCGATCTTAGTATACCCAGATGTGTTGAGTCTTTCGGCTACTACATCAAGCTTGGATTGGTCTATGTCGCATATTGCTTGGATTTTTATATTTGGTATCGAAGATATAGCAGGAAGGATGTTGTCAGTAAACTGTGCGCCGACGCCAACAACCCCAATTTTTAAGATTTCATTACTCATGTGAATGTATATAGTACCAGCTCTGTTGAAAGCTGTCGATAGTGTACATAAATAAACTTGAGTGCCCACAAAAATAGCCCGCCACTAGAAGCGAACGGGCTTTGTTGCTCCTCTGTGTAGTATAGTGTACTAAAGGATATCTATGTACGTCATTTCAGGCATACATCGCTGGTGATAATAATACGCATCAATTTATAGAAATAATCTGGAGAATTTGGCATGAAAAATTTAACCCATGCAGTAACAATCCAAAGTCCTATTGGCAATTTGTACCGTAAGAATCATGCACTCATTCTCATAGAGATGACCAATGGTAAATATCTACTTGGCAAAAAGGAAGGATACTACCCAGATCATATATCGAGAATGATTGGTGGTGGTATAGACGAAGGAGAGGATCCCGAATTAGCTGCGGCTCGAGAAGTCGAGGAAGAGCTTGGAATCTCCGTTTCTCAGGATAGAATAATAAAGCTTGCTAAAGTCGTCACCGACGCGGAAACCTCTGAAGGGTTTATGAGTATGACAACTCATATCTTTCTTTTGAGAACATTACTTTCAGAAGAGATGGATGTATTGCCAGGTGATGATATAACCGGAGTAGAGCCACTGACTAAGAATCAATTTGTCAACCTGATACGTGACATGTATGCCTTGCAAGGTGTTTTTCATGGTACCTATGACGGCAAACCATTCCAACTGCTCTGGGAGGACTGGGGGGCTATCTATGCTCCTATACACGAAAACGCTCTTGCTTGTGCAGGAGAATACGAACAAGGATAACAATGGAAATGCGACATTGGTGGCGTTAGCTGTTTCAGCAATATTGCTTCGTAACGGTTGAGTTACGGTAGTGCAGTTCGATGCGCTTTGGAGACTGAAATATGCGTGGCGTAGAAAGTAATAGCTTTTTTAGTTACTTATCGAATCGCATTGTATTCTGACATAGCTCAATCATGTCCAATGTGGACGGAGTAAGTTCGAGAGTCCTAATTGTTTCTATGTCCATCCAGTGAACTTCGGCGGTGCCATCTAATGGCTTAGGATCACCTGATTCGTATTCTGATTTATAAACTATGTAGATAGCGCCTTTATCACCCTTGTCCTGGACGTCATCGGCAATCATGACATTATTTTTAATGACAATCCCGACTTCTTCTTCGCATTCTCGGACTAACGCAGCCTCAAGGTTAGGATCGGATGGTTCAACGGTGCCGCCAGGGATGCCCCACATACCTGGAAATACATTTTCATCGTCGGCACGTTTGATAACGAGAAACTTACCATCTTTGATAATTACCGTACTGACGTTAACTTTGAATAGAATTTTACTCATTATCTTATTCCTTGTAGGTAAATTTACTTTAAGGTATCTTACCACACTCTTGTTCGATATGGTCTTTATGTACCACCGGTAGAAGTTAATTTATACCGTGAATAACAATGATAAAATACTCATCGACAAGGGGGCAGCTTATTTGGTAAGTTTCGTAGGGATATGGACCGTTGCTGGAGAGCCGTCTGCTTCGGCGGCTGATTAGAATTTTGCGCTATGTCAGGTAAGTAAACTTCCCGCTCCTTGTTATCGCACTCCTTTGGAGTTCGGTT
>JAZQPT010000064.1:0-2296 GCA_045628725.1 Saccharimonadales bacterium (SeqCode)
GGGGTGGACGGGGGGCTCTTGGGAAGCTCGGATAGTGTGAATCGACCTGGAAGCGCGTGGAAAACATTAATCCAGGCGGTATGCGTACTCGTCGTCTGGTGGATGATCTGATAAAATCCGTATCGCTGCAGCTGCGCAAACTGAGCAACCACCCAATCTTTGGCGTATGGTTCAACATTCGCTGCCGTTGGGATATAGGCAACTTTGCAATCGCTCGGGCTTTTGCCGACCATGTCTTGCAGCGCTTGGCCTATTGCGCGCTTACTGAGTCCTGATGATGTGAGTAATAATTTCATAGTTTACAGTCTTTCTATATCCGATTACACGCTATACTATTATTCTATATTACCTAGCAAGGCGTACAGTAGGCATATTCATAAATGTACCGCTCAAAAGGCTTCTTAAATCGGGTGAACTGTATAGTAAAAGAGCGTGCGTTTAGCTCACCAGACACAGTCCCTAGGTCTCGTTCGCCTCCGCGCTGCGAACCTGCGGCACTTGGTGCACTGTACGAGAAATTGTTTCTTAGCGCAAACTCTTGTTTTCGTAGCTGCGGCGTACCTGTTTGATTCGCCCCTTTTGCACGAAACAATAGCACCAGCCCAATAGAGATAAAAGGTATCAAGATACTCGCTGCTTCTTTTATAACCTTTCCTTGTGCAAGCAGAACAATAAATACAACAAACAATACAATACCGACAAGTGCGATACCATTTTTATACGACGGCGATAGCGTCTTTACGGCGCCAAGTTGCTGGGACGGATCGTACGAAATGCGCTGTAGATGCGGCGAAAGAGACTCTGGTGTATCGGGTTCATGACTACTTCCAATATCCTTGCCCTGCACATCCTTTGCACTGCGAATGCTGAAGAGTACGATCTCTACCAAAAAATATATAGTGAGCGCAAATAACGCGATAAAAGTATAGCCGATAAGCGTTGGCAGCAGATCAGCTATTGAACCCTCTATGTTAATAGGACTTGTTCCGAACAAAAGTATGAAAGCAACGACAAGCAGCAAAGCAGTACTTATAGTCGTCGCCAAAATCAGTAGTGCTTGGCGACGCGTCTCTGGTGCAAAGTAACTATACAGCGACATTACGCCAAATCGTTAATAGCAACCCTGCGCTGTTCAGTCGTATCGCGGTCGCGGATAGTGACCGAGTTGTCTTCAAGCGAGTCAAAGTCGATAACGACGCAGTACGGTGTACCGATTTCGTCCTGGCGGCGGTAGCGTTTACCGATGTTACCGTTGTCGTCCCACATAACGTTGCCGTGCTTTTTCTTGAGGATTTGGTAGACTTCGCGGGCTTTTGCTACGAGTTCTGGCTTGTTTTTAAGCAGCGGTGATACGCAGTATTTGACCGGCGCGAGGTGTTCTGGGAACTTCATAACAATGCGCTTTTCGCCGTTTACTTCGTCTTCGGTATAGGAAGCAGACATCACTGCCATTAGCGCACGCTCGACGCCAAATG
Source organism: Saccharimonadales bacterium (SeqCode) (assembly GCA_045628725.1). Classification (GTDB taxonomy): domain Bacteria; phylum Patescibacteriota; class Saccharimonadia; order Saccharimonadales; family Saccharimonadaceae; genus JACQGD01. The sequence continues at coordinate 1,476 of JAZQPT010000064.1, forward strand.
ATGGTTCGATAACGTGGGGAATAAATTTTGTGTTCGTTCCCTTGATTGTGTATTCCATATTTTTACCTGATTCACGGTGGATGTTTCCTAGGTCAAAGTCAGTACGATACGCTAGACCAAGCAACTCTTCTTTGCCAATTGGGAAATCGTATTCAATGTCAATCGTTCGTTTGCTGTAATGCGCGCGGTCGTTCTCGTCGACCTCTAGTTCGTGAATGTTATCCGCCGGTAACCCTAGTGCAGCCAAGTATTCGTGGATGTCTTTTAGAAGTGCGTCAAACGATTCTTCCCAGTTTTCTGGGTTAACAAAATACTCGATTTCCATTTGTTCAAACTCACGTGAACGGAAGATAAAGTCGCGTGGGCTGATCTCGTTACGGAATGCCTTGCCCTGCTGCGCCAAACCAAATGGAAGGTCTGGATAAAAATTGTCTACAACATTTTTGTAATTTGTAAAAATACCTTGTGCAGTTTCCGGACGAAGATAGCTGATAGAAGTTGCATCTGACGAAGCGCCAACATGTGTTTCGAACATCATATTAAACGTGCGAGATTTCGAAAGTGGATTGCCATCAGGGCTCTTGATGCCATTTGCTTCAATCGCAGCGTCCATCTCTTGCATCGTCATACCTTCGGCATCGATACCTTTGTCCTTGAGGATATGATCGGTGCGGAACCGACGATGATTAACCGTGTCTTCACATAGCGGATCAACAAATGTATCCACATGTCCACTCGCCTGCCACACCTTTTGGTTCATCAAGATTGCTGCGTCAACACCGAACATGTCGTCGCGGTCTTCGACAAACATCTTCCACCAA
>JAZQPT010000065.1:0-5125 GCA_045628725.1 Saccharimonadales bacterium (SeqCode)
CGTCTCTTTTTGCTGGCCTACTGAATCTGGTTATCGACATGACATGGAATAGCGTGATGTAATAGCTAAAAGGTATTGTTAAAACAATCATTTTATGATATTGTAGCATACGCACGTTTAACAATTCATACGATCTGAGAGCGAGGGCAATAATGCCCACCAACCTACACTCCGTCAATACGACCGTCCTGCACATCAACAAGGATTCGCGGCTGCACAGTCGCCTTCTGGAGGTACAGCGAGAGTACGAAACCACACTCGAAAACACGAAGCGCGGGACCAACCATGCCGGACCGAAAACTCCGGTCGAGATCCAGCAGCTCGTGATGGACCTCGAGATGGTGAGCTACCTCCTCAGCCGGTCACAGTGGAACAAGGAGGTGTCAATCGACGTCAACGAAGCCCGTGACGGCGTACGGAAGCGGATTTCGCTCAACCACCTGCAAATCGGTGCGTACGTAGCGCCGCAGAACAAGTTCGATTCAATCTTCGACACCGCATGGAACAGGGCTGTCGCGCTCAGACACCTCGTTTAAACGTCCACCCCGACGCTTAAACAGCTAGTTGTTACCTTTTTAAATAAAAGAACTCCTGCTGTTTAAGCACGGGGTTCTTTTATTGTACCTTTAGTCCAGGAATGGTCGGTAGTCGTACGTCTGCAGACACGTCAGAGAGCGTCTCGCTCTCGCCAGCCGGTGAATGACCGAATGGTAGCTGCTCGACCAGGCAAGGCGTCGCTACATGCGATATACCGGCTACTACACGCAATGTCTCGTCATCTGGTGAGGCGTACCCTATATCAAGAAAAGGATTTTCGTATTCATTACGACTCATACTTACATTATAACATAATTATAGATATAAATCAACTATCACTGGCTGTGTTCGGTGGCCCAGCCGGCCTAGTAACGCGGCGATGTGGACGCGAAAGCATCGCGTCGTGTTTTAATGCCGCAGCGGCCATGCGCCATTGCGTTTGCAGCCGTCGGTCTAAAATCCGGCGGCGTTCAGTGTAAAAATCTATGACGTCAGGGCCAGATGATGCGTTGTATGCTTGGATATCAGGTCGTTTACCGCTGATATAGTCATCGGGCGTTTGATCGTAGATAGGTATCTTCCGTTCAGTCATATCTTTATCATACATCCAAAGTAAACATTCATCAAAAAAGCCCTCCAGAGGCGATTTGCGCGTCCTCTGCAGGGCAGTTTTGGCACCTGTTTGTTTGATATGAGTGTACCACCAAACATGCTTATGCCGCAAGCATGTTCTTATCCACAGCTAGTCCCCAAACAAAACCGCCCCATACAATGAGGCGGCTGTGCAAAAATATAATCAGTACGACTAAGCGTCTGTTTTCTTCTTTGAGATAGTCAAGAAACCGTTACGTGGGTTTTCTTTAACAACGCGGTCTTCTGGAAGATCAGTTGGTTCACCCTTCGCGTTTTTCTCTACCTTAGCGAAGAAGTAGATTGTCTGTGGTTTGCCACCACGGAGAGTTACTTCGGTCTTGTGCAAGTAGTATGTAATACCCTTTGAGTTAGTGTGACTGTAAGCCATATGGTCTTATACCTCCTATTAGTGCTATACAAAGGTTAGATTAACGCCGATAGCGCGTGGTGTCAACACCTACAGACCCCTGTGGCGGATTTTGAGGATTAATTTAAGCACCCCTATTGCAATTAGACGCACTGCAATTAGGTAAATAATTAGCACGCAGATCAACACCGAAAATCCGGCGAAATCCGGTGACCATAACGGCGTCGCAAAACTAAACCGATACTGCTCTGTCTTTGGAAGTTTTATTTCAACCGCAGGACCTCCGCTCTCCCCGTAACTGTTCAGTTCACCGATGACACACTGCTGATATGCCTGAGAATAGCCGCCGAGATTAGCGTAGCGCGGCGCACAGACGTCTTGGGCTCTGCGAAAAACATTGCCGTTTGGGTTGCTGTCGTCTGACGCCGATTCGATGGCTTTTTGGCTATCGCGTTTATACTGCCCTTCCAGATAGATAACGCCCATATCTGCATTCATATGCGACGCCACATAACGTTGTAGATCATACAACCTTGTTTGCGTAACAGTAGTATCAGTACCCTTGTCAGCTTGTAGTACTGCGTCGCGTCGTTGGATCATACCAATGTTATTTAGTCGCAAAAAGGTAGCTGCAATAAAACCTACAAGAATCAGCAAAAGAACCAGCTGCCACGTCTTTATCCGCTGCAACCGTCGTACATTTCTTTTTATATTACGCGCTTCCGCCACTCTGAATCCCACCTTTTACTAATACAAGTATAGCATGTAAGACTATCGGCGATAGAGAGGAAAACGAGCGGACATCACCAGTAAAACATACAGGGCCGTTACCATAAAGAATACCTTCATCGCTACCGCTGTTGTTGTCACAACAAGTATCAGCGCCATGAACACCAGACAGGCAATCAGTGCACCAATATTAACCGCAACTTCAATAAATAACAGATATACGATACGGCGCCCTGACGAATCAGCCGCGTCGAACACGCCGCGCTGGAATGCCATAAAATAGCCTGTTGTCGCAACTTCGTTAGTAATATTGACGCCCGCAACACCAGATGGAGTGGTGACAAAAGCCCTAAAAAAGTGAGTCGCTGCGTTTGCTAACGTCGCAAGTCGCAGCAAATCGCCACCGCGTCGTCGATCAATTAGCCGACCAAAGGAATATGCCGCTACAAATGATGTCACGACGGTAATCGAGGCAAGTGCTCCGACTTTGAGGTAAATATCGTCACCTGATCCTGCAAATACAACGACCGCAATAAATAATATCCATACCGTGTTACTTGCAAAAATATCCCAACCCACTGCCGTTTCTGCGGCAATACTTCGCCACGTGGTTTTCCATGGGAATCCGCGGAATTCAAGCTTTTGATTAGTCTTGACGGGTTCACTGGTACGAAGCAATGGCAGACTAGCGAGCGCAAATAGTATGGCCGACAGCCACATCGCCACCTCCGGCGCAATCAAAAAGGCAATAAGCCCCCCGATAAGCGGACTAAGACTGGCAGTAATTCGTTCGAGAATCTGCATGAACCCAATTTCTTTGCCGGCGTGTTCAACGTGCTTGACCTTTGAAAAATCAACGAGGTACGAAAAGTCATAAATGACCATCGACAATGATTGGAACAGACCGAATCCTGCAATGGCCGCAATACCGAATTCCGGCACAAGTGTAAAACAGACGAGCGCAGGAATATACAGTAAATTACCGGCCAAGATACCATGCTTTGGCCCAAATTTTGCGATGAGTAACGCCGCAGGATACGAGATAATTGCCCTAAATCCGAACGAAATGGCAAAATAACCTGCAATAAACAAAATACTATAGCCATTTTGATACAAGTAAAGCGCAACGAATAAATTAATCATGTACTGCGCAAGCAGTCGCATGACACGCGACGCGTACAGTTCGGCAACCTCGTCAAACGTAGCGTAACGCCAAAAATGGCGTCGCTGTAATAGACGATGGATAAATGACTGCAACATTATTTGTTTTGCCCCTTTTTGATTACGCTTAATTATGCCACATTAAACGCGCTTAACACAAGTAGTTCTCCCCTACCGAGACGAAGTACGGTATAATCGAGGCATATGAATATTTATTTCTCTGGCATCGGCGGCGTGGGCCTGGCACCCCTAGCACAGATGTCGCTTGATGCTGGGTATACTGTCGCTGGGTCGGACATGACCGCAGGACTTGCAACCGAAGAACTCTCGTCTCTGGGCATTCCGGTTCACATCGGCGAACAGGACGGGTCTTATCTGCGCGAAGCACACAGCAAGGCGCCGATTGATTTTTTCGTTTACACTGCTGCCTTACCCGATAACCACCCCGAACTCGCCACCGCTCGTGAGCTGAATCTCACTGCAGTAAAGCGTGATGGCTTACTGGCACACATCATAAAACAAAGTGGCCAAAAACTAATCGCCATTGCAGGCACACACGGCAAAACGACCACCACAGGCATGATGGTCTGGGTATTCAAACAATTTGGCATTCCCGTCAGCTACAGCGTTGGTAGCCAGCTATCATTCGGACCAAGTGGCAAGTTTGACCCGTCTGCCCAGTATTTTATCTATGAGTGCGACGAATTCGACCGGAATTTCCTTAACTTTCATCCATCACAGTCAATTATTACCTCTATTAAATACGATCATCCGGATACGTACCCGACCGAACAAGACTACCTCGATGCATTCGGTCAGTTCATTAGGCAATCTGACAACTGCATCATGTGGCAGCAAGATCTCAACATGAACGCCATGAAAGGCGCTTCTACAAAAGTACAAATGATCGACAAGCATAACGAAAGCATCAGCCGACGTATCGATGAAATACAACTACCAGGCCGCCATAATCGCGAAAATGCATACCTTGTGCTTACAGATTGCACCGATGGCGGACTAGATGAACAAAAAGCCAAAGCCGCACTTGAAACCTTTCCAGGCACCGTCCGACGCTTTGAAAAACTTGCCGCCAACCTGTACAGCGATTACGGCCATCATCCCGTAGAAATCGCCGCCACACTACAAATGGCCCGCGAACTGTCTGATCATGTTGTGTTGGTCTACCAGCCGCATCAAAATGTCCGTCAGCATGAAATCAGGCGCCTATATACCGATTGTTTCGAAAGTGCGGATACCGTTTACTGGTTGCCGACCTACCTGTCGCGCGAAAACCCCGACCTGCCCGTATTGACCGTTGATGACCTCAGCGAAAATATTACGAATATCGACGCCATACATCCTGCGGAATTAAACGATGACCTATGGGAAGCCGTGCAGCAGGCCCGAAATGATAATAAGCTCGTGATTTTTATGGGTGCTGGCTCTATTGACGGCTGGCTGCGCGAACGCGTTACCTCATAGGTGCCCATGCGACACATATATATTGACATTATGTCATAAATCTGATATAATGCATGCATTAGGACCCATATCCTGACGTTCATTCAATCTGTTCTTTGGAAGGAGAACGCTGTGTCCGAAATCTACGATGTAGACAACTGCATGGGTGATTTTTGCGTCTGCAATATGATCTCGCCCGAGTATGACATGTACCCCGATTATGACGGGTACAGTTAC
>JAZQPT010000066.1:0-37104 GCA_045628725.1 Saccharimonadales bacterium (SeqCode)
CACGACACCCCGCAGGTGGCCACAGCGACCTCATTGTACACACTCCTCCCCGCTAGACCTATCCTGATTGCAATAAACCCTAGTCGACGCTAGGATTTTTTAATTTATCAGAGGTGGTGAAATAAGCTAAACTGTATTGACTTTATGCTTGTTTTTCGTTATAATATATTATAATGAAAAATCCAAACACAAACACTGACTCTGTCACAATTCATACGCTTCGGAACACCACTCAGGAGAGGCTTGATTTGTTTACTGACGATGGACGTTTTGCTGACGATCTTGCAGTGCATGGGCTTGACCTATTGGTCTCAAGTAGAGATACATTCGACTTAGGTAATGTTCACCGGGTCACGCGGGATAGTGACGGAGTGTCATCGTATACAGCTGAATCTGTCGATATCGATACAATTGCAGCTATGCACGTTCGACTTATCGGAAGTGTAAATAGAAGTGGTAGTGAGGACATACTAAAAGTAAATGACAATTCACTAAAAGACCTTGCTGGTTCAAAATATGATCTTTACGAGAAAGTACTTTCCGAGGATCAAGTTCAGACCCACTTCATTTCCATGCGGCCTGAAGATTTTGAAGTGATTAGCGATACTATAAATGCAATTGCGACGGACAATGTTGTTTTGAAATCAAATAGTGGGTCGGGCGGCTATTCGACGAAAATACAAAACAAGCAGGCAGCTATTGAGTGGGTACGAAATAATATGAGTGACGCTGATGTTACTCCGCAGATTCTACAAGCACTCGTTATGCCAGGTGGACTACCTGAAGGTATCGTAGGTGTGGATGAATATGGAAAAAAGTTAATCGAGCGGACTCGCAAAGAGCAGTTGCTGTATGAGCTACGCATGTTCTCTGTAAAAAGAGGTGAAAAGTGTGATGTTATCCCTGTGCTTCGTGTGGTTCCTAACAAGGACTTGCCAATGCAGGGCAGGAACGACGATTATCTCGATGTTGAGATTGACGATGATTTGTTCGCGGCACTTGCCGTTTCTGCAAAACGAATCATGGATGCCGCCTGCAAGGAATCGAATGCTGGAGACTTCGCCCTAGGTGCGATCGATTATTATTTTGATGAAGAAGGGTTCCCTCACGTGATGGAAGCAAATCTAAGAAGTCCTCAGCTTCCATCTACAAACGACACTCCGATCGCTGGTCGAAGTGCGCATAAAGCAATGGCGCTGTCGTTTCGAGAAATGATAGATCAACGGAGAAAAATGTAATGTCCAAAACAAATGATGTGCTTGTGCTCTTTAGTTATAAGAGCCATAAACGTGGCTATATCGAAATGCTATTCGATCGCTTAAAAAATGCTGCTCAGGATCGTCCACTGCAATTATTCCGGGGCTCGTTGAACGATCTTCATATACAGGTCAGAAGCAATACATTGTCAATTCATGAAACGTTGACCGATAGGGATCTTGCAACGTTTGATGTTGTTTATTTTGAATTGTGGTACAAAGCCCAACAGCAAGCGCTTGCTGCTGCGACATACGCAAAACGACGTAAAATATCATTCTTCAGCGAAGAGTTGGCGGCACTTCCTGCGATGACAAAAGTAGGTGAAATAGCGCTTCTTGCCGATCAGAATATTCCGATTCCTGACAGTTTTGTTTCGAGTCGCCGTGAGCTACTAAAGGTGTTTAAAGGCAAAGACACGCCAATACCTTACCCACTTATTGTTAAGGCGGCTGATGGATATGGCGGCAAAACAAACTTTCTCGTGCATACCTATAAAGATCTGAAATCAATTCTTGATGAGCATAAAAAGCTTCAGTTTATCGTGCAAGCATTTATTCCAAATGACTGTGATTATCGCTGTTTGGTGTTTGGCGGCAAAGTGAAACTTGTATTAAAGCGGTCTCGAGACATGGATGGCAGTTCGCATCTCAATAATACGTCTCAGGGCGCGACTGGGGAGGTTGTTCCACTTGAGCGCATATCCCCGCAGGCGATTACAGATGTCGAAAAGGCTGCTGCGGCATTGAACCGCTCATCATTTGCAGGCGTCGATCTGTTAATTAATTCAGAAACGGGACAGCATTACATTCTAGAAGTTAATCAAACACCGCAAGTTGAGATTGGCGCTGAGGTGGATAAGAAAATGGCTGCGCTACTGAATTATATAGAGGAGCGAGTATGACGGCTGTAAAAGAAAGACCATTGGTTGTATTCGTCTTTGCGTTTGAGCGATCTCAGACAAGTACGAAATACGCCGGTTTCGCAAAGCGATTGCAAAAAGCTGGTGGGTTAAAAGGCAAAGATGTCCTGACTGTCGCTCTAGAAAACCTTGCATTTATTATTCGCGAGAATCAAGAAGCGGAGATAATTGACAGTGTGTCAGGTCGCTCTATGGCAGATGCAGATTTCGTGTATATGAAGAGTAACGGCGATGAATCAGCTGCGCTTGCAACATACCTTGAGCATAGGGGTGTGCCATTTATGGATACTGCAAGCCTGCACGTGAGGGGGTCAAAACTTGCGACAGCATTTCGTATGTGGGGTGCTGGTATTCACGTACCCTATACATTTTATCTACGCAATCCGGAGCGTTTTAGTGAATGGATGAAAAATAATACCCCAGCTGAACTCGGGGATGCATTTATTATTAAAGATGCCAATGGCGCTAAAGGGACGATGAATTTTCGCGCCACAGTCAATGAATCAATTGATATAGTTCATCAGTATCCCGACGTACAATTCGTGTGTCAGCGTTTTATTGACAATGATGGTGATTATCGAATTGGCGTATACGCAAGTCAGGCACGGTTTGTCATTAAGCGAAATGGCAACGGAACGACTCATCTGAATAATGTGTCTGCCGGAGGAACGGCAGAATATATGCCTGTAGAAACGCTGCCTAGTAAGTGGCTAAGTCTTGCAGAAAACGCTGCTCAGGCAGCCAATCTTCAGATTGCAGGGGTAGATGTAATAATCGATCGTGCGACGGAAAAGCCATTTATACTTGAAGTGAATCAAGGGTCCCAGATCGTTACTGGTGCGTACACCCAAGAGAATATGCGTGCATTTAACGAGGCGATTGATGAAGCGGTAAAACAGCGCCACGCAAAATCTCGTTTAAAGCCGCTGACGTCAATCGGTAGGCGGTCAATAGCAAAGATTCCTGAATTTAATATTGATAAAATTATCGCAAAAATTGACACCGGTGCGTACACATCGTCACTTCACGCAGAAGACATTCATGAAGAGAAAAATGCTGATGGTGACCCTGAGCTGGTATTTACTATTGGTGCGAGTGATCATGTGCATTATACTGCGGAAGGTAGACAGACGATTCGTACAAAAGATTTCTTTAGTCAATCGGTCCGAAGCTCAAACGGCTCAATTGAGCGACGTTATAGCATAAAGACAAAAATTGTTTTAGAGAAGAAACGATTTATTATAACCCTGACTCTAAACGATCGATCATCGATGGGGTATCCGCTGTTAATCGGACGCCGAGCATTACGTTCGAGATTTGTTGTGAATGTTGAACTTAACGAAGAGCACGCGATGGACTGGAAATACTAACGAGGAGACAAATATGAAAATAGCAATTTTATCAAAAGGCGGAGCAAACTATTCAACACGGCGTCTCAAGCAAGTAGCTCGTGCGCGTGGGCATGAAGTACGAGTTATTAACTATGCAAAATGTTACGTATCAATTGAAAAAAACCGCCCAGTTGTCCGCTACGAGGGTGAATCTCTTGATCACTTTGACGCAATTATTCCTCGCATTGCACAGAGTTATACAAAATACGGAACGGCAATCGTGCGTCAGTTTGAGCATCAGGGTGCATACGCAACGGCAAGTTCTATTGCAATTGTTCGTTCGCGCGACAAATTGCGAGCTTATCAGATATTAGCAAAGGCCGGAGTGGGTATCCCAAAGACGGTATTTGCGCGAGAAACAGCTAACTTCGAAGACGTTGTTTCGCTTGCTGGCGGTACGCCGCTCATCATTAAAGTTGCCCGTGGCACACACGGCAACGGAGTCGTGCTAGCCGAGACACCAAAGGCTGCCAAGGCAGTTATGCAGGCATTTTATGTTGAGGGTGTGAACTTCCTCGTGCAAGAGTTTGTTAAAGAGTCTGCTGGCGAAGACATTCGTGCATTTGTTGTTGGAAGCCGAGTCGTGGCAAGTGTAAAACGCCAAAGTCTTGACGACGATTTTCGTAGTAACACTCACCAGGGTGGTGTGGGAACGAAAGTTAAATTAACTGAAGAAGAGACAAAGACTGCTATTAAAGCGGCTAAGGCGATGGGGCTTCATATTTGTGGTGTTGATATGATGCGAAGTGAGCGTGGCCCACTTGTTCTAGAAGTAAATTCATCGGCAAGTCTAAAGACGCCGGAACTTGTGACAGAACGTGATGTTGCGACAAAAATTATTGAATATATCGAACGTAATGCCAAGAGCCGCAACAAAAAAGATAAAGTCGGCTCGTAAACTTACTCTGCTATAATAAGCTCATGGTAATCCATCTCTGGGCGACGACCAATGCGTCGTGATGCAGCGACATACATCAAACAGATAACGATAGCAGTACTTGTTGTCGGAATTATTGCTGCGGGCGGAATTGTTGCCGCAAAAATGCTGACGCCGCGTTCTACGCTGCAAATTGGGACGGGGATATTTAATACCGAGGTAGTCTCGGAAGATTCTGATCGACAGCGAGGGCTTTCTGGTAGAAAAACCCTGGCAAAGACTGATGCCATGCTGTTTGTATTTGACCATGATTCCAAGTGGGGAATCTGGATGAAAGATATGCAGTTCCCGATAGACATTATATGGCTTGATCAGGACAAAAAAGTAGTGCATGTGAAACAAAATGCCGACCCGAATAATTATCCAGAATCTTACGTTCCGACTAAAAAAGCGCGGTATGTCGCTGAGTTTAGTGCTGGTACAATTAAAGATAAGCAGATTTACGTAGGATCTACGGCAAAATTTGATATAGAAGGAAAGAACTAATATGAACGTTGTTGTTATAGTGCTAGGTATTATCGCGGTATTATTTGCGCTGACATTTATCACCAAGCGTCGATTCGGGGTGTTGGGGCTTGCACTTGCTGCAGGTGCAATACTGAGTGAGTTATGGGCAGCTGACATCACTCCGTTTGTTCAGAAAGCCGGATTTGTTATGTCGGCGCCGCCTATGGAAACGATTGTTGCATCGGCGATTGTATTGTTACCGGCAATTCTGTTGCTGTTTAGTGGTCCTACGTATTCTAAAAAGACACACCGCGTTATTGGTGCGGCGGCATTTGGGCTGCTCGCAGCGGCATTCCTGCTAGAGCCATTAGGGAATGCACTTGTACTGACACCGGAGAGTCAGCGCGTATACCAGATGCTTAGTGATAATAGGGTGTGGATTATTACGGGTGGTATTATCTTTGCTTTGATTGATCTGCTGACGGTTAAATCTGCTAAACATGTCAAAGAATAAGACGGCGGCGTATTGACAAACGCCCCTTTAAAGTGCTATCTTTATAGAGTTATATAACGAATGAAGCACCAGATGCGCTAACCTTTCAATTTTGTCAGTATAGTAGTAATCATGACTTTGTCATTGCATATCATTTGGAGCCGTAGCTCAGCTGGTTAGAGCACCTGCCTTTTAAGCAGGGTGTCCTGAGTTCAAGTCTCAGCGGCTTCACCAAGAAAAGTCACTCATCGTACGATGGGTGTTTTTTCTTGGTTTGTATCTTATTGTCTCTAACGTATTGGTCGTTATAACGATCGCTGGGATGTGGAGCTGGCTTGAATTTGACAGTAGCTGGTATGCCTATGGAGTCGCATGGCTAAGTGCGGCGCTGTTTTATGGTACGTACTACTGGCTGATGGTCGAGAGGCGAGACGCATGGCGTCAGCAGGCATCACTTGTGTCGGTGTGGATTGTGCTTGGAATTGCAGTGCTGGCTGGAATATGGTCAAGCGACACTTCATGGCTACTGGCATCGTCCGGATCATTACTAGCGATAGCGACAACGATAGCGACACACGGCTATCGCACCGGTAAACATACTCTTGTCGAAATTGCAGTCTATCTGGCGACGTTTGGGCTACAGCGTATGGTGAAGCAACTGATTCCACAGACGAATATGGTTGTGTACGGACATTGGTGGGCGTTGACGATTGCACTGATGGCGGTCTGGCGTAGTGATAACAAAAAGAATCGGTTCATTGCTGCTCTGGTATTTGTCACGGGATCGACTGGGTTATATGCGATCGGGGGAATGTCAGGCTATTCACTGGTGTTCTTGGTTGAACACGTAATTCTACTGACTGCGGGCGCGCTACTGCGGCAGCAATGGGTGATGTGGTGGGGTATATCGGCAGTCGTTGTAGCGGTGCTCTATTTCCTACGAGGTTATACATTCTTAGCGCTATTATTCCTTGGTTTCCTCTTGATCTTATTCGTCGTATGGCGACTAACAAAGATGGGCAAGAAGCAATCACTAAGTGTGTAGGTGTGCTACCATTAATAGATGAAACCTCGATTTATCTTTATACACGGCAATGGCGCTAACGACTGGAAAACTCCATGGGCGGTATGGCTGAAGCGTGAAATCGAGAAACTTGGATTTGAAACGGTGTTTGAAACAATGCCTGATCCAGAAAAGGCGCGCACCGAGTATTGGCTGCCTCATATGAAAGATGTATTAAAAATCGGCATCGATGATGTGATCATTGGTTATTCATCAGGTGCAGTAGCGGCGATGCGATACGCTGAAACGAACGATATTCGTGGTTCTATTTTGGTATCACCGTGCCATACTGATTTAGGCGATGAAATGGAAAAGCAAAGCGGATATTACGACGACAAATGGGACTGGAAAGCGATTAAAGCGCACCAAAAAAAGATGTTAGTTGTATGGGGCGATAACGATCCGTACATTCCACAGCATGAATTTGCCTATATCGTATTGCAGTTAGGTGCAGAGAAAATCAAGGTTCCAATGGGGCGCCATTTCCAGGAAAAACAAGACTTTATGGATATTTTGAAATATATAAAAAAGGTGTATGTGCCAAAGGCGACCGTCTAAGGTTACGTCTTAGGGCTTGGCGGCTTCGTCGAGCAGCCATAATGTATCGGGAGTAGCTGCAGACGCCTGAGCGATAGGTAGTTTGCTGCCAGGGATGAAAGCCTGTGAAAGTGCCGCGCGCTTACTTTCGCCTGTTGCAAGTACAACGATGTTCTGGCAATTTTTTAACGCGCGAATCGTTAAGCTAATACGATCTGCAGGCGGTTTAGGTGAATTATGGACGGCAATAACCAGCCGTTCATCGGATGGATTAAAATCAGGATGATCTGGGAAAAGTGACAATGTATGGCCGTCGGGACCCATACCTAGCCATGCAAGGTCAAACTGCGGAATCTGATCTGCTGATCGGGCTAGTGTAGCTAGCGTTAACTCGTATTCTCGGGCGGCTTGCTGTGCAGGCTGATTTGTCTTTGGACGTAGGAAGGTTGCTTCGGGAATATGCTGCAAGAATAATGTTTCGATCACCTGCCAGTTGTTGTCGGGCCCATCGAGTGGTCCGATACGCTCATCTCCAAGAATAAAGGTGACTTTTGACCAATCTAACCGATCTAGGTAGCCATCGGCGAGTATTTCATAGGCAAGATTTGGCGTTGAGCCGCCGGCTATAACCCACGTGGCAGAACCATGGTCAATGATCGCAGCATGCAGTTTCTCGACGGCGTCACGAGCGGCAGCTTCGGCAACGGCGACGGCACTATCGAATGTTTGAATGTTCATTATATCAGTATAGCATTTATCCATAACTTATAATAAGCTGAGAATATGCAGTGGTGGAAACTTCGTCGACGTGTTCATTCGTCTTGGCTACTGGCGACGGCGAGTTGTGGGGTTGTCATGGGTGTGACGTTGGCGCAGTCGGTGTCCGATATAAACGGAGTCGGTTGGCTGCTGTGCGCGCTGTCGCTGATTGCAGTTATATCATGGCGACGGGCAGCGTATTTGCTGCCACTTATTATTGTTGCCGGGGGAATAGTGGGGCTGTGGCGCGGTTCACTCGATCAAACGCAGTTAGCAGTATATAAAAATCTATACAATGCGCAGATTGTGATTCGCGGTAAAGTCGCTGATGACCCCGACATGGGTAAAGGCGGGCAAATGGTGCTGCGGATAAATAATATCAGTGCAGATGGTCACACCTTGATCGGAAAAGTATGGGTAACCACAGCTGCCGGTAAAGATATTAAGCGCGGCGATATCGTTACGATAAAAGGAAAACTATCGAAAGGCTTCGGTAACTTTGCCGGCACAATGTACCGTGCGCAGCTAGTCATGCATCAACGGCCTCAGCCTGGTGATGTCGCTCGGCAAGTGCGCGACTGGTTTGCCGATAGTATTCGAACGGCAATTCCTGATCCGCAGGCGAGTCTGGGTATCGGCTATTTAGTTGGTCAAAAGCGAGCCTTGCCCCCAGATTTAAGTGAAGCTTTGCAGATTGCGGGGCTGACGCATATTGTCGTTGCGAGCGGGTATAATCTAACGATTTTAGTACGATTAGCGCGGCGGTTGTTTGTGAGCGTGTCGAAGTATTTAGCGGCATTGTCAGCGAGCGCAATGATTGCGGCATTCATCGCCGTGACGGGGGCTAGTCCGAGTATGTCACGCGCTGGGCTTGTCGCAGGGCTTAGTCTGGCTGCCTGGTATTATGGACGCAAGTTTCACCCATTGGTTTTGCTGCCACTGGCTGCGGCGGTGACGGTGCTAATCGATCCTAGTTTTGCGTGGAATGATTTAGGGTGGCAACTAAGCTTTGCTGCATTTGCAGGGGTGATGATTATGGCGCCGCTCCTGCAGCGGTACTTTTATGGCGACGTAAAACCCGGACTGATACGTCAGATTTTGGGTGAGACGATCAGTGCGTTTATTGTTACGCTGCCTATACTCGTCTATGCATTTGGGCAATTTAGTAATGTTGCCGTCCTCGCAAATCTCCTTGTGTTGCCGCTGGTGCCACTGGCAATGTTACTGACATTTATCGCTGGTGTTGGTGCACTTGTCGTGCCATTTGCTGCGGCGACTATAGGTATACCAGCGTATTGGCTGCTCACCTATATGACGACAGTCACCTACCACGTTGCAGATTTACCGTGGGCGCTCACGGAACTAGAGATGAGCGAATGGATGGTAGTGGTGGGGTACGTCGGGATAGCAGGGTTTTGTGTGTATATGTGGCGTAAAACAAACTATAATTTACGCGAAAGTAACATTGTGGAATAGATGTCTTGTATCTGTTATAATAAAGGTAATTACGAGTACAACCTATACAAAATTATCCCGGGAGATGCCATGTCAGGACATAGTAAATGGTCAACAATTAAACGAGAAAAAGGCGCCAAAGATGCAAAACGTGGAGCGGTATTTACACGTATCGGCAACCAGATTGCCATTGCTGCGCGGAGTGGCACTGACCCTGTGATGAATTCTGCATTGGCATTGGCTATCGAGAAAGCTAAGCAGGCGAATATGCCGAATGCAAACATTCAGCGGGCAATCGACCGAGTGAATGACAAAAACGCTGCGGCTCTTGAAGAGATTACGTATGAAGGTATGGGACCCGGTGGTGTTGGAATTATTATCGAAACAGCAACAGATAACAAAAACCGTACATTCCCTGACGTACGCAGCGCGTTGACTAAAAACGGCGGGCGTGTGGCTGATGCAGGGAGCGTAATGTTCCAGTTTGACCGTAAAGGGGTTATTCGCGTTAGTGCAACCGGCGAAGATGCGCTACTGACAATCCTTGACGCAGGTGCCGAAGACGCTGTCGAAGAAGACGGTGAAATCATTGTCTATACAGATCTAAAAGACCTCGCGAAAGTCCGCACGGCACTTATCGATGCAGGTTTGCAAATTGCCGACGCCGAACTACAATACGTGGCAAAGAGCACTATCGAAGTCAGTGACGTTGATCAAGCGAATAAGCTCCTAAAAGTACTCGATGCACTTGATGACCTCGACGACGTGTCGAATGTTCACACAAATGCAAATATTTCAGCTGAAATTTAATAATGATTAAATAATAATACTGTATATTCTAAGGATATGCAGTATATTACATTTTGTCTCGCGTTATGTATCCTTTTAGCAAATACGGTAGTGTCACCCGTGTCGGTGTATGCGATGGAATCTACTGCCAATTCTAATGCCGAATCTAATGGGGCAGTGGCTGATCAACCCGTGATCATACCGGACACTGTACCTGCTGCAATCACACCCGATCCCGCTCCGCTGGCGCCACAAATTACGGCACCGCCCGTACCAGTTCCATCTGAAGAAAAGTCAACGATAAGCAAGACGGACGCACCGATTGTCGCGCCGGCTGAGGTGGCAGCGACGGTTTTAGTTTCGCAGCCAACTATAGTCGTGCAGCCCGATGTGCCTGCGAATGCAGATGCGATTGTATCGGCAATAAAAATCTCCGCAGGCAAAAGTATTACGGCGTTAGAATTTCGCAATACAACAACAAAGCCTTTATTCGTTGATGATTGGCGAATCGAAATTTTACAGTTTGACGATATAGACGACCAAGTGTGTGAAATAGACCTGCGGGGGTATATTCTAGCTGGTCGATCGGTGACATTTGCCGTACCCGGCGAATCGGTTGTTAACGACGGCGTGTATACGATTGATGCGTGTCAGCGAATGCAGACTGCTGGCGGAGTGATGGTTCGCGTATATCAAGGTGCGACGGTCGTCGAAGAAGTGCGGCCAGGAGCGGCGGTTGGTCAATACGAGCGAGGTGGATTTAATGCACCGAACCGCAAAGGTGTATTTACGACCGATTTTAAAACGTTTACACGAGCTTTTTTGACCAGTATGATGTATGAACCGAACATTACAAATGATATACAAATAGTCGAACTAAATGCCAATCCTAATCCATGTCTACCGGCCAGTGAAGACAGCGCCTGCTATGACTATGTGAAATTGCATAATCCTACAACTCAGGCGATTCAATTGGATTCATATAGATTACGGACGGGCCAGATATCGCAAAATTCAACGTCGTCTAATACCTATCCACTAAGCGGCGTTATTGCTCCAGGGGAAACGATAGTCGTTGCTCGGTCGGCTGATGGTACGAGGTTAAGTCTTCCGAATAGTGCGGGTACGGCCTGGCTGCAGGATGTGCACGGCGTCATAGATTACCCGTCGGGAGTAACGCCATACGAAAAGGGCGATCTGGTTTCGACAGCTGGAAAATCATGGGCGTATGACGCTTCTGATGGCCAATGGAAATGGGGTGTGTCGTCGCCGTACGGACAAAATACATTCGTATCAGATGAACCTGGGACGGGAAGTGTAAAAGCAGCAGAGAGCACATTAAAACCGTGTCGTGAAGACCAGTATCGGTCGGAAGAAACGAATCGTTGCCGTAATGTTAGTTCTGCGTCAACAGGCAACCTCACTCCGTGTAAAAATGGCCAGTACCGCAGTGAAGAAACAAACCGCTGTCGGAATATCGCACTAGCTGGAGGAACGCTAAAACCGTGTCGTGAAGACCAGTATCGGTCGGAAGAAACGAATCGTTGCCGTAATGTCGCAACCGCTTCGGCAAATTTAAAACCCTGCAAAGACAATCAATATCGTAGTGAAGAGACGAACCGCTGTCGTAACATGACAGCGAGTGCTGTACCTGCGGCGGCATACGCCGTGCAGCCAGTAAAAGATAGCGCCAAAGCATTCATTGGATGGTGGGCACTTGGCGGCATAGTCATGCTAGCGATTGGGTATGCGGCGTGGGAATGGAGGAGTGAAGTTGCGGGATTTGTTAGGAAGTTTAGTGTTATTGGACGCCGCAAATAATCAGACCCATTCCAGTGACTGTTAGCCGTTAGAACACGAGGCATAGTGTATGTAGACTACCCATTTCGTATGAAACTAATGCTACAATAAATGAAATGAGAATAATTGGTATCGACCCTGGAACGGGTATCTTGGGATTTGGCGTCGTTGATTTTAATAATGGCAAGGCAAAAATGGTAACCGCAGGTGTTATAACGACGCCAGCACATACACCGCTCGATGTCAGGCTCGAAGATATCTACGATGGACTGACGGAAATAATAGCCGAAACAAAGCCGGAAATTATGTCGATAGAAAAACTATTCTTTGGTCAAAATGTCACAACTGCAATGAGCGTTTCACAGGCGCGCGGTGTCGCTATGTTAGCGGGGCGAAAAGGTAAGATGCCAATTGCAGAATACACACCGATGCAAATCAAGCAGACACTTACCGGCTATGGCAAGGCGGATAAAAAACAGGTTCAAGAAATGGTGCGGGTGCATTTAGGTCTTAAAGACGTACCAAAGCCCGATGATTGTGCTGATGCATTAGCCGCAGCCATCACTCATTCAATGATGAGTCGTGACTAATTAGTCAAGTGGCACAAGACAAAAAGCAGCTGTTACAGCGACAGAAATAGTCAGTGCTTTTAGGTAGATACTGCGTGCACGGTGTTCGTCAGATTTTAGTGCTGACGCATCATCGACTGAAATGATGTCGCCATCGTCCGCGTGCTGTTTGCCTGATCCCGCATAAGCGACGCAGAATTTTGATTGTGCCTGCAGGTAGCCAAGTGTTGCAGTAAAAATAGGAGCGAATATCACAATACGATATAGCCATTCTGTTTGCAGATACACAAAAATAGCGGCAATAATAATACTGGCGGCAAGCCCAACGTGGCCGCTGAGTCGTCGTCGCTTTATCTCTGTTGGATTGATGTTGCACATACCGGGGATGTAATTAGTCGTTTTGTTCATGTCACTATTATGGCATATATATTGGTTGAAAAAAGTAAACCATTATTCTACTATAGATAGCATGGGTATAAATGCTCAAGATAAAGACTTGTTCAAGGAAGTACTTCCTCTTTTTAACGCAATGGGAGATACGACGCGGCAAGAAATTATACTTCTGCTTGCCGACCACTCTCGGTTAAGCGTAGGCGAACTAACGGCACACACGCACTTGTCTAGGCCAGCGGTGTCACATCACCTAAAGGTACTTCGAGATGCGGATATGGTTACCGAACAACGCGAGGGCGCGAAACGGTATTATCAGCCAACATTTGCTCGGTATCTAGAGCCGATGAAGAATATCATTACATTAGTAGAATCACGAGAACCAAATAATAATCAGCGCAAAGGGGACAAAAATAATGGGAAGTAGATTGCATAAACTTGGCGAAATAGCATTTAATCATCCGTGGCGTTTTATTGCTGGATGGGTTCTGATTATTGCACTACTTGGGATTACTGCATCGCAGTTTATGAAACCAACATCTACAGCAATCTCTATCCCTGGTACGGAGGCTCAAAAAGCACTCGACAAAATGGACGAGCTTTTTCCTGATGCGGGTAAAGGCTCGGGGCGAATTGTATTTGCCGCTCCAGAAGGCAAGACGATTAATGACTTTACTGGTCAAATCACAAAATCGACCGCAGATCTAGACAAGATCGACGGCGTAATAAAAGCTATTGATATAACGCAAAATCCATCCGCACTATCGGATGATAAAACGATTGCCTACACACAGGTGCAGTTAGAAAACGGCACTGGTGCCATTTCACCGAAGACGATAACTGCGGTAGAAAAAGTTGTCGAAAGCACGCGAAGCAATGGATTGCAAGTTGAAATGGGCGGCGATGTGATTGAACGAGCTCCTGAAGGAATTGTTGGCCCCGGCGAGATTGGCGGCGTCATGATTGCACTGCTTGTTCTTGTTATGACCCTTGGCTCGCTAATAGCTGCAGGGATGCCTATTATTACTGCAATTGTTGGTATCGGAGTTAGTATGGCGGGGCTTTTCTCGTTAAGTCAGGTGATTGAGATTAGTTCAACCACACCAGTGCTTGCGATCATGCTTGGACTGGCAGTTGGTATTGATTACTCGCTATTTATTATTAATAAATACCGCTCTTATGTGCTTTCAGGTTATAAATATAAAGATGCCGCAGGGCGAGCGATTGGAACTGCTGGCAATGCCGTTTTGTTTGCTGCTGCAACAGTTATCATCGCCCTATCTGCGCTGGCTGTTGTTGGTATACCATTTATCGCTACGATGGGACTAACTGCCGCAGCAGCCATTGCTATTGCCGCAGCCGTATCAATTACGTTGATTCCAGCTTTGCTTAGTTTGGGTGGATCAATGGTGTTTGCGCGCAAAGACCGTGATGCGATTCGTAAAGCACAAAAACATGGTCCAAAAGAAAATCATCATGCCGACCGAACGACATTCTGGTATCGATGGGGTGCGGCTATTACTAAATATCCACTCGCTGTCGTGCTGGTATGTGTCGTCGCAATCGGAGCCGTGGCATTACCGATTCGTGACCTGAATTTAGGATTGCCAACAGACGAATACGCAGCACCATCAACGACTGAACGCCGTGGGTATGACCTACTGACAAAGGGATTCGGCGCTGGGTTTAATGGACCACTACTTGTTGTAGCCGAGGGGCTACCTGCAGTAAGTGAAGAAGACAAAGCGTCGATTCGTGGTCCTGCAATGGAACAGCTGAATGCCAAGATTACGTCTGCAACGGCGGAGCAACAATCGGCTATGCAGATGAAAATGATGGCAATTCAAACGCCGGAGCAGTCTGCAATCTTTCAGCAAGAGTTATTGTCGATGCAGGCAGAAGGCGAGAAACAAAAGGCCGAAGCGGTTGCCGCGATCGAACGTTCGGTCGAGCAATATGCAAAACTCGTGCAGCTGAAAAAAGTTGCTGACAATATCGCAAAGGCTGAACATGTAAAAACAGCGGTGCCTGCAATGGCTACAGATGACGGGACGAGCGGCCTTATTCAGGTTATCCCAACAACAGGTCCATCTGACGCCGAGACGATAGATTTAATCACGTATCTACGTGAAGGTAATAATCAAAAGAAGCTAACTGGTAGTAGCGATATTAAACTATCCGTCACGGGTACTGCCGCACTGCAAAACGACATCAATGTCAAACTATCCGCTGTATTGCCGCTATATCTAACAATTGTGATCGGCTTGTCGTTCGTGCTGCTTGTGATCGCTTTTCGTTCGATCCTAGTTCCATTAAAGGCGACGCTTGGATTCTTGCTGTCTGTCGCTGCGATGTTCGGGGCACTTGTGGCAATATTCCAGTGGGGCTGGTTCGGTATTGCAGAAGCTCCTGGTCCGATCGTTAGCTTTATTCCGATTATTGCTATCGGTATCTTGTTTGGGCTGGCGATGGATTACGAATTCTTCCTTGTAACTAGCATGCACGAAGCATTCCGTGAAACAAACGATGCTAAACGCTCTGTATTACGTGGCTTTGCTCATGCAAGTAAGGTTGTTGTAGCTGCTGCCGTCATTATGGTGTCAGTATTTATGGGATTTGTGTTTAATCATGACCCAACGATTCAGGCGATTGGATTTGCCCTCGCTTTTGGTATCTTTGTCGATGCATTTATTGTTCGTATGACATTAGTGCCAGCTGTTATGGTGCTGCTTGGCAAAAGTGCCTGGTGGTTGCCAAAGTGGCTTGACCGCATACTACCTCACGTTTCGATTGAAGGTGATGCCGAGCCAAAGAATAGGTCCGTATAACTAAAATCTCAGTAAATTTGGTATAATAAGAGAAATGCAACGCCAAGGAAAATACACGAAACGTGTTACACCGGCTCAACATGTTAAGCGGCAGACTCGACGGCGCTTTCGTTGGTGGCGTGATCTTAGCTGGAAAAAAAGACTGCTTTATTTTGGCACACCAGTATTAGCATTTCTTGTTTTGATTCCAATATTTACCTATCTTTATTTTGCGCGGGATATCTCTGACCAAGAACGATTAATGAATCGTAATAATACTGGCGTAGTGTTGCTAGCGAGTGACGGAAAGACCGAGATATATAGCCTCGGGAGAGCAAAACACCGCGAGTTAATTCAACTCGATCAAATTAGCGATACGACTGAAAAAGCACTCTTAGCGAGTGAGGATAAAAACTTCTATGAACATGGGGGTTTTTCGGTGTTCAGTATCGTCGGCGCATTATACGCAAACGTTGCGACAGGTGGTAGTAACTATGGCGGATCAACGCTGACACAGCAACTGGCTAAAAACACACTACTAAGCGACCAAAAGAGTTTTCTGCGCAAATTCCAGGAACTATCTGTGTCGATTGCAATTGAACAGACCTATAGCAAAGATCAGATACTCGGTATGTATCTGAACTCGGCTTTTTTTGGCGGTAACTCGTTTGGTATCGAAGACGCAGCACGGACGTATTTTAACAAATCACCCGCTGATCTGACACTAGGTGAGAGTGCGATGCTAATTGGAATACTGCCCGCGCCAAATGCGTATTCTCCGCTCTATGGCAATATGGAATACGCCAAACAGCGCCAAGCAACCGTGCTGACGCGGATGGTAGATAATGGCGATATAACCAATGAGCAAAAGCAGGCGGCTCTTGCAGAAGCGTTGCCGCTGCAGCCAGTAAAGGCATTGGCAGATAGTAGCAAGGCGCCGCACTTTACCGAAATGGTGATGAACGAGTTGTATAAAAAATACGGCGAAGAAAAAGTAACTCGTAGTGGATATCAGGTTACGACAACACTCGACATGAATGTTCAGGGGCAACTGCAAACAGCTATAGACGGCAATATGAATACAATCACTCGTAACGGCGGTAATAATGCGAGTGCAGTCGCCATCGATCCTATGTCGGGCGAAATAAGGGGTCTTATCGGTAGCTACAGTTGGGATAACGAAACATTTGGCAAGGTGAACATGGTCACTACTGCTCGCCAACCAGGTAGTAGTTTCAAGCCTATCTATTACGCACAGGCGCTTGCTGATGGTGTGATTACTCCTGCGACAATACTAAAAGATAAAAAGACTGACTTTGGTGGGTATGTGCCGCAAAACGCCGACCGACGATTCCGTGGTGATGTCTCGGTGCGAAATGCGCTCAGCTGGTCACTGAATATTCCTGCGGTGGAAGTTATGCAAAAAGTCGGCGTCGACAAAACGATTAAAACCGCGCAGCGAATGGGTATTACGATTGACCCAGGAAAAGATTATGGGCTAGCGCTCGCACTGGGAACTGCCGAAGTGCCTTTACTAGATATGACAAATGCCTATGCCGGATTTGCCAATCAGGGTTTGCAATATGGCACGACGACGATGAAAGGCATTAACAGTAAATATAACGAAAAGATATTCCGGGCAATAGGGTCTGAAAAACGCACTATTAGTGATCAAGGTGCATTTTTGATATCAAATATTTTGTCAGATAACGCCGCGCGCTCGGCAGTGTTTGGGTCATCGTTAAATGTGTATGACGCGAAGACACGTTCTGTAAAAAAGGTTGCTGTCAAAACAGGGACAACTGACGATTCACGTGACGCTTGGACGATTGGCTATACTCCACAAATGGCTGTTGGTGTATGGGTTGGGAATAATGATAATACAACGATGCGTAACGGCGGATCGATTATGGCGGGACCAATCTTTACAAAATCAATGGGGGCTATATTGGCAGGTGCGACGACAGATTTTGCGGTGCCATCTGGGATACTACAGCGCCAGGTGTGTAGCGATGGTAGTTTGGCGGATAGCGAAATAAAGGGCAAAACTCGCTCAGAATATTTCTTATCGACCGCGCTGCCTGTAACGCGCTGCGGGGCAAAACCGGTTGAAAACCCCGTAGAAAAGCCAAAAGAAGAAGAGGCTGATACTGATACTCCTGTAGAGACGACTGTGTCGGTGTCGGGCAGTCCAAGCGGTAGTGCGCAGATGGGTACAAGCGTGACATTCTCTGCATCAGTTTCGCCTGCAACGGCAATTGGAATGATGACGATAAAAGACGGCAGCATGACGCTCGCCGAAGTACCTGTGTCTGGCGGAACTGCCGCATTTACGACATCGACGATGGCTGTCGGTACGCATCAAATTACGGCGATATTTACTCCGGCAGATAGTGATAGTTATAGAACGTCAACTTCTTCGACGCTGACGTATCTCATTACTGTCGTAGAATCACAGCAGCCGACAGTACCGCCGCCGCGCAATAACCGGTAATGGTACTCTGGTCTATTCTGTTTCCTTGGCAGGTATGAGATAATGGCTATATGATTGCACATGTCTTTGGGGTAGTTGCCGAAAAATTTAATTCATCAATTATAGTTGATGTTCACGGCATTGGGTACGAAATAAATGTTCCTGCGGGTGATTTTGAAAATGCACTTTTGAATGCGGAGGTAAAATTTTACACACATCATCACATTCGTGAGCAGTCGCAGGAATTATTTGGATTTTCATCACTGGCTGCAAAGAAATTATTTGAACTACTTATAACCGTTCAGGGTGTCGGGCCGAAGGCTGCACTCGCGATATTGTCGCTGGGCGAAAGCGAAGTTGTACGCAATGCTATTGCCAACAGCGACATTATATTTGTCACGAAAGCGAGTGGCGTTGGCAAGAAAACGGCGGAACGTGTCGTTGTCGACCTGTCCGATAAAGTTGGACTTGCACTGCGATATGACAACAGTGTGTTGACGGGTGCATCACAGCCGATCAATCACACGGACGAGGCGCTAGAGGCGCTAATGGCGCTAGGTTTTAATCTTAATGATGCGACGAAAGCACTCGAGGGAGTATCCACTGAACTTTCTACGGCAGACCGCGTGACGCAAGCACTGAAGGGCTAATTTAGGTAGCGGTATATTAGCCATCTGACACGGCGAGTTGATAGAAATGGTACAATGATTATAAGACTATGGCAATTGAACGAATTGTAGACACGAGTGCGGATGAATCAGATAGTGACGAGCAAACTATCGAGGTGACTTTGCGTCCGCAAAGTTTTGATGATTATATCGGCCAAGAACGATTAAAGAAAAACCTAAAACTAGCGATCGCTGCAGCTAAAAAACGTGACGATCCAATCGACCACGTGCTGCTGTATGGTCCTCCGGGACTAGGCAAGACAACGATGGCGACAGTCATCGCAAACGAGATGGGAACGAATATTCGCGTCACGGCAGGGCCGGCGATTGAACGTGCTGGAGACCTGGCGAGCATACTGACAAATCTGCAGGACGGCGATGTGCTATTTATCGACGAGATTCATCGTCTGAGCCGCACTGTCGAAGAGGTATTATATAGTGCGATGGAAGATTACAAACTTGATATTGTTATCGGTAAAGGGCCGGCGGCTCGCAGTGTCCGACTTGATTTACCTAAATTTACGGTGATTGGTGCAACCACTCGTACGGGCGCATTAGCTGCACCGCTTCGCGATCGATTTGGTCATATTTACCGTTTAGAATTTTATACTCACGATGAAATCGGACAAATTATTAGCCGAGCGTCGAATATCTTAGAGAGTAAAATTCACCCCGACGCCGCTACGATACTTTCAACCCGTGCGCGTTTAACGCCGCGTATCGCGAACCGATTATTAAAGCGCGTACGTGATTTTGCTGATGTAAACGGTGATGGCATTATCGATACCGTCACTACTCATAAAGCGTTAGAGATGCTAGAGATTGACGAGTTAGGACTCGATCCGGCGGATCGTCAGTTGCTACTTGCGATGATCGACAATTATGGCAATAATCCCGTTGGGTTAAACACAATTGCAGCGCTAACCGGCGATGAAGCAACGACAATTGAGGATTTTTATGAACCGTATTTGTTGCAGATTGGATTTATCGAACGCACTCCGCGTGGACGCCGCGTGACAGCTAAAGGCTTTACTCACCTAGGAAAGCAACATCCTGCACTAGCAGATGAATAGGTTCTATTGGTATACTATAAGTATATGAATCCAAACCAGCCTCAAAATCAATCTCCCGACTTAAGTCAGCCAGTAGCCTACGACAAAGATGGTCGTCCGCTCTATGCCCATCCACCAGCGCAGTCTGTCGTGCAGCCCGATGCTGTCGTTCCGCAGATCGTGCAGATGACCCGTGCAGCAGATCCGCAAATGCCTCACATTAGCGACGAAGTAAAAGCGCGTCATGAAGCCTCAGTTGCAAAGTATCCTTCGCTTAACCTTAGTGAAGGAGAGTACGTTATCAGCGAGACTCGCAGGCATCCTATCGGGATGGTTGGTATCATTGCCGTCACAGCGTTGTTAGTTATACTTGTTATAGGTGCGATGATTGCGTATCCGTCGTTTGCGGCCCAGTCGATGGTTAATCTTCCTCCGTTTAGTAGCTTTGTGCTGCCTGCTGTACTCTTTATAATTCTTATTTTACTCGGCGGCTATATTGCTTTGTATGTATATCTTAGTAATAAATTCTTTTTAACAAACGAGAGCGTTATTCAGGAAATTCAGACAAGCCTGTTTGCGCGTCATGAGCAAACAGTGAGCTTGGCGAATATCGAAGATGCAAGCTATCGCCAAAACGGCATTCTACAATCATTTTTTAACTATGGATCAATTCGCCTATCTACCGAAGGTGAAGAGACGACCTATCGATTTTATTATGTGTCGCAGCCAAAGAAGCAGATTGCAACGCTAAACAATGCAGTTGAGTCGTTTAAGAATGGGCGCCCAGTAACGGGCGAATAAATAATGTCGAGTTAGCTTTTACGGCTTTTCTTGACGTATTCGCCTTCGTTAATAAGGGACGTGCGCAGTGTATATCCTTTGCATTTGCCATCCATGTCGCAGCCTAGGGGCTGGTAGACATATTCGTAAGGAATGATGCTTTTTTCTTTGTCATCGATCTTGACGCCGTTTGTGTCTGTCAGCAGAGCTGGGTCAACGGAAGAGAGATTGCTTGACGAGATCTCGGCAGGATAATAGCCATTTTTTGCATAGAAAACTTCTTCGAGGCTGTAATAGATTGAGTTAACCGCTGTTTTGCGTCGTTCGTCAAGGTTAGCGGTCTGGAGATTATTCTTTTGGAAAAAGAACAGTAGCGTCGCGGCAGATATAATGACAATAACGACAATTAGTTCGATGACGGTGAATCCCGATGAGCGGGAGTGAAGATGCGTACTCATTGTCTTTATTATATCAAAGTTAGTTCTATCCACCATAGCGATTGTTGTATTCTCAGGTAACTCTCAGAATAGTGTTTATGCATACTTTCAAAGGTGGTACAATAGATATACTAACGAAGAGAGGGACTGACATGACAAAAAAGGCAGAAAAACCAGGTATATCTGATACGAAACCAAACAATGAAGGTAAACTAAAAGCGCTAGGACTAGCGATGGATCAAATCACAAAGCAATTTGGCGATGGATCTATTATGAAATTAGGCGAAGCACACAAAGTCGACGTAGAACTAATCCCGTCAGGTGCTTTGTCACTTGATTTGGCACTTGGTGGCGGCTATCCAAAAGGACGTATTATCGAAATTTACGGTCCAGAATCATCCGGTAAGACGACGTTGACTCTCCATGCCATTGCTGAGGTTCAAAAAGCGGGCGGCACGGCAGCATTTATCGACGCCGAGCACGCGCTTGATCCGTCTTATGCAAAGAAGCTAGGTGTTGATACTGATAACCTACTTGTGTCTCAGCCTGATAACGGCGAACAAGCACTTGAGATTGCTGAAACACTGGTGCGCTCAAATGCAGTTGACCTTGTTGTCGTTGACTCTGTTGCTGCGCTCGTACCGCAGGCCGAGATTGATGGCGACATGGGCGATAGTCATATGGGACTCCAGGCTCGATTAATGAGCCAGGCACTCCGTAAACTAACGGGAATCATCAACAAGTCAAAGACGACAGTTATTTTCATTAACCAAATTCGTATGAAGATTGGTGTGATGTTTGGTAACCCAGAGACGACAACTGGCGGAAATGCGTTGAAGTTTTACGCATCTGTTCGACTGGATATTCGTCGTACGGGACAAATAAAATCAGGCGAAGACATTACGGGTAACCGGACAAAAGTAAAGGTTGTGAAGAACAAGATCGCGCCTCCTTTCCGTATCGCAGAATTCGATATTATGTATAACGAAGGCATCAGCGCAACAGGTGACGTACTTGATCTAGCGGTCATTCACGGAATTGTCGGCAAAGCTGGCGCATGGTTTGATTACGGCGATGCAAAGATTGGTCAGGGCCGTGAGGCGACAAAGACGTACCTGAAAGAAAACCCGAAGGTACTTGCAGAAATTGACAAAAAGGTTCGTGCAAAAGTTGCTGAACAAGACGCCTAATCTATAATCGACTACCTATGACTTGTATGATATATGAGTCATAGGTAATTTGATATCACATTGTCATGACGTCAAACTGGGCTGTCTGTGAACGATAGCATAGCTGATCTAATAACTATGAAAATAACGAGCATATCACCACAGGTAAAAGATAAAAATCGCGTCAATATAATGGTCGACGGTAAGTATCGTTTCTCGCTTGATATTTTTCAGTATGCCGATTTAGGAATTAGAGTCGGCAAAGAATATACCGACGAGGAATTAACCGAACTAGAGACGGAGAGTCAGTTCGGCAAAATGTACGCACGGGCGCTAGAGTATTGTTTAATGCGACCACATAGTGCGCGTGAAGTTCGTGACTATCTTTACCGCAAGACAAGGGTGACAAAGTTTAAGGATCGTAAATCAGGCGAGATCCGCGATAAGCCGGGTGTCAGTTCGCTTATTACTGACCGGGTATTTACCCGTTTAGTAGATAAAGGATATATTGACGACGAAAAGTTTACGCGGTTTTGGGTTGAAAACCGTAACATGACAAAAGGAGCGAGCAAGCGCAAATTGCAGGCGGAACTGCAAGCTAAAGGCGTGGATCGGTCGATTATTGAGCGGTTTTTAGTAGAGTCAGACCGATCAGACGAATCTGAACTTTTGAAGATTATTGCAAAAAAGCGTAAAAGATATCCTGACGATCAAAAATTCATGCAGTATTTAGCCCGACAAGGTTTTTCGTACGATGACATAAAATCAGCTTTGTCTGAAGACGCCGACGAGTAGGCGTCTTATTTTGTTTCGACGCGGATAGCCTCTGCTGGTGGTGACTGGCGAAACGGATTTGTATAGGACTGGCTGGCTTTAGGTAGTACCGTAGGTGCTTTAGCGCGTGATTTAATGACAATCGCATGATCGGTAACCTCAATTACCTGAGATCTATGGATCAATAGCTCACTGTCATTAAAACTCTTTAGTAGCGGTCGTTTGACGTTAATCTGTTGTATGATAAAACCGTCGCTTTCCATATTGTATTCGATTGCCTTACCGAGTTTGTCTCTGTTTTCGTCGAGCACCTGTTTGCCGATGATGTCAAAATGGAGTTCATAGATTTCTTTTAATTTTATGATGTCGTCAAGCTGCACAAACTCCTCGCTTGAATCGATAATCATACCGATAGGGCTTAGCTCGCGTACGTCATCTATGCGAAGAAAAGACGGATTTTGGACAAGTTTGTGACCTGACACTTCATAGGCTATAACGGCTAGATTATGAGGGTTGATTATAGCGCGTGTTGTACGCGCCAATTCCGCTCCAGTCTGGAGGCTGAGGATTGGAGTATCGTGGAGGTCTGTTCCTGTAACTAGCATATGTTTAGTATAGCGTGTTCAGGACTACTCAACAAATGGATTGCCACGTGGTTTTGGGATAACAAGTTCTTGTGGTGATTCGTTGCTGTCGCGGAGTTCTTTGATTTTGTTTGCTGTCTTTTGATCGAAGTCGGCGCTGATTGTGTCACCGACAACTGAAGAGTTGGGATTTGTTGTTTGCGTTGTTAGATAGAGGTTAAGGATTGCTGCTGACAAGAGAAGCGAAATAAAAGTAAAAAACATCGTTGCATGGTACCGACTAAAAAACGCCGTAACAGGAACGAGGATGGATGAGAGTGAAACGTTCATTATCGTGTATATACTCCTACGGTTAGTGTGCTAAGGGTGATGCCGCCCTTTTCTTTATCGAGCGACATAGATATGCCGTCAAGCTGCATCTTTGTTAAGTTTTGTTCGATAGAGTGGATGAATTTCATGATATTCTCATAACCCTGTGGGGATTTAAGAGTTATCGCAACACTCACCGTCTTTAACCCACCAATCGACGCGGTTGGTGCGGTGACGGCTCCATCGGCTGCGGGCGCTGCCGCGGGAGCAGGTGTAGCGCCGTTAGCGGCCGCCTCGTTAAACTGAAATCCTTCTATTGATACACCTGCTTTTGACGCGTAAGTACTAAGGTCTTTTATGATTTGATCTTGGTAGGCATACGCTTTGCTATCAGCGACAAGACTTTTTGCACGTTCGACAGACGGCTTGTCTTCAGCGAGTTTTTTCTTGAGTAGATCGAGGGTTTTTAGGTTTTCACTACTTGCATCAGCCGTTGCTGTGATCTGCTGAACATCCGTTGCATATCCCAGAAGTATACCACGCGAGAATATGAACAACGCTGCCGAAAGACCAATAAGTAATGCAGTTGAGCCAATAAGTATTAAGCGTACTTTCTGAGGGGTAAGGTTTGCTGTGAATGATTTTCGCATTATGCTTCAACCTTGTTTATCTTTACGCTAATGCTGACGCTGAGTGGATACCCTGCATTGCCATCTGATGCTTTGGCGGTGATCGACTGGAAGTATACATTAGAAAACATATCTGATCCCTCGAAGTCCTTTTTTAGCTGGGTAACAGCTGCATAATCCTTGGCACTAGCGGAAATAGTTGTTTGACTTCCAAAATCTTTTGAAGACAAAGCAATATTATCGAGGACAACTCCTTTGGGGAGTAGTTTGGCGATATTGAATATGATTGGAGTGTAATTAACCTGGTTCTTTAGGATCTGACCTGCTGTTGCAAGATTTGCGCGGTATTCATCAGCTGCTTTTCGTGTCGCGCCATGTGCGGTTACTTTTGTCTGACTTTCGCTGTGCGAGTTTTCGGCCGCAAGTTTAGTTGACGAGAGAAAAACAAAGAATAAGCCAAGTGCGGCAAGTAAGATACCTGATGCGGCAAGGGTAATAAAATTATATCGCAAGAGAACCACGTTCATTCGTGCTGCGCGGAGACTCTTTTTTTGATCATCAGGAAGAAGATTTATCATTTCCACATCGCTCCTTTTTCGACATTAGACAGTCCGGCAACGGTAATATAGCGCGACCTGAATTGCTTTGCGGGTTGTGGCAACTGCCCGAAGTCAAGTTGCTGCCAGGGATTTGCGGTGCGGGCGGGCATTACAAGCTCGTTTGTAAAGTACTCACCAATACCAGGAACGTTACTGCCGCTACCGACAACAAGGACTTGCTCAAGTCGTCGATCATTACTGAGGCGTTCGTTATAATAGCGAATTACTTTGCGGGTTTCTGTAATAATGCTGCGAAGTGATGGTCGAAGTGCTGCAGTGATTTTTTCTTGGCGAGCACCGGGAGCAAGGCCGTTGAGGACTTTCAGTTGGTGGGCGTTTTCAAGAGTGACGCTTAATTTCTTTGCGATATCTAGGGTGAATGTATTACCGCCAGTGCTAATGCCTCCAGTAATGCGAACAGAGCCGTCAAGTACGGCAATGTCAGTGTTAGCGGCGCCGATATCGACGATGACAGTAGGCAGATAGCCTTCTTCGGTGGATTTTAGCACGCGTGCAACGGCGTTGATTGCCGGTTCTATCATATTGACAATAAGGCCTGCATTTTCGCAAGCGGCAACCGCATTATCGACAATGCGTTTAGGAACGGCGCTCATAATGACGGTTAGCGTAGTGCTGTTACGCTCGATGATTTCGTAGTCGACATACAAAAGAGAAAGAGGGAGGGGAATGTATTGTCCGACTTCAATTGCGACGGCATCTTTCAGGGTCTTTTCGGCACTCGCTGGAATGGTAAATGTGCGCGAAAAGGTGCGTGATGTGGGTATACCTAAAACAACCTGTTCGCTTGCGAGTGTGCCTGAGAGTTTTTTATCGAGTAGTGTGCGCAGACTATCTGAAAGGTAATTATCTTCTTCCTCGAAGGCTTTTTTGAGTCGCAGAGGGTCGAGATCGAGGTTGCCATAGCCGATTACAGATTGGCGAGCGAGATCGATAGACATGACTTTCATGTCAGTTGCGCTGATGTCGAGACCAATAATAGGTTTGTCTTTGTAAAATAATTTATTCATGATGCCCACACTATATTTGTGCTAGTATACCACGATATACTGCTTGTGCCTATCTCTAGCCTTGAATATTTTGTGACAAACTGGCGATAGGTCCCATGACGCTGATGGCAATAATTCCAACGACAGAACCCATGACAACGATCATGACAGGCTCGATGATGGACGCGATACTATTGATTGCTGCATCAACCTCTTCTTCATAAAACTCGGCTACTTTTATAAGTACGACATCGGTTTGTCCCGTTTCTTCACCGACGGCAAGCATTTGTGAAACGATTGCCGGGAAAAGCCCGCCATCTTCGAGTACTTTTGAAAGCTGCTGACCATTCTTGATGTCGTCTACTGCAGCTAGGAGGGCGTCTTCGTAGACAGTATTGCCTAGTGCGTGTGCTGTAACGGTCAGTGTTTCGATGATCGATACGCCGGCGCCATTTAAAGACGAGAAGGTTCGTGCAAAACGCGCGACAACAACCTTGCGGATAATGCCATTAATGGCAGGGAATTTTAATACGAGGCGATGAAACCGTCGACGCCCTTTGGGTGTTTTGATATAACGGCGGAGTGCAATGACAAGTCCTACGAATGCCGGAAGAACAATATACCAAAATTTCAAAGTGAAAGCGCTGATCTCTAGCATCATAACGGTAATGAAAGGAAGTTCTGCGTCTGGACCACCCAGGTCGGTAAGGATTGCACCAATCTGGGGAATGACAAATAGCATTAGCCCAAAAAAGGCCAAGACGGTAATAACAAGCAGCACGGTTGGATAGGCCATCGCGCCTTTAATTTTTTTACGAATGGTGGCGTTTTTCTCTTGTTGTAGTGCCAGGCGTTTCAAGATTTCATCAAGAATACCCGCGGTTTCTCCAGCGCGCACCATGTTAACGTACACGTCACTAAAAGTGTCAGGGTGCTTTGCTAGCGCATCCCCTAGCGGCATACCACCTTCGACGTCTTTGATGATAATAGTAAGAATCGATTTAAGCGCGGCGCCTTCGGAGTGTTGTTCAAGTGAACTAAGTGATCGCAGTAGCGGGACACCGGCGCTCACCATGGCGCTCAGTTCACGGGTAAAGATAACAAGTTCTTCTGACTTAACTTTTTTGCTGCCGAACGATCCACCGAAACTTAGGCCTTTTTTGCCATTGTCGAGGCTAATGCTCAGTGGACGGAGGTTTTGCTTTTTTAGAATTTCAATAACACTTGATTCGTCACTGGCTTCTACTGTGCCCGTTGTTGCTTGGTTTGAATCGGAGGCTGCTGTGTATTTGTATGATGGCATATGTTAATTATTCCTTTGTAACGCGTAGCACTTCGTCTATAGTTGTTTCGCCGCGCAGCGCCTTGATTAGCCCGTCGGTTTGCATCGTGATCATGCCTTCGCTGATAGCTTGTGTTTGCAGTTGATTGGCCGTCGCGTTTGATGTGATGAGTTTTTGGACGCTTAGCGTATTGTTGAGTACTTCATAGATACCGACACGACCTTTAAATCCATCATGCTTTCCGCCCATATCCTCGGTTTCGCCGGCTTTATAGAGCGTGTTTATGCCGGTCTCGGTAGTACTTAGCGGCGTATCTCCACCGACACCAGCGGCGGCAGCTTGTTTTTCGAGTTCGTGAATATATTTGAAATCCTGACCATTGTGCAGGTTGAATAAGTGGGTGATGGCATCTGTCTCATCTTGAGTTGGCTTGTATGAAACACGCGATTCTTTCTCTAGGCGACGGACAAGTCGTTGTCCGACGACCGCACGAACGGTGCTGGCGATGAGGAACGGCTCAATGTCCATATCAAGCAAACGTGGCAGACATGTTGCAGCGTTATTCGTGTGTAGTGTACTAAACACCAAGTGTCCCGTTAGGGCAGCCTGCACGCCAAGGTTTGCCGTCTCGCCGTCACGGATCTCTCCCACCATGATAATGTTTGGATCTTGACGAAGTAATGCGCGCAGTCCAGAGGCAAACGTCATTCCGGCTTTTGCATTTGTCTGTGTTTGGTTCACGCCAGGTATCTTGTACTCGACCGGGTCTTCGATTGTCGAGATGTTGACGTCCGGTTGGTTTAGTTTAGAAAGGACGCTAAACAAACTGGTCGATTTACCCGATCCTGTCGGTCCCGTGACAAGGACAAGTCCGTGAGGTTCACTGATTGCTTCGGTAATGACATTATATGAATGCCCCCAGTAACCCAGTTGCTCAAGCGAAATCGCTTGATTTGATTCGTCCAGAATACGCATGACGACTTTTTCGCCATCGGCAATCGGTAGTGTGCTGACGCGAAGTGCATACTGTTTGCCAGTTACCTTTACTTTAAAGCGACCATCTTGCGGGATGCGTCGTTCGTCGATCTTTAGGTTAGAAAGAATCTTTATGCGGCTAATAAGTGCAGCATGAACGCTTCGCGGTAAACGATTTACTTCGTGGAGTACGCCGTCAATGCGATAGCGGATTTGGACGTAATCTTCGCGCGGTTCGATGTGGATATCGCTAGCACTTGAACGGATGGCGTATTCAAGCAAGAGGTTGATCGTCTGTGCGATAGGTGAATCTTCGGAGACATCTTCGTCGCTAATATTTTCGTTTGCAGTGTTGTCTTCGCGCTGAATATCGATAACGTCGTTTAATTCTTTATCAACATCCCCCCGATAGTTTTCTAGCGCTGCGGCGATATATTCACGAGGAGAAATATATATTCGTGTATTCTCGCCAATTTGTTTTTGGATAAAGTCGACTGCCTGAACATCGTCAGGGTCGTCCATCGCCAGGTGCTGTAAGCCATCTTCATCGATTTGAAACAAGATTGCATTGTATTGCCGTGCAATATGTTCTGGGATTTTGGTGAGCACGTCAGAAGGAATGCTTTTTGGATCGATTTCGATATAGGGAATGTCTGCGTAATCGGCAAACAATTTCGTCAGCTCTTTATCATCAATAATTTCGTTCTGGATGACAAGGTCTTGCATTGGCCGTCGCGAACGAGCACCCTCTTCTTTGAGGGCTGAGAGCTGCTCATCCGTAATGTGGTTGCCTTGGGTGAGTAGCTTTTCGATCGTGCCGTCAGATATACGCATAATACTTACGCTTGATTATAGTTGAGACCACTTTATAAAGCTAGTGTTTTATCTGCCGATTAGTGCTATGTCTACCAGAGGAATATGGTATAATACTGGTTCATGACACACATCGCAAATGAACAGATAATGAAGGACCTTGGCGCACGAATTGGTGGGCAGTTACGAGGTGGTGAAGTAATCGAGTTGATTGGCGATGTCGGGGCAGGAAAGACAACATTCGTCAAAGGTCTTGCAAGCGGCCTAGAGATAGACGAAGACATCCAAAGCCCTAGCTATACCATCAGTCGAACTTACGACGCGCGTGATGGACTACGGTTATCTCATTACGATTTTTATCGACTAGACGAGGCAGGAATTATGGCATCTGAACTGCAAGAATCTACTGCTGATCCTTCATCAATAACGGTCATTGAATGGGCGGATATCGCTTCTGATGTGCTGCCGGCGGAGCGCCTGACTTTGCAGATTATTCCTATCACCGAAACAGAACGAGAAGTTACTATTAGTCCGCGTGGCGAGTGGGCAGAAGTGATTGCAGGTTCACTCGTATGATCCTTTTAATCGACACATCGACGCCGCTATGTAAACTAGCAATCGTCCGCGGCGAATCAATTACTTGGCATGAATGGCAAGC
The DNA here is from genome assembly GCA_045628725.1 of Saccharimonadales bacterium (SeqCode). Lineage (GTDB taxonomy): Bacteria > Patescibacteriota > Saccharimonadia > Saccharimonadales > Saccharimonadaceae > JACQGD01. Next base: position 29,824 of record JAZQPT010000066.1, read on the forward strand.
TGATCGGCAGCTGGCGCGTGGCCTGCTGCAGTACATCACCGTCACACTAGGCGAGTACGATGCTTCGCTAACGGATCTGACAGGTATTGGCGTGTACCGCGGACCGGGCAGTTTTACCGGTCTTCGGATTGGAAGTACAGTCGCCAACACCCTGGCCGACGGGCTGAAAGTCGCTATCGTCGGATCTACCGGGCAATCGTGGGTAACTGATGTATGCGCGCGCCTTAACGGCGGTGAGAATGATAAAATCACCCTACCTGAATATGGTGGTGATGCTCACATTACAAAACCGCGTAAATGACTTGCACATAGCTTGATTGCCAATGTACAATAGACCCAGCTTATAATAAGCTTTTCGATTATTTCAACTTGATACATTCCGTCTACCTCCCATTTTTGCTGGATATTTCCATGTGGTAACTGCTCGTAGGTACGGCGGAGAAAGGAACACACATGATAGAGGGTATTTTTGCCGCCGTAGGAGGGGTTATTTTTGGTATGGGAGGAACAGTTGTCTATGAACGACAGCGTACCGCGAGTGGTAAACACAAAGTCCACCAGATGATAGCAAAAGCACAAACCAAAGCGAGCGACATCGTTTTAAAGGCGAAAGATGAAGTATTAAGCCTAGAGAATGATCGTCGAAAAGAATGGAAAAAAACAGAAACTCGCCTAGCCGACCGCGAAATAAATCTTGATAAAAAATTTGACGATATCGACCAGCGTGTTGAAAAGCTACGCAAACAAGAAGTCGAAGTTGAAAAACTCAAAGACGAAATTCGCGATATCCGGTCTCGTCAACAAGAAAAGCTTGAAAAGATCGCAAAGCTCGACAAAAAAGAAGCTGCAGAAAAATTGATGCAGATGACCGAACGTGACATCAAAGATGACCTTGCGGGACTAATCGCCAAACTCCAAAAAGACGCGATGGACACTGCCGAAGAGCAAGCCGAGATGATTATCCTGACTGCCATGGAGCGAATGAGTAGCGAAGTGACTGCTGAACGAACCGTTACGGCGATTAAACTAACGGACGACGAGATGAAGGGTCGTATTATCGGCAAAGAAGGCCGCAACATCCAGGCACTGCAACGTGCGACTGGTGTGGACATTCTGGTTGACGATACGCCAGGTATGATTGTGCTGTCGAGCTTTGATCCAATACGCCGTCAGGTTGCGCGCTTTACCCTTGAAATGCTAATGAAAGATGGACGTATCCATCCGGGCCGCATCGAAGAAGTTGTTGCCAAGGCTGAAAAGCAGATCGAAAAAGAAGTGATTCGTGCTGGTGAAGATGCTGCTCGTGAAGTGGGCGTTACTGGTATTCCGCGCGAAATGCTACGACTACTCGGCGAGTTGAAATTCCGTACAAGTTATGGCCAAAACGTATTAATGCACAGTACAGAGATGGCGCATTTATCAGGACTTATTGCCGAAGAAATCGGTGCTGACGTACGCACGGCAAAGATTGCAACGCTACTACATGACGTGGGCAAGGCCGTGTCACATAAAATGGAAGGCAAGCATCACCACATCGGTGCAGAGCTAGCGCAGAAGTATGGCATGAATAAAGAAATCGTCCACGCAATCGAGGCTCACCATGACGACATCGAGGCGACAACACCAGAAGCTCTCGTGGTGCGCGTGTGTGACGCGCTATCTGCCGCCCGTCCAGGTGCACGTAATATTAGCGCCGAGAACTTTGTCGAACGCATGCGTGATCTCGAGAACGTTGCGACGAGTTTTGAAGGAATTGATAAGGCGTACGCAATTAGCGCTGGCCGCGAAATCCGCGTCATTGTTAGTCCAAAGCATATCGACGATCTTAGTGCGATTAAATTAGCTCGTGATATTGCGACAAAAGTTGAAAGCACAATGCAGTACCCTGGCACAATTAAAGTAAACGTGATCCGTGAGACACGTGCGGTTGAATTCGCTAAATAATTATGAAATACACGGTAGAATCGTCTCGGGAGTGGTATAACAATTTACCTGGCAAACGAACGAGTGCCGGTATGATTGTCCGCTATCGTGGGCGAATCTTGATGATTAAAGATGATTACAAGCGGGCGATGACATTCCCCGGTGGTATCATCGACCCTGACGAAGGTGCAAAGTTGGCCGCACTCCGCGAAACCAAGGAAGAAGCCGGGTTAGATATAGCACCAGAAGACGCTACCTTCTATAGCGTTGGATACATGGGCGAGCGAGAAGGATTCAAGGACTGTTTCCATTTTTTCTTTATCGCCGATATCGACGAGGACACTGCATCTCAGGTACAGACCGAAGCTGGCATCGAATACCATAAATGGGTGAATCCTAATGAAATTGGCGAACTAGCCGGCGACCGGGCTATTTATAACCAGTTGCAGACGATGCTTGCAAGTGGCGCCGAAATTCCGTATTTTGAATGTAAATAACTAAAGGGGGAATAACTATGGCAGATCCAGCAACACGAGACGAAGTACAACGTGCAGTGCGCGACGGTCTAGGTGACATCAAAAACGACCTTGGTCGTATTCGTGACGCCGTACAGCGCATCGATCAGCGAACGGACGACCTTGATAGGTCTCAAGAGGAGATTAAGCGACTTGCACAACTGGAGCCACAGATTGTTGATTTGGCGCGCAAGATGGACGACGTGCATAATGACGCCGATAAGATCGACCGAGTCATTAACGAAATCAATACACTAAAGACGCAGCTCGGTACGACAACCCAGTATCTGCAGCAAGTTGCCGGGTACCTGCAAGCGATGGATCAACGCATGCGCGGTGACGACCCTAAAGACGACGGATACAAGCGATAGTCGCTTATTCACGCAGCGATACGGTGATATACTAGTAACTATGACTGCTGCAAATAAAACGATCCTTGCTGAACTTGAGAAGTTTCTTGCTGATGCCGATTTTTTTGCAATTTATCCCACCAAGATGCCACTGCGACGTTATATCCAGGACGCTGTGTCTGATACCGATAAGATTCGTTCAATTCTGCGTGACGAATACGTACAGCGAGAATTATTTACGGATTGGCAAACGGTACAGGATCAACAACTCGACCCAGTTGAGCATTATCGTAAAAACCGTCGAACGGCATAGCGTTAAGCTGTGCTGTGATAGCTACTCATTGACATAAAGCTAATGTTATGATAAAATAGTATAAATAGCCACAGGTAAACCCTGTCCAAACGAAGCCGTTGATTTGTTATAGTTAAGGGATATGGTTAACGAAAAAAACAGTCTCTTAGATAACTCACGTTTTTACATACTCACGTTTTCATTTCTCGTTAGTGTCGCAGTATTGAGTTTGTTGAGGTTGCAAATACCGAGCGACCAACTATTTTACATTCGTACTCAACAAGTCTATGGGTTGCTTGCGGTGTCTTTTTGGTATTTTGCCTTAATTATATCGCCATTAGGTTATTTAATTGGCAAGCGTCGTACAAAGAAACTTGAGTATGCGCGTCGTGCCATAGGCGTGTCTGCCTTTTATTTTGTGTTGCTGCACGGCGCTATAGCGCTATGGGGGCAACTGGGTGGATTATCAGAGTTACAGTACCTTCCAGACCTCTTTAAATGGTCTCTTGCGGGCGGGGCGATCGCATTTGGTATCTTGCTTGTCATGGCGCTAACTTCATTTGACCGGGTTGTTACATTTATGACATTCCGTAAATGGAAATGGTTGCACCGATTAGTGTATATCGGTGGCGTGTTAGCTGTTTTGCATATCTGGACTATTGGTACACATCTTGCGTACAGTACTATCCAGCTCATTGCGTTTATCGCATTGGTTGCTTTAATCGGACTAGAATTATATAAGACGACCAAGTTAATAAATGATAAGCATCTACACCTCGATAAAGCTGAAGTCGTTACGTTATTTATTTCTAGCTGGGTTATAGTGGCGATGTTGATATTCACGATGCCCGCCTTTATCCAAAATTATCATAGTCGCCATGCCGACCATGACAGCTCGACTCATACCGAAGGACACAAATGAAAAAAATAATCATAGTTTTGTCATTGTTCGCAGTTATGTGTATTCCTAGTAAAGGTGTATTTGCCCACGTATTAATTACTGACGAAACAAAAACTAAAGGTGCGGTACTGCACATAATTCCTGACGACGACCCTGTCGCAGGCGAAGAAGCTGCTTTATATCTCGACACCCAAGAGAAGTTAAGCGATGCGGGCAACTCTGTTACGCTGTCAATCACAGAGGCCTCTGGTAATCAGGAGAATGTAGAAACAAAGGTTGACGGCACTCTCGCAACGGCTAACTATACTTTTCCAACACAAGGAGTGTACGATCTACAATTTACGGTGGTTTCGGCTGGCAATACGTATATATTCAAACAGTCCCAACGGATTTCAAATGGTATTACTGATAATCCATTAAATCGGCAGACGTATGTATGGGCAGAGATTTTATTAATTACCAGTGGCATTGGGTTTGCGCTGCTAGTCATAATGGCAATTAATCATCGCCGCGAGTTGGCCAAGTCGAGTATATTTTAGTTATACTACTGTAAGAATAAGCGTAACGAGGAGAGATAGTGAAGATAGCACTAAATAAATTGGCGGTAATGGGACTTTTCGTAAGTGTTCTAGCATTGACGTTCAGCGCGCCAGCATCTGCACACGTTACGATAAAGCCTGCCGAGGTTGTAACCGCTGGCTTTCAAACATTTACAATCAATGTACCTAACGAAAAAGAAATAGCAACGACAAGTGTGAAGCTAGACCTTCCGGATGGGTTGAAGCATGTTCAGCCAACTCAGAAAGCAGGTTGGCAAATTGCTATTGAAACCGAAGGCGCTGGAGAAACTGCTGCGGTAAAATCTATTACATGGAGTGGCGATGAAGTAAAAGCAGGTTTGCGAGACGAATTTACTTTTAGCGGACAAGTACCCGAAAAACCAACCACACTTCAATGGAAGGCGTATCAGACGTACGCAGATGGCACGGTGGTGTCTTGGGACAAAGCGACAAGCGACAACCATCATAAAAGCGAAGATGAAAATTCAGGACCTTTTTCAATAACGAACGTTGTTACTGAAACCCCCGAAGAAGTATCGTTAAAGAATGCAGAGCAGACTTCTGTCGATGCTAAGAGTACGGCCCGAACGGCATTATATATTGGCGTAGCTGGCGTTGTCGTCGGATTAATCGGTGTATTTTTGGGCTCACGCAAGAAGTAGTGTCAAACGTCCATGTAAAAGAAGCGCGCGGCATCTGCTATAAAATTAAATCCACCATACGCAATGATGGTGGATTTAAATAAAAATTTCTTATGGTCGAGAGAAACAAATGCTTCTCGAACTATTTGATTACATAGTTAAAAACAGCGACAGATCAAAAGCCATGCTGGCGGATTTGAGATTTGCAACATCCATTAGATCTACTACCAAAGCTGAGCGTGTAGTGTATTAGCCTATGTCAAAAGGCTATAAGCCACTTGCAGTACTATTGCATTAATTTAACAGTAGTGATACTCAGGTAAGAGTTTTAACATGTGTCGTGTGTCGTTCTAACGGGTGTATAAGATGTTTACATTTGATCACTCGGAAACAAACTAAACTTCGTATCAACAACAAATGGATTATGTCCTGGTACCATCGAATTACCGAATGTCTCACGATATTTTTCTGTAGTTTCTGTACTCAATGAATTCCAGAAAGATGGCCCGCTCTTTACATCATTAATCGGTCAAAGACACGGCGAACGATTATCGACATGTGGGTTGAGAATGATTGTTAAGAATTTATTCGATAGCGTATCTATCGAGAAGACGGTTCACGGCTGTCGTCACTACTGCACCACTAAACTGATACAGGAATATAAGAGTGGCCTCACAACAGTTGCGAAGTATACACGACACAGAAGCCTCGAAATGCTGAATGTTTACAATGACTCGATAGTAACCAAGAACGACTTACCTAAATACTACGCAACATTTCGAACAGAGCTGAGCGGATAACCCCCCCCAGTCTCTGTGATAATCGAGGTGTGGAGAATAATAATCAGGAATAGGCGGCGAAATGCCGTCTATTTTATTTCTACATCTTCAACAAGAGGAGTAACTTCTTTTCTCGTAACTTTTTTAACGCGGAGTTTTGGCTTTGGAAATTCAATCTTCTCAGTAATAATTTGTCGAAGTGACGCTGCAACGTCTTCAATCTGGAAGTATATACCCGTTTGCTCTTTGAGGTCATTGCGAAGACGCTTTACTACCTCTTCTGAGTAGAGGAGTTTAGAAAGGTTGTCTGGATTAAGTGCATTGGTTCTTTTCCAAAATGTTTCGAGTTCACGTTTTTCTACGGCTTTTTTCGTAAGATTCCAGAGTAGCTCAGGTGCTTTCTTCAAATCATCATTGTTCATTAAATCTAGCTTGAAGATGAGCGTTGTAGTAATTGGCTTAGCAAAGTTAACTCGGAAAAGTTGTACTTCTCGCCCGTTTAAAAGAAGTATCCAGTCGATACCTTCATTCGCGGCATAAGCTAAGCTCTGGCGAAGGTGTTTTTCGTTGATATCAAGTTCGATTGACTTAACCTCGACTACGAAGTGCTTCTTGCGTTTGAGTTGAATAACGTAATCTGCATACTCGGACTTAATACGATACTCGGTTTTAATTTCTTCTAGCTCTTGATAGCCAAGTATTTCAGTCAAGAAACTATTAGTCATAATGCGAGTGTCGGCTTCATTGCGATTTGCAAAGTCCTTACGGAGATAACGACGCTTATATAACTTGAGTTGTTCTCGTATAATCTTCAATTGATTTTCGGTCGCCATAGTATTCTCCTTTGTAGTCTTTTATACATTAAACCACAATGGGCGAAACAGGGCTAATTGCCGGTAACTCTAATTACAGGAGTATGCAAAAACCTGGCTCCAGTTGAATAAAATGGCAGCCGCAAGGGCGATAAGGCATAGGCTAGCTAATCCTATAAAAACAACTTCAGCTTTAAGTATCCTGCTTAAAAAGCGTAAGAAGAATCTTGAGATGCAAGTTGCGACAGCGAATATAAGATACGAAAACGCACTCGACGCGGTAGCGAAAAAGGAGACTGGTATTTCCGAACGATTTACGCCTGAGCATCTCAAGAAACTGTCAGACGATGTATCCCAGCTCAAAAACCAACTTGATAAAATTAAGCTGTCCATCAAGTCTTTAAACGGTTCATATATTGATTATGAAGAATTCCTCAAACTTTATGAAAATACAGGTGAATTACTAAGGCTAACGAGCGGAATGTCTTTAGCTGATGAGATTATCAAG
>JAZQPT010000067.1:0-22746 GCA_045628725.1 Saccharimonadales bacterium (SeqCode)
TGTTGATTTTATTTGATTATGTGTTCTATATTAGCATAAGAACTATAATCTGTCAAATTTATGGTGATATATCAATTGTCACTGATAACGACTTTTTTGATTTATACTAAACGGTATGAGAGAGATTGAAATCAAAGCACGCACAAATGGCAGTGCCACCATCATTGCAGCACTAGAAGCGCGTACTATTACTGTATCAACACCTGTTAAGCAGTATGACCGTGTGTTTGGGTTGCCCGAAGAGGTTGGCGATAATATCAACCATGCGCCGTGGCTGCGAATTCGTACGGAAACCAAGAACGATCAGGTGACAACGATCCTGACATTAAAAAAAACAGTGACTAGACAGCTAGATAGCATTGAGCACGAAACGGAAGTCACCGATAGCCAAGAAATGGCACATATAATCCGCCACCTAGGATTTGTCCCATATGTGGAACTAACAAAAACTCGTCAAAAGGCGATAGTCGGTGATATCGAGATATGCCTTGATCATGTCGATGGATTAGGTGATTTTATAGAGGCCGAGAAGATGACGGATGAGGACGCTGACTATGACGCGGTTGTCGCAGAACTTTGGGAGGTATTTGAATCATTTGGAATATCTAAAGACGATGCTGTCACCGATGGCTATGATGTGTTGCTGAAAAACAAACAGGGGTAGCCTGGTTTTTTGTTATACTAAAGACAATGATTACTTATTATACTGACGGAAGCGCAAGCCCAAACCCAGGTCCTGGCGGCTATGGCGTGATAAAAAACTTACAGCCTTACATGATAGGCGGTGAACCAAGTGGCGAAATAACGACAAATATTCGCATGGAGGGGCTTGCTATTAGAACTGCGCTTGCTGATGCGGCAGGCGAGGAATGTCAGATCTTTACTGACAGTGAATTCTGGATAAATGTCATTACGAAATGGGCGCCTGGATGGGAAGCAAAGGGCTGGAAGAAAAAGGGCGGCGAGATAAAGAACCTTGATATCGTACAAGAGGTGTATCCACTATATAAAGCATCGCAGGCGACATTGACATGGGTGCGTGGTCACGAGGGTGATGAGGGCAACGAGCTGGCTGATGTATGGGCAAACAAGGCCCGTGAACAAAAGGCCCGTGAACCGGAATTGGTAGACGCGAGTGAACAAAAGGTCATGGAGCCCGCGGAAATTGCAGCCGCGCACTTTGCTGCAGGACAGGCGATGCAATTAGCAACGATCCGTGACAATATGCCGCGCGTGACAAGTGTCTTTTACGTTGCACAGTCAAATGCCGCAGTATATTGGATGAGTGAGCCTGATCGCCGCCATAGCATTGATTGTGTCGATACTGTTCAAGTCGCTGGAGCGATTGCGGTAAAAACAGATACTCCCGTTATGGGATTGCAGTTTACTGGCACTGCAACTGTTGTAAGCGACGTTGCTGAAGCAGAGGATGTCGCAGCGTCGTATAGCAAGAAATATAATGGACTTGCCAGTGACTTTGCAAAGCGACTAAAGGCCGGAACTAACAAGCATTTGTTATATAAAATGGATATTACATCCCTGGAATTATTTGACGAAGTTCATTATCCGGGTGGAAAAATTATTACTGTCATCTAACCCTTTACGTTTATGCTCAACATGGTTATGCTAGAGAGAGCATGAATGTTACTTTTCGTCACCGATTATTCCAGCTAGCAGTAGCTGCACTGTTAGTCATGACTATTGCTGCGCTGTTATCTGCAAAATCGGTCGGTGCCATAGCGTCTAATCCTAAAATGCTCATTAGTGCCGACAATACGTTCTATATGTATGTGAAGGGCGGCGAAAAGCTGAGCGTGGCGTTTAACAAGAGTCCAGAAATAGAGCCGGGTGGACAGCCACGTCATGATATTGCTGTGAGCATTGACGGGCCTGGGCTGGCAACAGAAATTTGTACGATACCTAAAGATGTAGCTATTGGCAAAGGCTGTGAATTTAAAGATGTCGTCGCGCCGCAAACGGGCGTCTACCGAGTCGTGTTTAAATTGCCTGATGCCGCCGAGCCATACAAGGAAGTTTCACCAACGGTGAAGTGGGGCGGTAACTTATTCAGCTGGTCAATCGCTGTGCGTGATGGAGCGACAGAAAAACAAGGACGCGTCTGGTCTGAGTTATATGCAGTGCGGCAATCTGCGCCAGAAAGTTTTTTGACCGACCTGACGTATTACTACGTAAGTGAGAATGGGTATGTGTACCGAGCAGGCTACAAGGGCTATAACGGTCAGATTTCTACCTTTTCTGCCGATGCTGTCGGTATACGCAAAGGCAGCGAATGTGTCTCTGCATATAAAAGTATTGAAGTGAATAATACGGAATATTCGCCGTCGTTTGGTGCATGCGGCGGTAGTTATAAATTATTTTTTGAGCAGCCTGCCGGCGATTTGCCGTTAAAAGCAGTCAAATCCGACGGAAAAGCGTCCGAATGGATACTACCAACCGTTGCGTCGGCTAACATAAGTGGCCTGCAGTTTATTAGCGACAAGACGGGCGATGCGCAGTCAGGAAAGATTCGTTTCAAGTTAGAGAATTTTGTCGGTCAGTACACTGTCGATATTGATACAAGCGGAGACGGCGGATTTAGCTCCAAGGAAGATGTGAAGATTAAACGTACGATGAAAAAAATGACTAGCGACGTACAAGAGGTTGTATTTAGCGGTGTTGACGCGAAAGGACAGGTTGTCCCGTCATCACAACCGATTCGTATTCGTATTAATGTCGAAAAGGTGGCCGAAATCCACCTCGTCAATGCCGATGTCGAAGGTCGTACTGGTGGGCTGGAGCTTGTACGATTAAGCGGCGAAAACGCCCCTGCGTCACGTATGTGCTGGAACGATACGGATGTTTCGACCCTTGCAAATATATCTCTGCAGACGAAAGATTTGGACGGGCGCGCGTGCCCTGATAGCACGACGTCAAAATTACATGGTTGGCCATATGCGACAGGATCATGGGGAGATAATCGTTATATTGACGACTGGGCGTATGCTTCGGCAAGTATAGAAGGCGTACCGATGATTACCTATCCCGAGGAGAATGACGATGTTACTGGTGTTGCGTCAGATAAAACGATGCGACAAAGCGTTATTGTCGTAGGGGCGGTGCTATTACTCTTTGTTGTGGTGTTTATAATGATTGTCATTGTCCGTCACCGCCGGCATGCACGGATGCTGCAAAAAGCAGCCGAGCAATATCAACCATTGAACGTCCCTGGCCAAAATGATCCGCGCCCACCGTTTGGTAATTGATAGCATCACGGTATACTTGTACTATGCTATTTCTTCTTGCTCCGTCCAAGACTATGGACGTTACGCCTATGTCACCATTGGTAGATGCGACAACGCCGATCTTTCATGATGAGGCGCGGCAAATTGTTGATGTGATTAAACGAGAGCGCGACATCGTTTCGCTGATGAAGGTAAGCCAGTCAATTGCACGGACAGTGACCGAGATGTATGACACGTGGGGTGAGGTTACGAAGTCGTCGGCGTATTTATATCGAGGCGATGTTTACAAAGGGTTTTATGCGAATACGTTACGTAAAGATGACTTACTGTGGGCTCAGGATCATTTAATGATAATCAGCGGCCTGTACGGGTTAGTCCGTCCACTCGACGAGATATCTCGATATCGCTTAGAGATGAAAGCGCCAATCGCAGTTAGTGGTACAAAAAATCTTTATGAATTTTGGGGCGATTCGTTGGCTCAATTCGCAGACAAGAACGCTAATGGAATCATCTGTCTATTAACGTCTGAAGAGTATGCTCGACCGATTCGTAGGTATTCGACGTCGCAGTTAATTACGCCGGTATTCATGGACTATAAACCAAATGGTACCGTTGGACCCGTTCCTATCTATAGCAAGATGATGCGAGGAGTGATGGCGCGGTGGGTGATAGATACCCGTGCCGAGACGCTGGATGATCTGCGTCAATTTATGAATTTCGATTATCACTACGATGATGAACGCAGTAGTGCGAATGAACTCGTGTTTGTACGGAAAAAAATGACGCCGCTTGTTTTTTAGTATATGCCCTATGATAGACACTAAAAGTAAATCAAATACTCAGGGCTTTACGATTATTGAGCTACTGATCGATACCTTTCATCCATTGGCTGTCCATGATACACTACAAGTGTTAACAATCTAAATATCAAGAGCGCGACGAGGGAAACTGGCCCTATGACTCGCCGGCAACCGGGTGTAAACATCACGGTGCTACTTCCAGCCTGACACGGTCAGGAAGATATTTTATCTCAAATAAAATCCTTTCTATGTCCGTGATTCAGGGTAGATAGAAAGGATTTTTTTATATGTCTACAAAAACAAACTATCGAACAGCAGAGAGTGTGAGTCCAAAACACCCGGATAAGTTGTGTGATCAAATTAGTGATGCGATATTGGATGCGCATTTAGCCCAAGATCCAAACGCACGTGTTGCGGTTGATGTAGCGGGCGGACATGGCACCGTATTCGTGACGGGTGAGGTGACATCACATGCGCAGGTGGATATTTATGACATCGTGCGCAGGATTGCAGGTGACGTAGAAGTGATCGACAAGTTAGTCCCTCAGAGTCATGAAATTGCCCAAGGTGTTGATATTGGCGGAGCGGGTGATCAAGGGATTATGATTGGGTACGCAACAAACGAGACGCCGGAACTGCTGCCTCTCGAGGTCGTACTTCCGCGTCGACTTAATCAGTATCTGTATGCGCTATGGCCGTTTGATGGCAAGACACAGGTGACACTTGATGGCAACCGCCTGGCCAGTGTCGTGGCAAGCTTTCAGAACGCACCTCACGACGAGCTTGCAGCGGCGGTTAAGGAGTGGGTACAGACTGATGAGCTAGCACAGTCCAGTGATAGTGACGTAGCGTTTCATATCAATCCGGCAGGCGATTGGAATATCGGTGGATTTGATGCAGACGCCGGACTGACCGGACGCAAACTAGCCGTTGATAATTACGGCCCGCGCATCCCAATTGGCGGCGGCGCATTTAGTGGTAAAGATCCGAGTAAAGTTGATCGTAGCGCTGCGTATATCGGCCGTAAAATTGCTGTTGAATATTTAAAGCAACGAAACGCTACAGAAGTATTCGTCCGGTTGGCGTATGCGATCGGTCATGATCAACCCCTAGAAACGACGGTGATTATTGATGGTGTTCAAGAGGTGATTGACGGATACGACCTAACACCAAATGGAATTATTAAGACGCTTGATTTAAAGCGACCGATATACGAAAAGACGGCAAAATACGGCCACTTTGGTCATGGGTTTGACTGGGAATAATAAATACTAAATCACAACGAACATATGCTTAGAAATGCTGTACAATATAACCTAGTTATAATCAAAAAAGAAAGCTAGAATATGGAAGAACAAACACTTGAAACGACAGATATTTTTCTGTGGGCAAATAATACTGACGGTGTAAAAAAAGAATTGGATGTTGAGTTTTTTCTATTCAATAAGAACTACACTCCATTCAGCACGAATTTTGCTAGCGAATTAAATGTACAGATTAAACCACTATTCCTCTATGATCTTGTAAATTTTGTTAACCTTGGTGCCGGTACAGGGCTAAGTGTTCGAGATTACGAAGTGAGCGACGGCGAAGAGAATGTACTGCTACGTACTGACCTAGAGAAGGTGGGTCGAGCGGAAACTTTGATCCATTTAATTGAGCATGAGCGCCACGATATTGTTGAATTTAGCGAAGAAGAGCATGAATTCAAGCGTATTAAAGGTGTTGTTGCGCGGTTCACGCACAAAGACGACCCAAAGAAGGCATTTTATTCAATAAAAGCAATCCAGCAAAGTAACGTCCTGAAGGGTACAACCGCATGGGAGTTCCGTGACGGCAAGTTTGGTTCTTTCCAGGCAGAAGTCGGGCTTAAGATGCCAGATGACAACCAAGTTCTGATTATCGATAAGGACATCTTTGTATTTAATCAGGCAAAATTCGAAAAGCTATTTAATTACGAATACAAGAAGTTAGCACTTGCTGACCAAAAGATTGAAGAGATCGAAAAACAGTTCAAACTTAGTTTTCCTGACGGGCTGGATCTACAAAGTCTTGTTCGCGAAAAAAAGAAAGTATTCAACAAGCTACAAAAGATGGAAATCGGTAACGTATCGCAGGAACAAGCGATTGAATATGCAGATGACATGCAGCTTGAGCTAATGACCGACGACGCTGGTGCGATCATTATTATGGACGGCCAAGATCTTGATACGTTTGTTAATCTGATTAACGAAGATTATATTACAAGTCAAATCACGGGAAAGCGATATGAAATCAAGAGCAAGAAGCTGCTTGATGAACCTGACGGTGAACCGCCACGAGGCTAGGGAAGTAGAATATTGCAGTAGACGACAGCTCCTGATACAGGAGCTGTCGTGCTAGTTGTACCTTCTGGACAATCAGATGGACCGCCTTGCAGGACGCCGACGAGCGTATAGGCACCGCCCGAAGTAATCGTTACGTACGGCCCGAGATACGAAGTGCTGCCACTTGTGACTTCAGGATGACCGTAGGCGGGCAGGCGCGTTACTCGGGCTATATTTGTATTAAGTGTCGTATTTTCGAGACGATTCTTATTGACGCCGCAGCGGTCACCTGGAAAATCATCGCCGACACAGTAGGTACCTGCGGTAGAAGCGGGCGGATATGCACCGAAGCGAGATTTATAAAGCGCGAAGGTATTTTTCCATTGAACGAGTTCTGTTTTGCGGGTTTCATTTTGAGATCTACCTAAAGTAGCGGTCCAGTTCACTACGCCGACAGACACGAGTATTGCTAATACGACGATGACAATTAAGAGCTCTACGATAGTAAAGCCTCTTGTTTTGCTATTGCGACAAGGTAGTTGCATTTATATTAAGCATAAGTGATTCCTACTGTTCATACAAGCTTTGAATCATCAAAATAGCGCAAGTTAATTACAAGTTAAGACTGAGCATGTATACTAGTAAGAATGAATCAGGGACTTGCGCTAGAAATAATGCTTTCTGGAGAAAGCGTACTTTTGACTGGCCCAGCAGGGGCGGGCAAGACGTATGTTTTGAACCAGTTTATAAAACTATCTAAATACGATGGTAAGCATGTTTCTGTAACCGCAACGACAGGTTTGGCTGCGACCCACCTAGGTGGCACGACAATACATTCTTGGGCGGGCATTGGGGTAATGGATAGCCTACCGAACCATTTTGCAGAACATGTCGCAAAAGGCCGACGTGAGATTATCGAGAAAACCGACGTGTTGATTATTGATGAGATCAGTATGCTTCATGACTATCGACTAGATATGGTTGACGAAGCCTGTCGGTTAATTCGTAAAAAACCAGATACGCCGTTCGGTGGCATTCAGGTAATTATGTCAGGCGACTTTTTTCAGTTGCCACCAATAAATAGAGACGACAGTAGGGCAGGTGGATTTGTAGTGCATAGCGAAGTATGGAAAGACCTTGATCCAACGATATGTTACCTGCAAGAACAGCATCGTCAGGATGACGAGGTGCTACTAGACATCTTGAATGCGTTACGTGGCGGTGATATTCGTCGTCATCATGCAGAGAAATTACTCGCTCGTGTTGATGTAGAGCCGCCCAAGGATGCGCTACTGACAGAGCTACACACGGTGAATATCGATGTTGATCGTATGAACGAAACACGATTGGACGCTCTAGATGGTGATGAATTATTCTACACGCAGACCACGACCGGATCCGAAAACTACGTCGAGAATTTGCAGCGTTCTGTATTGGCTCCGGCGACGCTCCGTTTAAAAAAAGGCGCCCTTGTGATGTCGGTAAAAAACGCAACTGATCGTAAGTACGCAAACGGCAGCATCGGGACTGTTTTGGATTTTGACGCCGCGACAGAATATCCTATCGTCGAGTTCCAGAACGGGCGAGTGGTAACAATGGTGCCCGATAGCTGGGAGCTACGCGATGGAGACAAAAAACGAGCAAGCATCACACAAATTCCACTGCGACTGGCGTGGGCAATTACCGTTCACAAATCGCAAGGTATGACATTGGACGCAGCGCGAATCGATCTTCGAAAAGCATTTGTTGAAGGTATGGGGTATGTGGCGCTGAGTCGTGTAAAAAACCTCGAAAATCTCTATCTAAGTGGTATTAATCGTATGGCGCTGGCCGTTAGTGCTGATGCTCAAAACATCGACGAAAGTCTACGGACTAAAGCAGCTAATGACGCAAAGCGACTGGCGCATTTACAGGACAAGGCAGAAAAGCGAAAAGACACACCAGAACCTGTAAAGAAGCCGTCTAGCAGCAGCGGATGGGCAGAGAAAATCGCTAAGATGCGAGAGACGCACCCGAACGCATACATGCCATGGAAGCCACAAGACGACGAGTTGCTCAAGCAAGAATTTCAAAACGGCAGCCAGCTCGCCGATTTAAGTGAAAAACTCGGACGACATGAAGGTAGCGTTAAGATGCGACTACAGAAACATTTCGGTGAAGATATTATTTCGTAATTAGTTAGTACGCTACCGTAAAAGTACTGTTTTTATACTGCCATCGCTAATATAGAACGTTCTAAATTGTTGACCACGAAAACGAAGTTCTTCGCCTGGTTCACTTACATACGTTCTTGCAACAAGCTTTTGGTCGGCAAGTGATTTGATGATAAAGTCACGCTCCTTGTCTGATTCATGACTGCCGCCGTGGGTTAGTCGGCCGGTGCGCCATTGAATGTCGATAGCCCGTGTTTCTTCGGTTGCTGCGCCAACCCATATCTCGCGTTTATGATTAAAGGTATGTTTTAATTTTTCTTGCCAGAAATGATAGTGTTTTTCGTTGCGGGATCCGACAATAGGTTCTTCTAGTCGCCAGAATCGAACATGATGACGAGTTCTTGCACTGCCGGCGTCGTTAGTGGGAATCTCGAACCCGATGTCGTGCGGACGATCGAATAGGTAAAGATTGCTTAGCGGTGCCTCGGGGTATGAACGGTTGAGAGCGATCGACACGACTTCGCGAAAGCCGTTTCTGAATGTTAGCGGGTCGGCTTTGTGCCATCCGGCTTTTGCCATAGCTATCTCTAGATGATTGCGGTCATAGGCGACAAGGGCGATATTAACAGGATCAGAAGGCCAGCCGTCGCCGGTCGTGACGTAGAGTGGAATATGGTCGGGCCTCGAAAATACATGAAACAATCGCATAAGGTTGGGGATGACTAGGTATGCCATCAAACAGTAGGTAAGTAATAAGGTAAGAAATATAGCGAGCCGGCCATTTGACTCTGGCCATAATACGGCCACGATAAAGCTAAGGGTACCGACGCCGAGGAGAAGAATCAGAACGCGCCATAGACTACGAAGTAAAAATCTGAACATTGTTATAGTTATTATACTAAAAAAATGAATGCTATAATACATAGATATGGCATCACCACAGCAGTCGTTTCGTTTTCCAAAAAAGTTCCTATGGGGAGCGTCTGTCTCAGCTCATCAAGTTGAAGGAAATACCCATAACCAATGGTCAACATGGGAACTCGATCACGCCAAGACTTTAGCAGCGCAGGCGCAGTACCAGTATGCAGATTTGCCAAATTGGCCTGAGATAAAAGATCAAGCAATGGACCCTGACAATTATGTTTCGGGTTCATCGGCAAATCACTATCAAATGTACGAGCGTGACTTTGATGTATTGCAGAAAATGAATATGAATTCGTTCCGGTTTAGCGTTGAGTGGTCACGCATCGAGCCCGAAGAAGGCGTCTGGAACGCAGAAGCTATCGATCATTACAAAGCCTATGTTGCGGCACTAAAAAAACGTAACATCGAACCAGTTCTTACGTTGTTTCACTTTACGCTGCCTGTATGGTTTGCGCAAAAAGGTGGATTTGAGCACCGTAAAAATGTGCAATTATTTACTCGTTTTGCAGAAAAGATAGTGGGCGAATTAGGTGTCTCGATACGCTATATCATCACGATTAATGAACCCGAAGTGTACGCGGCGGAGAGTTATTATCAAGGTAATTGGCCGCCAATGATGACCAGTAAGCGCAAATTCTGGCAGGTGACGAATAACTTGGCCCACGCCCATAATCAAACGGCAAAAGTCATCCACGGCATGAATCGCCGCTATAAAGTATCGATTGCAAAGAATTCTAATTATTTTTATGCTGGCGACAATGCTGTTCTTAGTCGTAAAAGTACTGATGTGATGCAGTATTTCCAGGACGACTATTTCCTGAAAAAGGTCATTAAACAATGTGATTACATAGGCGTAAATTATTATTTTAGCCATAGAGTATACGGCTATCGCATTCATAGTCCCGAGGATAAAGTAAGTGACCTAGGGTGGGATTTAAGTCCTGCAAACCTGGAGCAAGCGCTGGAACGCTTGCATGACAAGTATGGACTTCCAATCATCATCACCGAAAACGGATTAGCTGATGCCACTGACGAACATCGGCAGTGGTGGATTATGCAAACAATCTATGCAATGCAAAGAGCGATGGACTACGGCGTGAAATTAGAGGGCTATATGCACTGGAGCCTGCTTGATAATTTTGAATGGGACAAGGGTAAATGGCCGCGTTTTGGACTGATTGCTGTTGACTACAAGACGTTCAAACGAACGCCGCGTCCAAGTGCCATCTGGTTCTCGAAAGTACTGAAAAAAATAAGGAGCGGACAGTAATGAATGAGCCCTTCGCACGGACTGAAGTAAAGATCGCCGTTATTGGCGGAGGGACAGGCAGCTTTACATTGCTATCTGCTTTAAAGGACCATACCTCGCAAATTGCTGCGCTGGTAAACATGGCCGACGATGGCGGCAGTACAGGAATTCTTCGTGACGAATTAGGGGCGCTGCCGCCGGGTGATATTCGTCAGTGTCTCGTAGCGCTGAGTGATTCCCCGAGTATTCGTGACTTGTTTAACTATCGGTTCGAAGAGGGCAGTCTAAAGGGTCATGCATTTGGAAATCTATTTTTAACAGCACTCGAAAAAATGACGGGTGATTTCGGTAAAGGGATCGAGACGGCGAGCCAGGTGTTAAACGTGCGAGGCGTCGTCGAGCCTATTACACTAACGAATGTTACATTGGTAACCCGTGAGGAAAATGGTGATGTTGTCCGCGGTGAATTCAAGATTGCAGATATGGACTTTAAGGGAACAAGGCCTGAATTATGGCTAGAGCCTGCTGCAGAACCAAGCGCACGTGCATTAAGGGCGATCGAAACTGCAGACATTGTTGTTATCGCACCAGGCAACCTGTATTCCAGTCTAGCTCCAGCGCTTATCGTACCGGGTGTCGGTGACGCATTAAGGCGGTCGAAGGCATTTAAAGTGTATGTATGTAATTTAGTGACAAAACCGGGGCAAACTGACGGCTATGAGGTCAGTGACTTTGCAGACGAAATCGAACGCCTTGCGGGAGCGCCGTTTTTAGACGCGGTATTATATAACGCCGAACGACCGAGCGATGCACTGCTCAAAAAGTATGCACATGCCGGCGAAAAAAGTGTAGGATACGACGGACAACGCCTAAAAGACGCCCACTACACCGCGGCTGGCGCGAAATTATTGTCAGGATCTATCTGGAAGAACACTAATACGTCCGACCCGATTGCGTCGAGCAGAACTCTTATTCGCCATGATTCGACTGCAGTAAGTAATGCTATAATCGAACTATATGAATACTCCCGTAACGTCCGCGGCTAACCCAAGGACTTTCTATATCCTAGATTTCGATCGGACATTGGCCGATTCTGAAAAACTGTTCGATGTGTTTGTCACGATTGCCAAGCGCTACACGACAATTCCCGAGGATCAAATTAGTGCTGCTCATGAGCAGATGATTGCTAAAGGTGACTCGTTCGACACGGCGAGCTATGTTCGCGATCACATGCGCGAAGCGGGCGAGGCTGGGCGCTGGGACGATCTAGAGAAGCAGTTCATTCACGAATCGCGTTCACTAAACATGCTTTTACCGGGGGCAAGTGAACTACTACAGGCGCTACGGGGGCGTGGCGAACGGTTTGGTATTTTAACCTATGGTAACCCGTTGTGGCAGCATCTAAAATTATCCGCGGCCGGATTCAACCACGTACCGCGTATTGTGTTAGTGCAAAAACAAAAAGGTCGTCTGGTGTCGACTTGGCAGCAGGTCGATGGTACATTCCATCTACCACAGGAATTTGGCGGGGGGATGGCCGACCGAATTGTCATGATTGATGACAAAGCGGTGAGCTTTGAAGGGTACCCGTCGCTACCATCTATTGGCTATCACGTCGTTGACAAGGCACACCTATTACCATCACAAGAGGGTGATATCCCAGCGAATGTGATCCATTGTGCGACGCTACCAGAAACGCAAGCGTTATTATTTTCGTAAACACTGATATATAGTAAGGTCACGTTTCAGCTCTTCCTATCGAAAGGTGCGAAACATGCTCATCAAAACTCGGGACGAACAACCAGTTAGTCTATGGGCTACAGGCGACGTGACGAAGCGACAGCTGCGTAAGCTGACGCGACGCACGGAGGCGCACTCTGTTGATGCCAGGCGTGTGGAGGCGGTGGTATTCCCAGTTTTTACGATTGGGGGGATTGTCGTTCTCCTGTCTGTCGTCACTGGAAGCTCCAGTATCTGGTGCCTCTTGTTGGTTGCTGTGCTCTGGAGCGCTGCGTATACCACTTGGCGCATGGTGTATGAGCCAATGTGGGCGACCAACTACCTGGAGATATGCGGGGCGCGTGGCGAAGTATTCACCGAAGACACAGTGGCGTGGCGTTTGCTGATACCTGTTGGGTATCAGGATACGCTACGGGTGTGCAAACAGGAGATTGATATCGCTCTCACGGTGTTTCAGCGGCGGGTTCATGTTCCGACTGTTGCACTTGGATTCACAGAGGTCGGAAGTGGGCTCTGGTTTCTCCTTAAGGACCGTCAAAACGAGTGGCGGATCGCACGCGACGCGTACGTTGGCGCGGTTCGTCGCCAATACGGGGACGAACATGCGGAAATTGTCGAAAACCATCTTGCTGCGGCCGAGAGTGAGCTTCGCGAGGAGTTTGCGGCAAGCTTGGACGGTTTGCTAGAATCTTCTAGGAAGCAGGAGGCCAAAGCTAGGCGCTTATCCAGGCGCCTACTGTCGATCCAGGCAGCATATGACGTATCGACCGTGACCCCGAAATCACCCACGAGTAGGTGAGCAAAGGCTCCTGATGTGGTGGAGTAATCCATCGCATCAGGAGCCTGCTTTCTTATTATTAAAAACTATAACAAGATTATTACACCTATCTGCAAATATTATTGACAAAACATAAACAGTATGCTAATATAAAAGCATGACAGCAAAGAAAACAAAAATAACCAAAATAGCACCAGCGATCGTAGAAGAACAAGTCATGCCTGTATTTAATCAAACTGATCAGGATGCAAAGAACGCGTTACTTATTGTTTCGCTTATTATCAATGCATTCATCCTTATTGGTTGGATTACCCTCCAGGTGACAACAATATATGATGCCCAAGTTGCGACATTCTTGTTCGCACGCTAAAACAGCTAACCCCTTGGCGTAAGCGCGTTATCCACAGATCTGTGGATAACGCGCTTTGTTTTATGGGGAAAGTCAAAAATGGGGGTTGTAGTGGGTAATAGTGGGTAGTATGATAAGTCCAGTGGCAAACAAAAAACAAACACCACGAATTAAAAAACCAAACAACCTAACCTAATCCAAAAAGAGGAACACGGTGGCTAACATAGATTATTTTGAACGGAAGCTTGATGACAAGCGTCGACTGACGATACCATCCGAGCTGCGTGAAGAACTATCAAGCGGCGTCGTACTAACTCGCGGATTTGGCAAATACCTGCACATGTATCCCTCGGGCACCTGGGATGAACAGGTAGAACCAGAATTAAAGGGCAGTATCCTTGATGAAAGGATTGCTGATCTTAACGTTCGGTTCCGTCGCGGCAAAACCGATGCACAACTTGACATGAAACAAGGTCGAGTCACTATTGAGCAGCATCTGCTTGATTACGCCGGGATTGACCGAGAACTAGTAGCCGTTAGGGCAGGGGCATATTGGCGCATCATGAGTCCGGATGCAAGTGATTAACATTGCTTGATCGTCCTATTCGTTTGAACCTTAACAAATAAACAAGAGAAACACTCTCGAGATCAACAATCTGGTAGTAAACGCGTGGAAACCTGTAGGAACCACATTAGTGAAAAAAGACCTATCGTACCTTTCTTAAAAAACACACCTCCCAAAAAACTCCACCTCACAACACATAAGTCTCTCAACCGATGTCATCTTTTGGATTACACAGTAATGCATAGACATCGGACACTTACGTATACAAAAACAAACACAACTGCGAAAACAAAAAGCGTTTATTACCAGTTTGGTGATCTCGATTCCACGAAGAAATTCGTGGAACTCTTCTTTCTTGCCAGAGATGGTATGATAGAGGGGATGAGTAAAGAACATCCACCACAAGATTTATTACATGTTCCGGTTCTGCTGCAAGCAACACTTGACGCACTAACACCTATTCAAGGCGAGAATTATCTCGACTTGACGGCAGGTTACGGTGGTCATGCACGGCGCTTTTTAGCTGCAACCGAAAATTTCTCGGAATCCGTTTTGGTCGACCGTGATGATTTTGCAATTGCAAAGTTATCAGAGTTTGAACAAAAAGGAGTCCGGCTTTTGCATACCGATTTTGTTAGCGCCGCAAATACGCTAATAGAAGAGGGAGTGAAATTTGATATCGTACTAATTGACCTGGGGGTGTCGTCACCACAGCTCGATATGGGCGAACGAGGGTTTTCTTTTAAAAATAGTGGTCCACTAGATATGCGAATGGATCGTCGGCAGGAAGTATCAGCGAGTACGCTCGTAAATACACTTTCCATCGATGAGCTGATTCGTATTATCAAGATGTACGGTGAAGAACCGCACGGATTTGCAAAACGTATTGCCGAGGCAATAGTGTTACGCAGAAAAGAAGTTGGACCATTTACAACAACAGAAGAACTCGCAGAATGTATCAAGCAAAACTATCGTGGCAAATGGACCAAAATCCATCCTGCTACGCGCACTTTTCAAGCACTCCGCATTGCGGTCAATCAAGAGCTACGGCAAGTTGAAGAAGTACTTCCACTGCTACCACGGTTGCTAAAACCAGGCGGTAGAGTAGGGGTAATCAGCTTTCATAGTTTGGAAGACCGTCTTGTCAAACGTTATTTTGCCGACCAAAAGGCAGCTGGCTATGAAGCCGAGCTGACTATCCTGACCAAAAAACCGCTTGATGGAGTCACTCACGATGTTCACAATCCGCGATCTCGTAGCGCAAAGTTACGAGTAGCAGTGAAAAAATAAAACAAAAAAATAGGAAGGGGCACAAAATTATGCCAATCCATATCCCAGTACAAAACGCATCAGTCGAAACAAAGATCGCTGTACGCGTTAAGTAATCCAAATAGGTCGGTGAACAGCAATGTTCGCCGGCTTACGCTACATATGCTTATGTAAAAATCACACAAGCATGTATGACGTAATTCGGCTCGACTAGAGTAAGATTAAAAATACAAAAAAATAAAAATAAAAAAAGAAACCACCACCACAATGTCATACCAACGAACTGCACAATTTCAAAGTCGCCGCTCCAGCAACTGGAATCGAAATCAGAATACCGTTGCTTTTGCATCAGCTATTAAACTAGGTCCAATCGCGCATACTGTTATCATCGCTCTTATGATTACTGTGCTTGGTCTGATATACTTAACTCAGGCAACACGGGCAACCGGATACGATTATCAGGCACAAGAGATCGATGGACAGATCGCTGAATTATCAACTAAAAAGAGTGACCTCGAAGTTGAGAATGCACGCCTCACCGCACTTGAGACAGTCAAGAATGATAATGTCGCAAAAGCTATGACGGCCCCTGCCGAGACCAGCTACGTACGCCAATAAATAACATACTATGAAACTCGAACTGCAATCAGGCAGCCGCACAAAAATACTAGCCATACTCGTCGTAGGACTTATGGTTGTGTTTGTTGGGCGGCTGTTTTATTTGCAGATTATAAAACATGACGAATATGTTGCACGCGCACAAAATGAGCAGGTGAAGCGTTTAACGATTCCGGCTAGCCGCGGGCTGATATATGCCATGGACGGGGACGCGCCGATACGAATGGTGATGAATCAAACAGTGTATACGCTGTTCGCTGATCCGCAAGTCGTTACTGATAAGCAAAAAGTTATCGACGAAGTAAAGAGTGTCGCTGGCGGGACAATGCGACCGGGTGCGCGCGATATGCTCGACCGAAAAGGCTCTCGCTATGAGGTGCTAGCGACAAAACTTAGCAAACAGCAGGCTGAGCTATTGAAAAAGAAAAAATTGGCTGGAATAGGGTTCCAGGCGGTATCACAGCGAGTATATCCCGAGGGTGGTCTGGCTGCGCAGACACTAGGGTTTGTTAACGGCGAAGGCAAAGGACAATACGGCGTAGAAGGCGAGCTAGACGCTCGCTTAAAGGGTGAGGACGGGATGCTTCAGTCGGTGACGGATGTGAGTAATGTTCCGCTGACAATTGGTAATAATAATATCAATACACCTGCTAAGAATGGTGAAAATATCGTCCTGACGATTGATCGTAACGTTCAGTCATATGCCGAAAAAGCCCTTGCCGATGGATTAAAGTCGGCAAAGGCAGAGCAGGGGAGTGTCATCGTTATGGACCCGCAAACGGGTAAGGTGATGGCAATGGCTAATCTGCCGACATATAATCCTGCCGAGTTTACAAAAGTAACCAACGGAGCGGCATTTAATAACGCGACAGTATCGGCTCCGTACGAAGCAGGATCTGTCATTAAAACATTTACCGTTGCAACAGGCATAGATAAAGGGGTTATTGAGCCTGATTCTACCTATGTTAATACCGATCTGATTGTTGTTGGCGGCAAAGAAATACGCAATGCCACTAAAGGTCAGACTGGCCGGATTACAATGCAAAAAGCGCTTAATTATTCGTTAAATACGGGTATGGTCACGGTCGCTCAACGATTAGGTGACGGGGCGACGATTAATCTGCAAGCAAGAAATACTATGTATGAGTATTTTCATGATAGGTTTGGACTGGGAACAAAGACCGGCATCGAGCTTGCCGGCGAAGCGAAGGGCAATATCGTACTACCAAGTAGTAACAACGGTGCGGCAGTATCGTATTCAAATATGTCATTTGGACAGGGTATGGATGTAACGATGGCGCAAGTTGCGGCTGGATTTGGATCGATTATAAATGGCGGGACTTACTATAGTCCGACGGTACTGGCAGGAGTGATGAAAGATAATACGTTCAAAGAGGCGACCCCGGTTGCGCAGCGTACCGGCGTCATTAGCCCGAAAACCTCTGTAAAAGTACGTGATATGGTGCACACGGCTAGGTCTACATTCTACGCAGGCAAAGACAAGCCTGGTTATGAAATCGGTGGCAAGACCGGAACATCCGAAACGTTTGTAAATGGTCGCTATAGTGCCGACCAAACAATCGGAACATATTTAGGATATGGTGGCGATGATACCCCTCGATATGTCATAATGGTGCAAGTATCAGGAAAAGACATGAACCTAGAAGGTGGTAAGCATGCGATGCCGATATTTACCGATATTTCAAATTGGATGATCGATTATTTAAAACTACAACCAAAAGGATAAACAAACATGAACGTATTTACACTGTCGCAACTGACCATAGAACTGACCACGATTTTTCTGCTGAGTCTGGTGTCGTTTATTGTGGCGATGGCGTTGACGCCTGTTTACACCAACCTTGCGTATCGTTATAAATTCTGGAAGAAGCAGCGCGAGACAAGCACGACAGGTGAAAAGCTTTTAGTATTTGTAAACCTACATAAAGCAAAATTCGAGCGAAACATACCAACGATGGCGGGTATTATTGGTGTATTGGCGATTGTTATCGTGACGCTATCTCTCAACCTTGATCGTGCTGAGACATGGTTGCCACTGGCGGCGCTCGTTGGTGGTGGAATCGTTGGACTGCTTGATGACATTATAAATATTCGCGGACAAGGCAAGGGTGTTGCTGGTATGCGCTCGAGCGTCAAATTTATGATGATTACCGCGCTTGGACTAGCACTTGGATGGTGGTTCTTCCAGAATATTGGCGTGAATGCGCTGCATATACCATTCCTTGGTGACATTGCACTTGGCTGGGCTATTATTCCGGTATTTGCATTTGCTGTTGTTGCGACCGGTAATGCGGTGAATATTAGCGATGGCTTAGATGGTTTAGCAGGTGGTCTATTGGCTGCAAGCTTTGGTGCATTTGGGCTGATCGCGTTGCTGCAGGGGCAATTTATGTTAGCCGGATTCTGCTTCACTGTGATTGGCGCTTTGCTTGCGTATCTGTGGTTTAATATTTACCCAGCACGATTCTTTATGGGCGACGTAGGGAGCTTTGCATTCGGAACAAGTCTTGGTGTTGTAGCGATGATGACGAATACCTTTTTCCTCATTCCTGTCATCGGCATTCTATTCGTCGTCGAAGCTGGGTCAAGCGCTATACAAATCTTTAGTAAAAGAGTATTCAAGCGTAAAGTATTTGTATCAGCACCGATTCATCATCACCTAGAGGCAAAAGGCTGGCCTGAGACGAAAGTGACGATGCGATTCTGGGTTATTTCGTCAGTAGCTGCATTTATAGGCGTCCTCATGGCACTCGCCGGCGGGCACGTCTAGTCGTGAACCGTCACGCTGAACGGGTGCGACGTACGGCAGGCGAGGCAAACTCTTTTGTGCGCCGTCATGCGCCAGATTACCAGATAGTGCTGTATATGGGCCTGTTGATGCTGATAGGGATGATTGTTATGTATGCAATCGGCCCCCAGCGCGCAAACGTGTTAAATAACTCGTACGGAACTGATTATTATACGGGAACGTATTTCTTTATTAAGCAGACGGCTAGTATCGTACTCGCATTGACTGCATTTTGTATGATGGCACTTATACCGTTCAAATTATTGCAACAACACGCAGGTAAGATACTTGCCGGTGGATTTATTGCCTGTATGATTCTGTTTATTTTTGGAAATGTATTTCATGTTGAGGCTATCGCACAATGTAGCCTGGGCGCGTGTCGTTGGTTTAGTCTCGGGCCATTAGGGAGTATCCAGCCAGCCGAATTTTTGAAGTTTGGCGTTCTGTTGTTCTGTGCAGGATTTTTAGGTATGAGAGCAAAGCAGGGGCTGATAAACGACAGGGAAAAGACATTAGTTCCATTAGGCATACTGATGGCAGTTGCGACGGTGTTTGTGATTGGATTCCAAAAGGATATGGGCACGGGTATTGTCCTTGTCGCTATATTAGCGTCAATGCTGCTTTTGGCAGGGGTAAGTAAACGCACTGGTGCATTGCTACTTGCTATGGCGCTAGCGGTAGGAGTGTTATTTATTGCGATAGCACCGCATAGGATTGATCGCGTGACGACGTTCTTTAGTGGCGACAGTGGTCAGATCGACACCGCAAGTAATTATCATATTGAGCACGCAAAACTGGCAATTGGTACGGGTAACTGGTTTGGGGTAGGGATAGGTAATAGTGTACAGGCGACGGGTTATTTACCCGAGGCTATTAACGACTCGGTCTTTGCGATCCTCGGTGAGACATTTGGATTTATTGGACTACTTGCTATTTTGGCCCTGTTTACTGCATTACTTTTACGTCTGCTCAAAGTTGCAGATCATCTAGTGGATATGCGTCTGAAGCTGATTGTTGCTGGCGTGTTTGGGTGGCTAGGGGCGCATGTTATCCTGAATGTAGCAGCGATGATAGGTATATTCCCGCTCACGGGGATTACGTTGCCGCTGCTTAGTTTTGGCGGGACAAGTATGATATTTATTGCCGGAGCACTAGGCTTGGCATTTCAACTGTCGCGTTATACGGCATTTGGTAGTAAACTTGAAGGTAATAGATATGAAGAAACTAAAAATACTAGCAGTCGGCGGGGGGTCGGGCGGACACGTGACACCGGTCGTCGCCGTTCTACGTGAAATCCACGCGACACATCCCTCTAGTGAAATTAGATTTTGGTGCGACCGGAAGTTTGCACCGCAGGCAAAGCGGATCGTCGGTGCTTATAGTGAGGATGTAAAAATCGACACTATTTTTGCCGGTAAATTACGCCGCTATCAACACCTGACTGCACTGCAGCATTTAACGATACCTTCCGTTATCTTTCCGAACATCTTAGATTTTATGTTGGTGGTGCTAGGAACCGTACAGAGCGTTATAAAGCTATTCGTATGGCGACCCGACGTTGTGTTCACAAAAGGCGGCTACGTCTGCTTGCCGGTAGGGTGGGCGGCACGACTGCTTCGTATTCCCTTAGTGATTCATGACAGTGATGCG
This sequence comes from Saccharimonadales bacterium (SeqCode), assembly GCA_045628725.1. Lineage (GTDB taxonomy): Bacteria > Patescibacteriota > Saccharimonadia > Saccharimonadales > Saccharimonadaceae > JACQGD01. The sequence continues at coordinate 20,453 of JAZQPT010000067.1, forward strand.
CATCCAGGATTAACGAATCGCTTGCTTGCTCGTCATGCAGACGCCATCGCAACAGGTGCGCCTTTGGAATATTACAAATATCCTGCTAGTAAATCGACCTATGTAGGGATTCCGATAGGGGAGGCGTTCCATCCCTATTCAGCGGCAGAGCGTTACGATCTAAAGAAATCAATTGATATCGATCCAGATTATCCGTTAACTGTCGTGACCGGCGGTGGACTCGGTGCAAAATTATTAAACGACGAGATCGCATTACATCTGCATGAAATATTAAAATACACTTCGGTGATTCTTGTATCGGGTGCCGATCAGTACGATGAGCTGCGTGCTTTGACTCCACAGAATGATGCTCGATTTCAGTTACATGCATTCGTATCGAATGGTATGGCGGAATTATTGGCGGCTGCTGACGTTGTGGTATCACGGGCGGGAGCGACGACATTATTAGAACTTGCGGCGCTAGCAAAACCGACAATACTTGTTCCGAATGCACGACTAACAGGTGGACACCAGACAAAGAACGCCAAGGTTTATAGTGATAAAGGTGCGGTTATTGTTGTTGATGATCGGCAATTTGGCAGTGAGGATAGTTCGGTATTAGTAGATGCTATCAAGACGGTTATATCAGACGATAAGACTCAGCGGGCACTTGCAAAAAATATCCATACCTTTGCTCGGCCAGACGCTGCAAAAGATATGGCGCAGTTGATTATAAAGTCGGCTAAAAAACGCTCATAGTCTGATACAATCATAAGTACTATGCGTATATTTTCTCGTTCTAAAATTGATGTCGCACCACGTCGCCGAAAGACGCAGGCGGTTACTGATCGGCGAGAATCAGCGGACCGCACTGCGGCGGCTAGTGATAGTAATACGAGCTATCGTCGAAACAGGACGTTAACAGGTAGTCTATCTTCGCAGGTGAGCAGTGCGAACGAAAAAAAGGCAGACTTAAAGTCGCCTCGTATTCATGCACACGATCTGACCAAGCAGCGACGCAAGATTGGCGGGGTTTTGGGCGTCACGTTCGTGGTGTGTCTATTACTAGGCGCATTGCTGTTTCAGTTCACTGCGAGGCCTACTGTCGTCACCGATGACGGTTCAATCGCACTACAAAAAGAACGGTATCAAAAAATCATTAATGAATATCTCGTCCGACACCCTATCGAACGACTACGCTTTGTTCTAGATGCATCGCGTTTGAATGATTTCGTGCAGACACGCCTACCGGAGGTTTCATCGATAGATACAGGTGGGTTTAGCGGATTCGGAGCAAGTGAATTTTCTGTAAACATTCGTAAACCATTAGTAAGCTGGATGATTGGCTCGTCACAATACTTTGTTGATGCAAAAGGTGTTCCTTTTCAGGTGAATTATTTCGACGCCCCTACTGTAAAGATTATCGATCAAAGCGGCGTTGAACAGGCAACGGGTACTGCTATTGCAAGTAGTCGGTTCCTTAATTTTGTTGGACGTTCAGTCTCGCTTGCCGCCGAACGTAACCTTGAAGTAGAACAGGCTATCATTCCTGAAAACACAACACGGCAAATTGAGCTAAAGATAAAAGGGTATGACTACCCAATTAAACTATCACTTGATCGATCAGTAGGGGAGCAGATAGAGGACATGCAGCGAGCGGTTGCGTCTGTTCAGCTGCAAAAGATAGATCCACTGTATGTTGACGTCCGCGTATCGGGTAAGGCATACTACAGAACGAAATAAAATATTCGACTGCTCTACTCACTTCGATAGTGTTCTAATTTTGTTCTAATATAATTTGGTGTATGTACAGGTAGTAGAAAACATATACTACAATATCAGAATAGTAAAAAAGCAAATAGGGGAGAAAAGCCTAAAAAGAGGGTAGTAGGTAACAAAAAGAGAGAAAAGCAAATATGACAAAAAAACATATAAAGTTGTGGAAAACTATATAATGTCAAATATTTCACAATAAGTCAAACAACAGATGGACTCGCTGAGTATTGAGGCTGAGTCTGGCTACCGGATAAGACGCGCATGAGTCGTTGTATGTATAGTATGTTTGTTACAGCTGTGCAGATGTGTATGTTATCGCGAATGGCACACTTTGTAGACGGGGTCCCACCCCGTTAGCGACTATCAATGACAATAAGTGACTATATGTAGATGGATACACATAGTCATCTCTATATTCTATATCTAATGTCGTAAAAGATATATTGTGCGACGTTAAATCTATATATAAAACATGAGTACTTATACTACTTATTTATATACAATTCTGTTTCGCCATGTTCATTATTTTTTAATATACC
>JAZQPT010000068.1:0-11875 GCA_045628725.1 Saccharimonadales bacterium (SeqCode)
CTGTTCGGATGCAGTGCCCGGTCAAACGCTTGCTCGGGCGTCCATAATCGTGAACGACCTCCGATTTTTATCTTTACATCACGTCCTTCAAATTCAGGGAATGAATATGGAATATAATCAAGCTGATCTTGAGCAAAAAGAAGTCTTACTTGATTATTGTAATACTCTACAGGTATAGCCATGCGCTCACCTGCATTTGCGGCTATCGTTATAACATCGGGCGAGTAACGCTGTATCTCTTGATATTCATTATCGTCTATAATATCCGCGACAATAGTCGGATCAATATATTCATTCAAATCTTGCAGCGTAGTGATCGTTTCGGGAATTTGTGTTTTTAATGTTTCGGCCAATTCGTATACTTTTTTCTCGATAGCGAGATTAAAATCAACCTTGTGCTCTTGGTATCGAACTTCGTTTACCTGTTTGCAAAATGCAGCAATATTTTGCGGTAAATCTTTTTTACGTGTCATTGATTTTTCAAAAAGTGATTCTATCATATAGTCGCGTAGTTCGACCGACGGCACCGTGTTAATGCGTTCCCTATTGTCAATAAATTGCCCATCAAAATATAAGCCCTGTTTAGCAGTAATTGAACCCCAGTTATCCATATCGTATCCGCTCACTGCATAAGTACATCGATGCGGTGCATGGGCCTCTAGCTGTTTTCTTGTGACTACTGTAGGCGAGGTAATATAGCGATTTGTATAGAGCGTCTCTGCTCTATACGTCTGTAAATTCCACGGCGCACCAATAAGTAGCGCACCTTTGCCGGCTGCACTGCCACTTTGCATATGTCGCTTATCACCCCTTATGTCAATGTAGCTTTCCCTGCCTAGTCTGACAAAAACTTCATCAGCCCCCGTAATCAAGCACGCAATCATCGCCTCTTTTTCTTTCGGGTCAGTAGCTTCACAAAGCGCTGCTGGATCCATACCTTCAGCCTTGCATATTGTCATAAATCGATTCAGTGCACGTTCGAATTTAGGTAGAACAATACCTTTTTGCACTAATTCACTTTGTTTACGACTTGGTGAACTCGCCCATACAAAAACATTGAATGCATGTATAGGATCCGACGATGAATCATTTGGAACGACTGTCCGCCACCCTTCCTGACCACTGCTCACCGAAACAATTCCTTGTGCCTGCTGCACCGAAGTAAGCGCCGCCATCTTAATCTTTATGTTTGGGAATTCCGCTTCGTACTCTGCCGATTCAATAAACGATCTGGCGTAACTTGCATCTAACGAACAGTGACTCATTTTGATGCCGATATCCGTCAAATTATTATCATTATCAAATGCCCCATATCTGCGCAAACGAGCTTGAGATCGTTCAATTTCAGCCTGACTAGGACGGTCTGGAAACGGCAACGAATCGAATGTTTCATTAATCAACGCTATTTGCAAAATACAGTCATCAAGCTGCATCGTAAGAATATCTGGGTCGTCATATTCGCGCAACGCTTCAAACGAAGGAATCTTTGGATAGTCATCCATCTTTGACCCAAAGATAACAGCTCCGTCTTCTGTACGACCAGTGCGACCAGCCCTTTGTTTGTTTTTTGCCTGCGACGCAGGTCTTTCCGTTAATGTCTTTACCCCGTCAATCAATATCATAGCTCGTTCAAATCCAGGATTGATCACGATTGGGACGTCGGGCGTGACACCCATCTCTCCGACATTTGTACTATAGATCGTTCGCGTGCCTCGACTCTTATCAAATACCTGCTGCTGCTGCTCTTTCGTCTGTTCACCATGCAGCGGCAAGGCATTCGTAGCGCTCAGGTTTGACATCTTGCGCATTGCTTTTCCCATTACGCTACCGATGTTTTTGCGTCCTGTCAAAAATATCATCGTATCATTATTAGGCGCGTATTTAACAATATCATCAATCAAACTTTCACCAGGTTCAATATTATGAATAGTATGTTGCCGATTTTTAATTTCGATAATTGGCGCCGGTTTGCCGTCTTTATCGGGGAACATATTAGCTACCTTTTCCGTGTTCATAGTAGCGCTCGATAATACCATTTTTATACCATGCTTCGCGCACAGTGCAGTCAGAATGTCCGCATTGGTCTCGCGCAGATGCCATTCGTCAGGCATCATTATTGAACCTTTGAAAACTTCAAGATTGTTAAGTATCCAGCGGGACGCTTTACCATGAGTTGCTTCGATAATTTTATTTTCTTTATGAAGATCCGAATCATCACCTGTGGCATAGCCAGTAATATGATCGGCTGAGTTTGGTTCACCATTAGCGTAGGCCATCTCTTGACGCACACGAAAGCAGGCGTTTCGCGCTAATAAAATACGCGGTTGCGTCTGAATGATTAACCTCTCGGGATCAGCCTCATGTAGCATCTGCACGCTTTGGGTTGTCTTGCCTGATCCAGTATCGCCAGACAATATCACAACTGGATCATCACCTAGTACTGTCCGCACAAATTCATCACGGTGGCGGGCTGCGGGAATAGATCGATTTCCGTACGTATAATTTTGTGCAGCCGGGACTAGTACTTCATTGCCGTCCACCTGAATCCTTTGGTCGGGCCACGGGCGTGTTGAGTCGAAATTATCTAAGCTATCTCCCACACCAACCCATGATTCTTTGGACACTAAAATGCTCCTCCTAGCCATTCTAGATAGCCGTAAATACACCCTCTTCTAATGCCAATATACACTATACAGAAAGTATTTTATATATCGAATTATTAAATAATGCCGTAGAAAACACGGCATTATTTAATTTAATAAGAATTAAGTTTTTACTTATTTATTGGCGTCAACATTTGACTGCTTCGGCTCGTCCTGTAGTTTTCCGCCAGGGTTCGTCTCTTCTGCTTGAGTGTTCTGTGGTGTATCGCTACCGTTCACAGATTCAACGTCAGCTTCGTCTTCGGCATCGCCACCAGCTGCATCGTTCGCAGCCTGAAGCGCACTTGGCTCGTAGACATTTGCGACGACAAGCTCAAGGTCCTGTTCAAGGTCGGCATATTCAACACCCTTTGGCAACGTAATATCACCAAGCGTTAACTTATCTTCTGCTGATTCAAGGCTAGCTATGGAAAGCTCAAGAGATTCTGGAAGTGAAGCTGGCTTTGCTTTAATCATAACGTGTTCGATAGCCTGCAATACAACAAGTCCTGCTTTTTCGGCTTCGCTCTCGCCTTGACCTACCAAATGAATTGGCACTTCTGCGGTAATGATGTCGTTTTGCTTGATAGCATGGAACGACACGTGTCGTAGTTGATGTCGCACTGGATCAATATCCACGTCCTTAATCATTGCAAGCAGTTTCTTGCCATTTAGCGTCAAGTTTACTGGTGAGTGCTTTCCAGCCGCACGTGTAATCTTGGTTGTTTCTACAACTGAGGACTGTGTGCTCACAGGTTCAGCGTCGCCACCATACACAACACTTGGAACAAATCCTTCGTGTCGTAGATTTGCAACTTTTTTACCTGTAGCTGTCCGTTCGTCTAGTTTCAATGTAATATCATTCATTTCTACTTCTCCTGTCATTGGTCGTTGGTAGTCCTATATAGTATAACATTTTCACTTCATATCAGCACGGCGGATATTGCGTGACGGCGGATATTGCGTGCTAAAATAGATACTATGTTAGATTCTCTATTACCTACGCTATCAGTTTTTAGCGCAATTCCAGGACTCGATTTGATCGAAATTATATCAACAGCTGGCTGGATTGCCGTTATCGCGGTTATTTTTGCCGAATCCGGTCTGCTCATCGGGTTCTTTTTACCCGGCGACAGCCTCTTATTCACCTCTGGTTTCTTGGTGTATAGCGGTGTTTTAAATATTAACATTCACCTATTCGTATTCTTACTATTCCTAGCTGCTGTCATTGGCGACAATGTCGGCTATACGTTTGGTCGGCGCGTTGGTCGTAAATTATTTACACGCCCAGACTCTAAGTTCTTTAAACAAGAAAACATCGAAGTAGCCCAAAAATTCTACGACAAGCACGGTGGCAAAACAGTTATTATCGCTCGTTTTATTCCATTTGTCCGAACATTTGCGCCTGTCGTTGCGGGTGTTGGCAAGATGGATTATAAAAAGTTCCTTATATATAACCTTATCGGTGGTTTTTTATGGGCCGTTGGTATTACCTATGCTGGCTATTATCTTGGCGCCCTGTTTACTCGTATGGGGATTGATATTGATCACGTTCTTTTACCGATTATCGCACTTATCCTTCTTGTATCGCTGCTACCGCCAATCATTCATATCATGAGAGACAAAAAGCAACGAGACTCACTGCTTGCGTTATCTAAAAAGCAAATCGACACACTGTTTCGTCGCAATAAATAAACTATTTAGATACAGTACACGCTAATACATACGCAGGTGGAATATTTTTCCATTCGCGGATTATAGCTACTGTATCAAAGTGATTTATAAACAACCCCTTTTTTAGTAGAGTATATTGAAACGTAACAAATACACCGTTTGGCCGCAGGACCGCTCTCGCCCTATCTAATATCGCCTGCGACTGCTTACTTGGCAGTGACGCAAATGGTAGCCCCGATACAATATAGTCGACTTGCGGGGACAATCCGTAGTAACGCAGTATGCCATCGACGTCTTCGGCAGTTCCATTATGTATATAGATATTTTTCTCGTGCCCATACTTTTGCCGTAGCGTTTCACAAAAAACGGCATTGAATTCGATCAAAACTATCGTCGTCTTTTCTTGACGGCGCACAAGCAGTTCTTTGGTAAAGCTGCCGGTACCTGGACCAAATTGGACAATTAACTTTGCGGTAGAAAAATCAATTGGATCGATCATCTTTTTTGCGAGAAACCGCGAACTAGGCAGTATAGCCCCGACTGTTCGGATGTTCTTTATATACTGTAAGGTAAATTGCCCGTTCACATCGTTATAATAACGACGTTAGGTATTTACCAGTGAATGACGCTTTAACCTTAGAGATATCTTCTGGCGTACCTTCGGCGACAACCATACCACCACCAAGTCCGCCCTCTGGACCCATATCGATGACGTAGTCGGCAGTCTTAATCACGTCCAAGTTATGTTCGATGATAACCATACTATTACCACCTTCGACAAGTTTTTGTAGTATCCCTAATAGTCGTTTAACATCGGCGCTATGCAGTCCTGTGGTTGGTTCGTCCAAAATATACATTGTTTTGCCGGTACTACGACGCGACAGTTCACTGGCAAGTTTAATACGCTGCGCTTCTCCGCCGCTAAATGTCGTTGCTGGCTGACCTAATCGTATATACCCCAGTCCTACTTCGACAAGCGTAGATAACTTTCGTTCGATCGAAGGTACGTTCTCAAAGAAAATCGCTGCTTGCTCGACCGTCATCTCTAGTACATCACTGATCGTTTTTTCTTTATATTTAATCTCAAGAGCTTCACGGTTATATCGCTTGCCGTTACAGACGTCGCACGTCACATATACATCCGGCAGGAAGTGCATTTCAATCTTGATTACACCGTCACCTTGACAGTTTTCGCAGCGACCACCTTTGACGTTAAAGCTAAACCTTCCGGCTTTATAGCCACGAATATTCGCTTCTGGCGTGCTCGCAAATAATTCGCGAATTGGAGTAAATACACCTGTATATGTTGCAGGATTTGATCGCGGTGTACGGCCAATCGCAGATTGATCAATAACGATTGTTTTATCGAGCATCTCAATACCTTCGATGTTTTCATGTTTACCAGGTACTGCTTGTGATCGGTGTAAGCGTGCCGAAAGTTCTTTGGCGAGGATATCGTTAACGAGCGTCGATTTGCCCGAACCACTAACACCACTAACAACAGTGATAACACCGATAGGAAATGCCACGTCGATTCCCTTTAGATTGTTTTCACTTGCCCCGCGAATAATAAGTTTGCGATCTTTCATGACCGTACGACGCTTTTTCGGTACGTCGATTTTCTCTGTCCCGGCAAGGTAGCGACCGGTAACACTGTCAGGGTTTGCTGCTACTTCTGCCGGCGTACCTGCAGCCACAACTTGACCACCCGCAACGCCAGCGCCAGGCCCGATATCTAGTAGATAATCTGCCTCACGGATAGTATCTTCGTCGTGCTCAACCACGAGAACGGTATTTCCTAGATCACGGAGACGTTTAAGTGTTCCGATAAGTCGATCGTTGTCACGCTGATGCAGCCCAATAGATGGCTCATCAAGCACATACAATACGCCCTGCAGGCCAGACCCGATTTGGGTCGCTAGTCGAATTCGCTGTGCTTCACCACCACTAAGCGTATTGGCAGCGCGAGCTAGTTCTAAATAATTAAGCCCGACGTTACTCATAAAGCTCAAACGCGAGACGATTTCTTTCATAATCTGACTAGCAATATACTGCTCTTGCTCAGTTAACTGAAAATTATCGCGGAACATATCCAGCGCATCGTCGACGCCAAGTCCACAAATATCCATAATATTCATACCGTGAACAGTCACAGCCAGTACGACAGGTTTTAGGCGTGCGCCTTTACAGGTGTAACATTTACGCTGACGCATGAATCGTTCGATGTCTTTTCGCATAAATTCACTATCGGTTTCTTTGTGCCGACGCTCGAGGTTTGGGATAACCCCTTCGTAGGTAGATTCATAACTACGCCCTGTTCCTAGCTGGACAGTATATTTTTGCGCGCCAGTCCCATAGAGAACCTTCTCAAGGTCTTCTGGTGATAATTCGGAGACAGGAACCTGCAGGCTAAATCCGTGCGCACTTGCGACCTCTTGTAGCCGCTTCATATACCAGGCATCACTATTCACACGATTGTACGGGCGAACCGCGCCTTCCGCTATTGTTAGGTGCGGATTAAACACTAGTTCAGGATCGACCTCAAGTCGGCTACCCAACCCCGTACATACCGGACAAGCACCTTGTGGGGCATTAAAGCTAAATAATCGCGGCTCTAGTTCTGGGATTTCTTCATTTGGGTGATTGATACAGGCGTATCTTTGAGAGTACACATCAACCGTGTCGTCTTCGACATTCAATACCTCAACAATGCCGCCACCTAAATCTAACGCCTGTTCGACAGACTGTGTAACGCGACTAGACATATCGGCACTCATCGCAATACGATCAACGACTATCTCGATGGTATGTTTGTAAGTTTTTTGCAAATCAGGGAATTCATCAAGCGCATATACGACCCCATCAACACGCGCACGGGCAAACCCTAGTCGTCGATACTGTTCAGGGATATGCGCAAACTCACCTTTTTTGTCTTTAACGATAGGCGCTAGAATCATCAAGCGCTTACCATCATCATTTTTTAGGATGGCGTCAATAATATCCTGCGGGGTACGTCGCTGTACTTCGAGTCCATCAATTGGACAGTGTGGCACACCTATACGCGCGAACAGCAAACGGAGATAATCATAAATTTCGGTTACCGTTGCAACTGTAGATCGAGGATTGCGGCTGGTGGATTTTTGGTCAATCGAGATAGCAGGACTTAACCCTTCGATTTGATCGACATCTGGTTTGTCCATCGTTCCTAAAAACTGCCGCGCATAACTGCTCAGACTTTCGACATATCGTCGTTGGCCTTCGGCGTAAATAGTGTCAAACGCCAGGCTTGATTTACCCGACCCTGACAGACCAGTAATGACCACTAATTTATCACGTGGAATTTCCACGCTTATATCTTTTAGGTTGTGCTCGCGAGCACCTGTAACGCGAATAACCTCAGGCATAACTACCCCTATTATACCATCAATATCAGGTTCTTTGCCAGTAACTATCGAGTATCTAGCGTGCTTGAGAGTGAGCAGTCGCCACTAAATTTTCGATTTCACGTTGCAGATTAATCCGTGCAAATTCCTGAGTAGAATCAGCCAACTGGCCCGTATTGTAGTCTACTTGCACCGCTTCGTGCACCTCAAGCGCGCCAATCTGCGGCGCATAATCTTGCTGGAACTTCTCATCATTCGTCACGTCGTATTTACCAACCGTCCATGCCTTGGAATCGTGTTGACCTTCGCCTTCTCTACCAAATTCATAATCAGGATGTAATCTCACATATTGCTGGAACAAGTGCCTTGCTGCATCAGAATTCTCTATCACAAATGAACGTGTTTCCGTGGCTCTTTTTTCATTACCCGGTATTTGCGGGTAATAGACAAAGGCGAGTGCGCCTGCATGATTATATTGCTCTGACATAACTATTTACATCATAAGCTTTATTTAACGATTTGAACACCCATTGCACGCTGTAAATTTTACCCATCGAAACAAAATGCTTATAATTGCATATCCTTGACCAAACAGCTATATTACAACGTAAGTTTAAATCAAAAAGGGAGGCAGTCATGCGCAAGTTTATTATCATTTCAGCTACTGCTACTACTAGCCTTGTCATTCTTGCCGAATCCGGAATCATCGACTCGCTGCTCGTCTTCCTTCTCACGGGATCGCTGCCGGGAACATCTATTGTTATTTCCCCATCAATGATGATGGCAGGGCTTATTGCCGCTGGGTGGCTAAGCATCACTCGAATCACTTCATTCGATACTACTCAGATTCGGAGAATGCGCCGTCTTGTCAAACGCTACACAACCAAACAAGAACGCATGCCAAAGCGTCGCTACAGCCGCATCTAGATTAGTCCATCGAATCTTGATTGCTGACATCCACAGGGGCAATCGACTCTAGCCATAGCTGCATTTCTTGCAGCACGAACTGGCTCGTCTCATCACTTTGACTGGATGATAATTTTTGAAGCGATTTCATAAAGCCGGGCAACTGTGCCGATATATGTTCCGTACGCCACTTCTCCCACTCTACCGATTCAGCTGACGTCAGTGTTCGTGGAAAGTTACGTGCTTTATAGTGCAGTAGCAGCGGGGCTAATCGCTCATCGTCAAATGTAGGGGCAAAATCCGCCAGCTCGCGCTCACTAGCACTACGTACAGATTCTACTCGGATCTTGTCGCGCGCAGACACAAACCCATCATATAACTGCGCTTCTGGATCTTTGTTTTTGGCAAACTCTGGACGAGATTCGATTGCGGAACGAATATTTTCTGCGAAATGCGGCGCACTTAGCAACATATTGCGATGTTTCTCGATCACCTCTTTATCTAGCGACAGCCGACTCCAACCATCCGCTCTTTCTAACACCCCTAACGGAGCGACCGCCGGAGCACGATTAAACTGCAGTTCTTTTACAGGAACTTTATTAAACCCGTCCGCTTGGCGTTCTTCCCAGCTGGCAAATAAACGTTTCTTTAGATCATCGAGCGACAAACCAATAAATTCAGTTGGGTCATACCGCAGATCATACACGACAACATTACCATTGCGACCCGCCGTCAGTGGAAACGCAATTGTCGTCTTGTGATATTCAGCGTCGTATCGCCCACTCGTATAGACGAATGGCTTTTTATCATCAAGGCTGACTAGTTTTTGAACTTCGCGCTTGTCACGAATCTTGAGGAGGTGATCATATAGTTGTGGCTGCTTTTCTTTGATTAGTTTGGTAACTGCGATAAGTGCCTCAACATCGCTCAATGCATCGTGTGCCTTCAGGTGATCGATGCCGTTTTCTTTTGTCAGGAGCTCTAGCCGGTTCGTTGCCCGACCTTCGCTATCCACTGGCCAGACAATACCCTCTGGACGTAAAGCGCGCGTCATGCGGACAACATCCAGTAGATCCCACCGGCCACAGCCATTTTTCCAGCACCATTCGTACGGATCGTAAAAGTTCCGCCAGAATAAGTGACGGATAAATTCATCATCAAAACGAATGTTATTAAAACCAATCGCGATCGTATCGTCCGTGAAGACCTCGCTACAAAGCAGTTTTGAAAATTGGGCTTCTGTATATCCCTCGTCTACCGTCTGCTGTGGAGAAATACCCGTCACCATCAGCGCTTCTGGGCTCGGTAACGTATCGTCATTTAACGCCACAAGGATATTGTACGGTTCACCAACCGGATTAAAATCCGTATCAGTGCGAATACCCGCAAACTGCATAATGCGTGACTCACGCGCATTCAGCCCGCTTGTTTCTAGGTCATAAAAGAAATATGTTCGTGCCATATCTATAGCTCAGTATAGCAGAATGCGTGTTAATACACCTGCTGGTAGTCGAGGAGCTTATAGCTCGCAAGCATCAGGACACCGCTAAAAGGTAAGTCGTCCATAACAAGCAATCCGCGCGGCTGGGTGTCGATGTAGCAGTTAAATGCATTCATTCCACATAGCGACACCGCCAAACCCTCTCCACCGATCCCCGCTACCGTAACACCGGCTGCTGCCTCGTAAAACAGTACGCCAAAATACGCATACGCAACTAGTCCGGCCAGACTACCGCCCTCGGCACTTTTGATGACCACAGCATCGTTAGCGGTAGATTGCCAGGTGCCGCTAAATACACCCCCGGAAGTAGAAAGATCCCGGTATGCCGAACTATAGGCTTCCGCTGACGACAGCGTGGTGCACGTATCGCTGCGGGAACAACTCGACGAATTTGCATAATTGGTCGCCCAAAATCCCATAATTCCCATTGGAGTACCCTGTGAGTTTTTAAAAATACCCGTATTTTGCTGACTCAGATCAATTGTGACTTTTCCATTTACGATAATACGCGGCTTACGGGTACCCGCTTCGTCTGCCACATATACCTTTGAATTACCAACAATTCTCAGGTTTCCCGTTATGTATACGTCGCCCTTTACATATATCTTGCAGTCACCACCGTACGCCGTGCCACCATCAATTGTCACGTCACCGACTATCTTGGTATTCGCTTCGACTGTGCGCGTAACAGAAGAGCCAAAGCCCACGTTACATGATGCAGCCGAGCCTGTCCATGTTGTCGTCATTTTCGAGGTAAAACTTTGCTTGTGGAACTGCATGCGCTGAGATGCCGGAACAGTACATCCAGCAATTAAACCTTCGCCAACCGAACCCGGCAGAATGTTACTCGCATTCGTCTGGTCGTTTGCACAGACCGTTCCATAGATTCGTGCATTATTGCTCAGTGTGATCGGCTGGCTACCAGGACCACACGGCTGGGGCCAGTTAGTTGCGTTGCCGCACCCGACATTACCTGCCTTTATTTCCATGGCCTTTTCCGCCGACCCAAGAACCGCAGTAGAATTATTCAGACTGATTTTACCCCTCGAAAATATCACACCGTGTGTCGCTGGCGAGCCAGACCAGCCATAGTACGAATAGACTGCACCTTTTACACCCAAACCGCCAGCGCCCGCAAGAATATTACCCGGAGCGGGCACTTCATTACGCTGCAGTACGGCGCGAACCGTACGCTTCGCAGACTCTTGCGAATTCGTAGCTGCGGTATGGCGGTTATGCAGATACCCAGTCGAAGTCACCGTTATGGTGTTATTGCCATTGTCGGTGACAGTCGTAGAGTACTCAGCCCGGCCGCGCTCTGCACTTGAGTAAAGTACCTTGCGCGAACTATCGGGATAACCCGAAAAAACACCGTACGTATTCAGCTGTGCCACCGTATCAGTAACACCTGCCTCGGCAGCGTAGAGCGCGTTAACCACGGTATTATTTTCTGCGGTCTTGGCATATTTACTTGATACCAAACTTGCCAGCGCCGTAGATAAGCCAATCAAAATCGTCGCAACAACTACCGCAACGACAATCAAATAACCTTGCTCACTGTCGCGGTGTTGTTTTACTGGTACTTTAGGTGTCTTTTTTAATATACTCATCATGTTTCGCCCTACGGTGCTACCGTTACGTTCACATCACCAGCAGAACCGCCCCAGCCGGATTTTTTCACGGTAATGATATATTTCTCGCAGATCGGCTGCGCAGTTGCCGAGCACGTGCCACCGTTAGCAGTCGTAGCCTGATAGTCATATAGTGAC
>JAZQPT010000069.1:0-2185 GCA_045628725.1 Saccharimonadales bacterium (SeqCode)
CCCGACATTCTGGATGATTCTCACACCTTGGGGCCTATGTGTGCCGTCTCGGGGAGCAGCGATAAATGTCCTTCGGCTCAATGGCAAACAATAAGCGATCAGTACCTATCACAACTACGCCACGGAAACAAATTATTCCAAGGCCTCCTTATTCCATCAGCCATAGCCATCAACATTAAGGGCAACCAGGCGATGTTGAATATGGATATCGGTGTCAGACATCCGGTTTATGATGTCCACACGTTAAATTTCTCGACCGCATCGATGCCACATGCTGCAGTGGGAGACGCGATGGCGATCAATAGTCAGTTTTGGGATCTTGCTGCGCGACATTCCACAGACCACGGCGAGAATAGATTCTATTACCGGACTAATGAGTTTTTTAATATCCAAGCGCCTTCACCGATGTCATTTACCAGATGCCAGGCAACAACGTACGATACTGGCAAACTCGGCGTACCTACATTTCCCGATATACGCGACATCACGTTTCCTCCGGCGACAATTAACGACCCGTACATTTCCGATTGGTTAGCTTCAAACATCCAAAATTCTACGCACCCCGATATTTTATGGTTTGATCTTCCAGCGGAATTTTCCAACAGTGCATCACTCGGTGCCGTTGTTTCACTCCCATTCAGCGAATTTCGTGTCCAAATATGGGGATGCATTATAGATGCTCGCTGGGCAAATAATACTCTAGACGGGCAACGTCTTAATAAACGAACTAGCCTTGTACATACAGGATTACACGGCGCATGGATGTTTGACAATCACTATAAGAGAGCGACGATTAGGCCAAGCTTTGCACAATATCTAAACCCAGGATTGCCACTTTCCAATAGCACGGTGCTTGAGGAGATGGCCATTTCTAGTGATCTCTGGAATCGGGACACTCTAAGTGGGAGTGGCACTGCATCACACCTCGAAACAATCTTAAATGTAATGGTCGTCAACGGGATGGCACGAACGGCACCATACACTACCCAACAAGGCGATGTCATAAATTTTGCCAACGGGAATGGACCTTGGTGGCGAGGGTTCATGCCTACGCCACCTCAAGTATTCGGGCCAGGAGGTAATGCGTACAATACCACAATCGAGCAACAGGCCACATTCTATCGGCTTCACTTGCAAGCATTCGCCGAGGGTTATGCGTACACTAAGTCAAGTACTGCGTCCAGATTTTCGATCATCATACTATTTATCCACGTGGCGGTCGCATTCGTCTTTATTATCGCGTCAGTGTTGTCGGGAACTACATCGACCTCGTGGGAGTCCACCGCAGAGCTCATAGCGTTGGCTTTGGCAAGTCCGAAGCCTGAAAGCATGGAAAGCACAGACGCTGAAATCGCCACCATTTCATCACTGAAACAACGATATTGTGTGGTTGCTGACGGCGATATGATACAATTGGATCAATTGGAAAAGGTACCATTGGATAAAAGAGTGATTCCAAACTTGGTGTATGGATATCACAGGGGTGCACGGCAAAGCTTACCGACGGTTGTTTGAAGGTTGGCCGACGGTGGCTCAACCGTTGTTCGCGGACGACTGTTTTAGGTCGGTTGCTCTAGAAAAGCGGTTGTTGAGGGCGACGGTTATACGCTGGTTGTCTTATCTTTCCATGGCAGGTTTCGACTTTGCTGTTATTGATAGTTGGAGACCTCCACGGTTGGGCAGCATGATTGAGAGATTTTCATCAGTTGATTTACGGTAGGGCATGACTTACAGTATGTGTCGAACATCCTCTGGTCCATACCGACGTCGCTTAGTCATCTTGCCCAGACACAACCTAGGTAGCTTGCCCTTAAGGCCTTTATTCCTAGGTAACGAAACAAAAGAAGGGACTAACAATCCCATTGTATTACTAAGCTTCCTACCCGGTTATCGCGGTAGCTTATGAGCCCGCAGCCAAATATTAATCACTTATAAGATCAACGTTTCCACCAACTCTTTCAATCGAAGGCAGGGAAAGGGAAGGAATCATTCAAATGTATTATGTTGGAGGACTAACGCTCTCGTGCCACTAAAGAAACACAATTCGTGACATGATTGTTTATAAGCTTTAGGTTCTTTTACTTAAAATTACCACGCGCGTGACCCTTTAGGACGCTTTGCATCACGTATTTTTGTGCTATGTGATTGGTCCTGGTGAAAAGAGCAGTCAGGTGATAATGTGATT
>JAZQPT010000070.1:0-1943 GCA_045628725.1 Saccharimonadales bacterium (SeqCode)
TATGCCTTGTCTTCCTTACAGCCCTTGGCCTCCGACTAGTAGTAACAAGCACGGAGTCAGTAAATGCCACCAACGGTTGTGGCCAAGACGAGGACTGACTCACTTCGATTGTTGTTCTTGGTGTAGATATTGGATGTGTGAAATCCAAATAAGACCTTCTTGAGCTATATGCGCAAGCGACCCTACTCAGATTACCGCGTTCGAGTTGTCGTGTAAAGTCGTGTAAAGTCGCTTGCGCAAAGATTCGAAGTTGTGCATTGCGACTACGGGATTTCGTAGTCTGAAAGTTTGAAATGGGTATATTGCAGAGAGTGTAAACGTTTGCGAAAGTTGTCGAAAGAGTGGTACAGGGAGAGTCGAGGATCTGAGTTTGTGTTGTAGATGAAGCTCCCAAAGAAGCTCGCGACCTTTGAGATCGCAGGTGTCGCAAGGCTGGCGCACAAGGCTTTGTGGGGTTTAGGCCAAATCAGGATAGCGGGTTGCTTTCTGCCCCGCAAACTGCTACGCTTCTGATCTAGTGTGAGCCTTCTAGAGTACAGGCTAAGCTGATTGAGCCTAGCTCAAGACACCTTGATGGTTGCTGTCATGTGACTTTGATACATTGATAGTGTAAAGCACCCGCCGGCTCGATTTCCTCACAGCGTGACGCATTTATTTCGGCTCATAATTAATAATAAAACATTACTCTAATAAGCGTTTAGAGACTGAAGTAATTCTTACAAAAAATCACTACTTGTATTTGTGGAAACGATTTAGTTTTTGGCTCTAATATATTTCCTTCCTCCAAGCTCTATTAATGCAGTCCCATTCGCCAATGAATGGTAGAAGTCCAATATTTTTCCAGTTCTTTATAGATTAGCAATGTATCTGTGTGATGTCAATTCAAATTTATGGATCTATTCATTAGGATGTATACGAAAGTTAGAATACTGTATCAGTTGTCTTTTGTAATCTAGATCCTCTGTTATGATTGCCGCAAAGGGTGTGCAAAGTGTATGGAGTTTCTCTCCTCACTGAGCCACAAATATTATCCATGAAGGGCTACATGATAGTTTTAAAGTCACTCATAGTATGAGTGATGAAAATTGAGCTTTTGATATCCGAATGTCGGAGTCTGCTGCGCTTGATTTCGAAATGATCCAACCGGAAAATAAACTCCAATCGAGAGCAACACCAATGTATACGAATAACGGGGATGAACCACCCTTCTCGATTTGAATTGATTTCTTGTTTTAAGCTAGTCCAACCAGGCCTAGTACAGTTTCTATGTGGGTAAAGAGTCCATTTCTTCACAAACTAGGCCTAATTAAGGCATAAACTTGAGCTGGCTGAATTACTTAGATTATGAGGCTAGACTAGATTATGAATTGGAATTTTATTTGGACTTTGGAATGGAATTCAGGCACGAATTTAATGCGTTATTCCAAATCGAAATACTCGGAACTATCCTAGTCGATCGGAACGGCCGAATAAATTGATTTAGAGTTAATCACCGTGATTCATGCCTACCCCATGTCAAGCATAAGACAAGTCTTACTAGTATCTCAAACTTCTGTCCTTTATCTCAGCCACAGCCTACACAGTTTGTCTATTTTCCCCTCTGCACACTCTGCCGTGCCCGCAAAGCATCGGCGTATCGCTCATCCCTCCATCAAGAACTAAAACTGATCCTCTCCCCCTCCTCCTTCACCCTAATCTTATGCAACCACTCCCCAACCTCCTGTGCCGTATATCGTTTGCCGGATTCATACCTAACACATCCCCTAACCAAGCCCTGCCAAACACCCCACTCTACATTCCAACCTTCGTCAGTTCTAGCTGGCAATATGCCCCCCTCTCCATCCCATTCTCTCGCCGGAAACTCATTATACCACCCAAAAGGCTTCGTTGGAAACTCCAACGCCTCAGGCCATGTCTCAGGCGTCGGTGTGCCCAAGGTCTTG
>JAZQPT010000071.1:0-6487 GCA_045628725.1 Saccharimonadales bacterium (SeqCode)
CGAATACCGATGACATGCGCGAAGCGCCGAGCCTGATTTTGATCCGCTCCCTGCTTGCGGCCGGCTGCGAGGTCGTCGCCTACGACCCTGTCGCGAGCACCGAGGCGATGCGCGTTCTGTCGCTCGAACACGGCGAAGCCAAATGCACCGAGATGATCAAGATTGCCGCGTCCGCCGATGAGGCAACCGAAGACGCGGATGCGCTGGTGCTGGTGACCGAGTGGAAGGAATTCCGTGCGCCTGATTGGGCGCGCCTGTCGGAAAAACTGCGCAGCCGCGTCGTGTTCGACGGCCGCAATATCTACGATCCGGAAGCGGTTGCCAGCGCCGGCTTGTCGTACGAAGGCATTGGGCGCATGAGCAGGGGAGTTGCGCAGTGACAGGCAAGCAAACCATCCTGGTGACGGGGGCCGCAGGTTTTGTCGGAAGTTATGTAGCGGCACGCCTCGCTTCGATGGGACATCAGGTCGTCGGTTGCGACAATTTTAATGACTACTACGATCCGCAGCTGAAACAGGACCGCCTTGCGGCGATCCTCGCGCCTGCCGGCGTCGCCTGCGAAACGGTCGAGCTGGCAGATGCTGCCCAGGTGGCGGCCCTGTTCGACCGGGTGCGCCCCTCGCTGGTGGTGCATCTGGCAGCGCAAGCCGGGGTGCGCTATTCGCTGCAAAATCCGGCGGCCTATATCCAGTCCAACCTGGTCGGCTTCGGGAATATCCTCGAAGCCTGCCGCCAGCACAAGATCGCGCACCTGCTCTACGCCAGCAGCAGCAGCGTCTACGGCAACAATGCCAAGACGCCGTTCAGCGAAGATGACCAGACCGACGCGCCGGTGTCGCTGTACGCGGCCACCAAGAAGTCGAACGAGCTGATGGCGCATTCGTACAGCCACCTGTACCGCTTGCCCGCAACCGGCTTGCGTTTCTTCACGGTCTACGGACCCTGGGGCCGGCCGGACATGGCCTATTTCAGCTTCTCCAAGAATATGCTTGAAGGCAAGACGATTCCCGTCTTCGCCGAGGGCCTGTTGCGTCGCGATTTTACCTATATCGACGATATCGTCGAGGGTGTGGTGCGCTTGCTGTTCAAGCCAAGCCTGGACGCGGCAGGTGCGCCGCATTCGGTCTTTAATATTGGCAATAATCAGCCAGTAATGGTGCTCGATTTCATCCGTACCCTCGAGCAGGCGCTCGGACTGGAGGCCAAGCTCGATTTCCAGCCGATGCAGGCAGGCGACGTGCCGGCGACCCATGCCGAAACGCGCAAGTTGCAGGGCTGGGTCGGGTATGCGCCGGCGACACCGCTGGCGGATGGATTGACGAAATTTGCGCAATGGTTCCGAGCTTGGCCCGGCAGGTAAATCCCGGCATGACTTTTTGTTGAGTCGAGGTCAGGGCAGTTAATGTTTACTAACCTTGATTGCCCTACATTTCTACGTACTATGAAACTCGCCTCATCGAGGATGTATGCAGAATAACGATCGAATACAATATATCGATACTTGGCGCTTCGTAGCGATAGCGCTTGTCATTGCAAGCCATATTGTCGAGTTTAGTCATCCTTGGTACCGAGAAAATTTTCCGGGGCTTGTTTGGCGGCTTCGGTACGCTGGCAGCTTTGGCGTGCAAATATTTTTTTGCATTAGTGGATTTGTCATTACCCGCGGCATATTGAAAGAGCTGGCCCAAGCGCAGACGATTAATATCAAGGGTTTTTACACGCGCAGGTTCTTTCGAATAATACCGCCACTTTGTCTTTATATTCTTGGTGCTGCTCTGTTCGCGACGACTGGCTTGGTCAAGGTATCTTCCGATCAAGTTATGCAGTCGGTTTTCTTCATGTGTAATATAAAAGAGGTTGGCGACTGCGGTTGGTCACTCGGACATACATGGAGCCTTGCGTTTGAAGAGCAGTTCTATCTCTTCTTTCCAATTTTCGTCGTTGGTGTTGGGCTGAATGTGCAAATTGCCAGAAAACGTTTCGCAGTTGGAGCCGCTTTCCTGCTAATCGCCGCCTCAATTACCCTAGCTTCATCTCGACCTGATTTAAGTAAATATTTTTATACGTTCAATTTCATGCTCACTGGTTGTGTTTTCGCTGCCTATTGGCCTTTGACTGGACCATTCATGAAACGAGTACATCCGCTTATTTGGGGAATCATTGCATTATTGACGTTTAGCATGGGATGCATATTGCCCGTGTCGGATTCATTCCGACCAGTATTATCAATCGCAATCATGCCGATTGCAATTTGCATTATGGTTTTAGGTACGCCGGTTGTGATCCCAGTAGTTGGGAGAATTTTTTTAAACAAATGGCTCTGTCATTTAGGGAAGATTTCTTTTTCGCTCTACTTATGGCAGCAATTGGCCACCGGAAACTATCATAGCGCGTCGCCTTTCTTTGCCCTATTCGGATTAACAGGCGTTCTTATTTTTTCTTTGTTGTCTTACAAATATTTTGAGCTTCCGTTGATAAAGTTGGGCGCTCAACTATCTGAAAGTTTTCGTTTAAGGCCCGAAAAGCGGTTCCAACGAGGTCAAAATCTGTGAGAACCAAGGTACCGAAAAAATTTTCTCAGTGTTACGTTGCTAAAATGAATTGCCATTTGTTAAAGTCGAAAGTCGTCCCAGAACGGAATCCGCAGCTCGTCCTTTTTGACAGGCCGGACTTGACCCATAGCCACAAGAGCTTTGGAAACAGCCCACATGCAGCTACCAAGCTAGCCAACGGCCGCCGGGATGGGTACTGCATACCTGCGCACGCGTAGTTGGTGTTTTGGTCAGAAGCTCTAATCCGAATTGACTTTCGCGCGCCGCACACGCATTATCAGGTTATGGACACGTTGGGCGAAGCCGTACAAATGCGTAAGCTGACGTTTAAGGAAATTCAGCTGAACTAGTGATTGGGTCTGGAACGAATAGTGTGATTTGAATTGTGTCTTGTGGGAATTGACTGCAAGAACGCTGTACTCAAAACCAAGGTCGCTGCGGCTGTTCACGATTCGATGCGGATACCGTGAGAGAATCCGATGAATTGCAAGAGAATAGGCGATTGGTCCCGTAACACGCAATACTCCCGGCTTTCCGGTTCCATGCAAGCCTGGTATATAAGTTTCAATGTTTCTCAGTACGTTTTCGATCACGGATCGCAGGAACGGGTGGCCCGGGGCGCATGCGATAAACCACTGCTGGAATTCGCGCCCGCCAAATTCGTTCAATTCGTAATGCTTTCCCCAGCTATCATATGCCTCGATTTCATTGTTCCATTCGGACAGCAGGAAACAATCTTGCGGCTGCAAAACCTCATCCAACGGCCTAGTAGCAGTGCTCTTGATATCGAGATACAACCCACCTACCTTGTACATCAGCAAATAGCGGAAAAGATCGGCCCGTGCCGCGCCATATCGTGGGTCAATCCGCTTGAAATAGGCAAGAACTACTGCGGGATAGTTTTCCGTTATAAACTTTTCTATTTCTGCATCATCGTAGAAACGATATTCCCAACTAGGGTTCATTGCCCTCAGGCGCTCGACGTTTTCCTGTAGAGCCGGTGGGAGCTGCGTACTATAAAAAGTTTGATGGACGATGTGCGGTATCCGAGTTTGTACCGGAAATTTGGACAAGACCTCAATATCGGGCGCCCGATTGAGTGGCGGGAATAGCAGCTTTTTTAGAGACATGGCAGACTTTATTTTGCAGTAATGAATCGACGCCGAATTTCAGAAGCTGGCTCTCTCGATCCTGAACGAGGCAGCCCGCCGTTGATCGAATGCCGAAGAAGCGGCCCCGGCAGGCCGGGATGTGACAGACTCCTGTCGCAGCAGTTTAAATATTTTGGGTTTTCAATCGTTTCAGTGCGCGGCTGTGCTGAATATTAAATAGCCACTTCAATAAAATGATAGTCCCAGCAGGTCGACGGCCCAAATGTGGCGCACCAGTTTTGCCCCAGAACCCGTCGGATGTTCCCAGCAGCGCGGCATCACCCAACTCCTTGAATCCTTGGTAATAGAGCTTGTTCACTTCATATAGCGACCTGTCGAGCAAACGCAGATTTAACAAATGGCGAAATTTCTTCGGAGTGTTTTTCCTCCAAAATCTAAAACAGTTTCGTTGCATCAAGTAGAAAAAATAGGGCGGTCTGTTTGTATCTTTGCCGTCATGACAGGCATGGACGATTTTCGCATCAAATGCCATGCGGTTTTTCCAACCTGCAGCTGCCAGCCTGGCACTAATATCATTGTCCTCGAAATAAGCAAACAGCTTTTCGTCCAGAATGCCGATTTGCTTCAATGCATCCACTCTGAACAGCACCGCTGTTCCTGAGACCCACATGTCATCCGGCCGAGTGTTTTCAGACAATGTCGTCTCGCTTTGGGATGCCAAGCGGATCGAGTGCATGTTTTTCCAATCATGTCTGGCGCCGACAAAATCGATGTGGCGCGAATCATGCTCAGCAATACTGATGGGAGCAACTGCGCCACATCGCGGATCCAGATCCATCAGGTCAATCATTTTTTCCAAGGCGTCGGGGTAGACTGTCGCATCGTTGTTCACCAGCCATACGAAATCGAAGTTAGCGTCGATCGCCGTCTGCATTGATAAATTGTGGCCCCCTGCAAAGCCAAGGTTGGTTTCCAACCGGTTAATGGAAATTTCCGGAATGCCCACCCCGTCCTGCAGGAGTCGCCATTCCTCCGCGCGCGAACCGTTGTCGATCACCGACAGTTGCACCGCCAACTCGCCCTTGTCTTGCGATACCAAGGAGTCAATACAACGCAAAGTCGCGTTTGACGCATTCCAGTTCAAGATACTTATTAGCACCCTACGTTTTGTGGACTCCACGTTTCCTGCGTTCACTTCTTCCGCCATTTCAATGTCCCTGATAAACGCTTCCGCCGTTGGTGTATGTCGCTAACTTTAAATGGTGTCTAGCTCTGCAACCGGGAAGCCACGTCGTTAATAATGCAATATATTGCATTTAAACTATACTTCTTGGTATAGCGTCACTTTTTTGAATGCCTTTCGCAGGGCTAGAGGCAGGCTTCGAGACCGGAGCTGAGGTCGGAAGATCCCTCTCTCATTCTATTATCGTTACCTGTTTCGCGCACTAAGTTTGCTATGATAGCAATAACTCGTGCTTTTCTCGTTACATCTCGCACGTCCCAGAATTTTCTAATTTGTTGCAACATGGTACTATTTGAAGAGCGTTATGGATATTTGCTTAGTTATTCCAAGTTACAATCGGGCCGATCTTATCGGTAATACCATTGAAAGTGCATTGAACCAGACACATGCGTTTGCACAAATTATTGTCGTAGACGATGCGTCGACGGACGATACATTGGCAAGGCTAAAGTGTTTTGGTGACCGTATTACGGTAATCGCGTCGTCAAAAGTCGGTGTGCAGGAAGCAAGAAACATAGGGGTGCGAGAAGCTAGGACGCGATTTGTGATGCTCTGCGACTCGGACGATTTGTTGCAGCCTACGCATGTGGAAACCATCAGTCACTGGTTGGAGAATCACCAGAAATGTGATGCTATCTATACCAATCATCAAGTTTTTTATGACGATATTATCCAGGGCGATACTTTTTCGCGGGCGCCAGAAGGTTTCTTTGCAAACGCTCAAAGGCATGGCAATTTCTGGACGCAGATTCCCGATCTGTACCTCAAGACCGGGACATTTCAACCTTTGCTAGTCAGTGGCGTCACATTAAGAACCTCGTTTTACAACGACATCGGTGGGTTCGATCCTGCATTCAACGGCGTCCCTTCGGAAGACTGGGAGTTCACGTTGCGGGTGTTGAATAAAGGCAATGTGGCGCTATGTAACGAGCCACTAACGCTTATTCGCCGTCACCACGGGAACGAGTCGAAAAATGTTCTGCGTCAACGTCTCGGCGAGATAGCTATACTGGAGTACGCGCTTGCTCATCATAACTGTCCCAAAATATATCATCCAGAATTTATATCCATCATCGACCGGCACCGATTATGGGCATTCGAAGAGGCTTTTGGAACGAAAAAACTTCGATTGGCGGCAGCTATATTTCCACTTTTGGGAGAGCGACCACGTTCTTTGAAATTTTTTGTGAAGAGCGCCATTATACGGCTATACAGGACAGTGACAAATTACCGCGCGCCGCCGCTTCATGTTCAGTACGCCGATGCATTGCTTTAGCAGGCCAGTCAATCGCTATGAACGAAACCACAGAAGAGTTAACGCTCAGCGATGTCGAGGGCGGTCTCAAGAACCAAGTGCAACACCGGGTCAGTGGATCAAATCGGCTTGCAATTGTAGTCGAGCCATGTGCTCGGTATAGACAGCAAGCGGCGTTTTCTAGCTGTCAAGTCCCGCCTGGTCATAAACCCGTTTAACGAATAGTTCCGGGCGCTTCTTCTGCCATTCCTTGAGCGCGAGGATCGGTGTCTTGCTGTCGATGGCCCGTTGCGGAATATGGTAGTTGTACAGCTTTAAATAGTTC
>JAZQPT010000072.1:0-1833 GCA_045628725.1 Saccharimonadales bacterium (SeqCode)
AGCGTTGGAACGTAACGTAAAATAACCCGCCCCGAAAGAATGAAACATACTACAAATATAATTGGATTTGGCGAGTATGCCGCCATCGTGACGCATTTTCTGCAAAACGAAGGCACAAAATTTGAGAAAACATTCGCCAAAGAAGCCGAAAAAATCTTACACCCAAAGTCCGAAAGATTGAAGAATATTATGAATAAGAATTGTAGTACAAATTCGGCTGTCAGTGATTTAGTCGAGAAGTTTTCCAAGAACGTGGACTTGCAAATTATGCTGATTGATGCAATCTACAGCGAAATGAACTCCGATGAGGAGGCTTTTGAAAAGAAAGCTGTTCATCTGTTGAGGGCTTATGCAGAAAATCCCGAGATTGTTGACAACATTTTGATGTCGTTGTGTGGCTGGACGATGGAAGGCTTGATGAAAAAGGTGGAAATCAAATAAACAATTGGAGACATGAATTGGACTCGTGAACATGAGATAGTGGTTCTTGACATGTATTGTCGTATCCCATTCAACAAGGCGAATAATTCCAACAAAGAGATTAAGGATTTGGCTGCAAAACTTGGTAGAAGCACAAATTCTGTAAAGATGAAGATTGGAAACTTTGGGGCTTTCGACCCAGAGTTGAAACGCTTGGGCATTGTCGGACTTGACGGCACGAGCCGCCTTGACGAGAGCATTTGGAACGAGTATTATGGACATTGGGACAAGTTGGCATTTGACGCTCGCGCCATTCTTGCCAACATTTCAGAATGCAATATTGAAGATGTTGCGGAAATTGACAGCAGAGACATACCGCAAGGATTAGACCGCGAGAGGGTTGTTCGGCAACGCATCAATCAAACGTTTTTCCGCAATGCCGTGCTTTCTTCATATTCGATGCAATGTTGCATTACAGGAATGAGTGATGCGGCATTGCTTGAGGCGGCACACATCGTTTCGTGGGTTGACGACGAAGCAAACCGCACGAACCCCAGCAACGGACTTTGTATGAATGCGCTCATGCACCGGGCATACGACAGGATGCTGATGTCGGTGTCGCCCGATTATATTATCTTTGTTTCCGATAAGTTGCTCGATGACGAATCCTCAAATGAAAGGGAGATAGACTTCTTCCGCAGAGTCAATGGTAAGAAAATCATTACGCCGAACAGATTTCTGCCAGAAAAGGACTTCTTGGCACAGCATTATGAGAAATATCAAAGTACAATTTGAGACTTTATGCTCTGGCGAGGACATCGATTTGCTGATTTGAAGAATTATCAATACACACTCGCAGGGAGTGTCGAGATTATAAAGAGCACCCAAGTTGTGAAATAATATTGTTAGGGAATATTCTTCAATGGTTCGGTAGAAAAAAGTTAACAATTAGGCGGCAGGAGCCGCGATATTAAAGAGTTCTTTGACAATTTTGGCATTTATTGACTTGTTCGGACGGAAACCCGATATGACAAAAAATCGGTTCATGATATATGCATTGTATAACAGCGACTTAAGGTTTGCCATAGAGAAAGTGGGATAGTGCTCCTTGATGACTGCCTTTGCCACATTGACGGCAGCCAGAGAGGCATTGAAGGCGAAATCCAGCTTGGCAAAGTCCCTTGCCTGACAGTCGCAGAGCCCGGCAAACTGCTTTCCGTCGCGATAGCAGAACTCGATCTGGAAACGCGTGCGGTAGTATTCCACGACATCCTTCGCACCCATATCTGTATCGGTGGAGAAATAGAGGATGTGTTTCCCATCCTTGGGTTGGAACACCACCAGCCTCACATTGCGCTTGAGGGACTTGGAATATACAATGGCGGTGTAGAAGCCACCTTCGTCGGCATAGAT
>JAZQPT010000073.1:0-4663 GCA_045628725.1 Saccharimonadales bacterium (SeqCode)
TCTGACCCACTGGCTACCGCTTGTTGCAGTAGCCCTTGGTGTCTCCCTTATTATCATGGACGCGACAATCGTCAATGTCGCACTACCCGTGATTATTAACGACCTTCAATTAACTGCCAGCGAAGCAGAGTGGATCAATGCCGTGTATGCGCTCATGTTTGCGGCCCTCCTGATCACATTCGGACGCCTCGGCGATCTGCACGGTCGGCGCACGCTGTTTGCCTATGGTATGGCGCTGTTCGTGGTCGCGTCGGCGGCTGCCGGCCTGGTCACCGATGGTACTCAGTTGATTGCTGCTCGCTTATTACAGGGCGTCGGTGCCGCTATGATATTACCGGCCACTTTATCAACACTCAATGCTATTTATAAAGGCAAGGAACGAGCCATTGCCTTTGCCGTATGGGGCTCGACGATTGGCGGTATGGCGGCTATTGGACCGCTTCTCGGCAGCTGGCTCACGACTGATTTTAGTTGGCACTGGGCATTCTGGCTCAACATACCGGTCGGCCTATTCGTGCTTTACTTGATTGTAAAATACGTCCCAAACACCCGCGACGACACGACGCCGCGCGGACTGGACTACCCAGCTGTCGGCCTGTCGACACTTGGGCTAGGAGCCATTGTGTATGCATTAATCGAAGGTCAGCAGTACGGATGGTGGCGCCAGGAATCAGGCGACCTCTCGCCGATACCATTCGTCTTTGGATTTGGGATACTGCTGATGGCCATTTTTGTTCGCTACCAGTTACGCCGTGTTCGTCAGCAAAAGCCAGTCCTCGTCGACCTGCGACTACTAGGCGTCAAATCATTCCGCTATGGGTCACTGGCAGCGCTCATCGTCGCGTTAGGTGAATTTGGTCTACTCTTTACCCTGCCACTACTGCTACAAAATGCCCTAGGGTACACTGCATTAGGCACTGGCTGGATCATTGTCGCGCTTGCCGCAGGAACGTTCTTTATTTCGGGCATGACCCCGCAGCTCAACCGCAAGCTAGGTGGCCGGGCAGTAGTGCGTATTGGTCTAGCGCTCGAAGCCGTCGCAATTGCGGCACTTGCCCTGACCTTGTCCGATTCAATAAGCGGTTGGGCGGTCGCAGGGTGGCTCTTCCTCTACGGTACTGGTGTTGGGCTGGCTACCGCACAGCTGACTAACGTCATTCTAGCGGATATCCCCGTCGCCGAATCCGGGCAAGCCTCGGGCCTACAAAGCACCTTTCGCCAACTGGGCTCTGCCCTGGGTGTGGCTATCCTTGGTACCGTACTGATTGGAACGCTTGGTACCGCGACTGCTGCAAATATCCCGACCAATTCGGCCATCCCAGAGACAGCTCAGCAACAAAGTATCGATGCCGTCACTGATTCTGCCGGCGCCGTTATTCCGTCCTTCCAGTCTGATGAAACAACGCGTGTCGTCGGTGACGCTGCGCAGCAGGGCATGATCGAAGCAAGTAAGATCACAACTGGTATCGCCGCTGCCATTATTGTCCTCGGACTGGCATTTACCTGGCTACTGCCAAAACCTAGGACATAAACGAGTGACGCCAGTCGGCTCCTATCTCAAATGAGTCTAAAGCTGGACAGGCACCCCTTGCAGTGCATCGACAAGATACTGCGTTAACAGTGCAAAGATAACTGCCCAGACGACAATTGCGATGACCTGCCAAATGAACAAATACCGACGATCTACCCCTGCCGCAGCCATGAAAAGCGCGTTAAGGTGCGTACCGATCAGCAAAGGACCTAATAGCGACGCTCCGGGCACGCCATATTTTTGAACAGCTCTGCGAACTTTTGTTTGCCGCTTTTCCTGTTTCTGCTTTGAACTATGGTTTTTAAGCCATCTTCGAATGCGGTCAGTCGCAGCTATCACCGCCATGACCGCTAATACATTACCTACGATGGCGGCGATCGTAGCCGGAATAATCGGTACGCCCGCGAGAATCGCAATCATCACTCCGGCATCAGCTTCGATAAACGGAATAGTACTCCAAACAGCAGTCGCAATGAGCTGTAAAACCAGTGGTATACCAGCGGTAAATTCATGAAGATTAGTAATTAACGGCTGCAGTACTCCCTGTATGCCCGCCAAAGGACTGTATTCTTGAATATTTTGAATTCCCTGATGTAGCGCTTCCATTGCTGCTCCTTTATGCTCATTATTGTCGTTATTAAATGTACAGTATACATAACATTATGTAAAGTATACTTTACATTTTGACAGGCTTTGCTATTATATGCCTATGGTACTTAATAATGTTCGCCTCAGGCGTGCCGAACATAACCTTACGCAGACAGAACTTGGTAACAAGGTTAATGTCACACGCCAGACCATCGCTTTTATTGAAAAGGGTGAGTTCACCCCATCCGTAGGACTTGCCCTCAAGCTCGCCGAGGCACTAAACACACCCGTTCACGAGCTCTTTTGGCTCAAAAAGGAGGAACAATGCTAACAAAACTATTCAATGCCCGCTCGCCTTTTTGGCAGCTCCTAATATATGTGGTCTTTTTTTATGCCACCTTTTTAATCGTGCAGTCGCATAACCTCAGCGGTAGTGCCCTTGATAGCAATCGTCTGTACATCTTGACTGCGGCCGCGGCGTTACTATCCATCAGCACGGCCTACGGGGTGCAGATTGTGCGCTACAATCGCTCGCATCCACAACACCGTATTCGCTACTGGGGCTTTTTGCCCCCGGAACTCAAAGAAGAAGACGAAGGCATGCGCATGTTCACCGCGCGCGCCACTCGTCAGGTCTATGTTTTTCACGCCACCATCCTGCCACTATACGGACTTATATGTATTTATTTCTTTCCGTCACTTGAATATGTCACGGTTGGGCTCGCACTACTAGTTATCGGACATTTTGGGATATATCTAGCCACGATTTGGCCTGTGCTAGGCGCAGAAGATTAGTTTGCCTAACGCAGCAGCATCTTTGATATGTGATCAGTATTAATGCCGTTCACTAGGTTCGTAAAGCCCATCTGTCTGAGTATATGGATCGCCGCGTTTGATCGGCTGCCGGTGCGACAATAGACAATCACCTCAATATCACGGTCAACCTCATTCAGTGCGGATGGCTCAGACATCAGGACGACAGGAGGAATATTGATTGCGCCCTCGAAATGGCCGCTCTCATACTCGGCTGGCTCCCTCACGTCGATGATGACTCGTTCTACCTTCATATACTTATTATAGCAAGAATGGTTATGTTTGAGTATTTTATAGACGTAAATACAGATATATCAGTTAGTTTAAGTTTACTATCATCCGCACAGAAGGATTACGGAAAATGCTTCACTATACCCTTGATATAAAGAGACTAAAGACCGTCAATATCAAATAGAATTAACTTTTTCATTCACCTGCCAGCTTGGCCGCAACAATAGATAGACACTCATGCACTATCACAATTCTTTTGTCTCGTTCATCACGAACAGATTCACGAACATCGCAACCTAGCCAGTCGGCATATCCTAGCAGTAATAATTCCCCAAGTGGTTGTGTCCGTTAAAAAATCCTTTTACACTTTTATATTTGTTAATCATTGATAGAAACTGAATATCATTTAACATGTTTAGTGGGCCGGGCGGAAATATCGGATGGTGCGAGAATAATATGGTATATTGCCCCTTGCTCTCCGCATCTTGGATTTGGCTCTCGACCCATCGTAGCTGCTTATTGCCTATACCGCCATTCCATGGGTGCGCATTGGGTAGTCCTTCATCCTGCATCGCCTGAATTAATTTAACGCCCTGGTCCCATGCAGGAGTATCTTCTTGATGTGCGATCACTCCTTCTTCGCTACTGTCAATTATTATGAATTTATAGTTACCGACTTCTTTTGTGTAATATCGTGCAGGCATTTGATATAGGTCCACGACATGCTCAATAGCGTGCGTCTTGTCTTTATACTCGTGATTTCCAAGAACATGCCAAAGCGGTGCTATCGATTGGTCAGTAACATTATTTAGTATCTTGATATCTCTAACGTCCCTGTCTATAAAATCACCTAGGTGGACGATAAAATCTAACTTGCGTGTATTAAAAAACCTTATCGCATCCTGCAGTTTTCTTGGTGAATCGCGATATGTACAGTTATACGTCATAGGTACATTTGCTGGTATTGTGTACGTTTCGTCCTCGTGGTTCACATACTGACAATCTGTTATAAGTCCGAAAGAAACATTATGCTCCTGATCTTTTCTCATATTATACTCCTGGCAGCGAAAAATCTATGCTCTCCTAATTTTAAAATCCAGCACCAATCCACAATGGTCGGAAGCAATAATATCTGACATATAAAAGTCGTTTACCTCAACTAAATCATTGACAAAGATGCAGTCACACGCCTCTGACTTACTTGTCAGGTCAGTCCGTGTTGCATGACTTAAATCATAGTGTTTATGCTTGGCTTTTCACAATAGAGCAAGTCATAACTGTAATTAAGCGAAGTATTGTTCACGACAATTTCAACTTGGATACCGTTGCCCAACCTTATATGCAAGCAAATAGGTTCCCATAGCCGGGCAAATAGTTTGACTCAGCGTCCAGCTATTTGCCTGACTATGATTTTACGGACAACCAGGCAAATTGTATTATACAAGTTTTTAATAGAAACAAAAACACCATGACTTACATCATAGTGCTTATGCTTGGCTC
>JAZQPT010000074.1:0-1596 GCA_045628725.1 Saccharimonadales bacterium (SeqCode)
ATAAGGTATCACTCTAGGGCACCGAGGAGATAAGTCATCTACCAGGTTGGAATCTGTGGCTCGTGTGAGAAACACAGTATGGGGATGTTTACTAAAGAAAATGATTCCATCTGTGCAGCTGTTAGTTGCTGATCGCATAGAGGCACAAACTTCAACCTGGATAGGCTTGATGTTGTTGTTAGGGGGGGTAGACTCACGAAGTAAAATCGACATGAAGAGAAAAGAGGGACGCGGACGAGCGAAGAAGATATACAAATTGCTTATCGCGCTAGCGACTCAATCTGCGCTAGTGCGATAAGGGCGGCAGCTTTTGTCCTGACATGTCAGGCACACAATTTTGCGCAACTTCAAGTACAACACCGAGTCCTATCGCATTTTATCGCATTTCATATAAAATTTGTAATTGGCTGAAAATATAGGAATCCACCTTTTAAAATGCGATATATTTTGAGTGCATTAAATTGAAAACAGATCATTGACGCTGAACAATTTCCTCCGCATACTTTTGCGAAACTTGGTTCTTTCCTCGTCAAATAAACTTCATGTCCTTAAATCGCACCCTCGTGAATGCATTTCCCGATCTCCCTGCGACTGACAGCGGACTTCGTTCCTGGTGTACCGCCATCGCCAGCATCTGCAGTGTTGAGCGCCGGGTAGCCAACTATCCCTGTATTTGGGTATATCTACCCTCAACTCACGTAGGACCCGGGTATAGTTTGCCCTTTTTGGCCTCCTAAGTTCGTCTCAGACGGGCAAGCGGGGGCCAAATCAAGTTGACAGATTCGCTTATGTCACCGCATTTGGATTTAACCCTTGTTTAGTGTGTCATGGCTGCTTGGCAATATACCCGCCTCTTACCTGGGTGCTCGAGTACCTACCCGTATATTTTTGAGAAACACCCTACCCTACCTGGAATCCTTTCAAACCCGACTCGGGTAGGAAGCCGCCTAACACCGAGCATCTGGTTGTATCATTGACATAAGTAACAACGAAATATTTCAATACATTTGTCCGGAGCCGGGAAAATTTCAGTTCGGAAAACGGAGCCGGACGGACATGTAGCTATTTAGCTCCAGGTACAAGAATGGTGAGATGTTTGGTAGGAGCTATTTTTGGGCTCAGGTACAGGCATCAGGTACAAAGTTAGCATTACCGAGTTTTTATATTTTGTGGTAAATGGAAAGAACGAAAATGTCAACTTCGGGTTTTGAGCACCAAGCGCGCTTGTAGGATCCGCGCAAGGGAGTGGGTGGTCCTTTAATCCGCCCCTCAAATTCAAAGCGCTCTCAATTAACGCTGGACTTCAGTCCTTCATCTTGAGCAGTCCCGGAACTCTGGAGATCGTTATCACAAGTCACATCAAGAACATCATCAAGATTGGCTTGTGTGTAAATGACGCTTCGTAAACTATAAACCCTATAGCTTTTGATTTCACTCCAATCACTCCTCGCTCTGTACAATATCCATGCTCTACCTCCGCCTCTATGAGCCTCCTGGGCCACCCAAGAGTGCGAATCTGCGCACAATCGACGGGCCTATCTCGTCGTAATCCGCCTAGTATGTGGTTAGCATCTTGTTGCTCGAGTGTTCCTGAGT
>JAZQPT010000075.1:0-2209 GCA_045628725.1 Saccharimonadales bacterium (SeqCode)
CTTGGCTCACAGAACGACATGGCTACGATCCGACTTGATATGATACCCCAGTATTTACTAATATGTAACTTCTAATATTACCACTTTTTCGAAAAGCCAGTCGGCAGGCTTGAGCATCCGACTCCGGTCCACTGGAATCCACTGATATATTGAATCCGGAATACGGAATATGGCTTACGACATGTCGACTTCAAACTCCGATGCTGACCATGGGTATGTAGATCTGTGCTTCTCAGCCTCGCGACACCTCGATGTAATATACTGTAAAGGACTAGTCAAAGGTATAGGAATCAGTTGACGTCGATAAAAAGGATGAATTCTAGATAGGAGAGGAAGTCTCTGATACGAACTGTGGGAGATATATACCGTGTTTTATCGCCAAGCGCCCACCCTCGCCTAACGCCCAGAAATCAAAACAATCTCCTCATCACTAAATTGGTATTATTGAGGTCAATATTATAGCTATACATATAATTTTTTGAAGTATTGAGGTAGACCAGACTATAAAGCGTTTAGGCAGCTTTGTAGGCTTTTTCCTCCGGCTGCGTGCTGCCGTTGGTGTACTGATATCATCACGTGATTCATCAATGCCCTGGTCTATATCATTGTCGCTACCAACCACCATAGCCAAGGAAGCTCTACGCTGGATTGAATCTGAAGCTTTACCATTTTTGGCAGATTGTAGGTCTTTTTTATGTTGAGCAGCAGCCTCACGGGCAAGCCTTGCTTCTTCCTTTGCGCTGTCTTTTGTCCTTTGCTCTTGAAGCTTGATTTCCTTCATCACCTGCCTCATTTGAGCTCTCTCTTCCATAACCCGTGCCTTCTCAGCTTTGGCCTCTGCTTGTAGTCGCTTCTTCTCATCTTTTTCATTGTTCTCAGCTTGCCCAGTGGCTTCTTTTTCATCCTGGCGGTGGCGAGCGTCCTTGACTTTGGATAGTGACCAAAAAACTGCATCACCATGGTATTCGTATGGAGCTTCAAGTAGCAGAGGCTTCCCACGTTGCTGACGCTTCTTCTCATTGATTAGGGCCTCTATCAAACCAAGATTCTCATGCTGGAGAAGAGCATTTTGGACAGCCATGGTGTGGACTGTTTGCCTGAGGACTTTGCCATACTTTTGATATATATCCTTCACAACTTGGCGTAAAAGCCTCTCAAATGTGCGCCAGTCTGAAGCACTAAGTACTGAGGTTGTGCTGTCGCTTGAAGATGGACAATCCTCTGTTGGAATTCAAAACGCTTGAGTATAACCTGTGGATTAAATGGTGCTATACCAGTAGCTTCAAACGATTTGAGTATAGCCTTGGGTTTGAATGACAAGTCCTAGGCTTCGTAGAACAGGCGGAAGAAGTCTCTCTTTGAAATAGATGATAGACCTTGGCAATTGTCCATAAATCTGGCCAATTCATTTGTGTAGTTCAATAAGAGAGGGTCGAACATACAGACGTCGAGTGACTGTAAAGTATGCATAGAATGAGGTAGATAAATGGCCAGTAGTATCTTATTCTGATCGCAATATTCGATAAATTCCATTGTGACGTGTGACCCATGGCCATCGAGTACTAATAGTCGATATTGATGCCGTATTTTCTCGGCAGTCTCTCGATCGAATACCTGACGCAACCAGGCAAGCCCAAGCTCATTATCTGTCCAACTACTTGGTGAGGAAGTAAAGAAAGTTTTGTGAAGGGAAGGGTCAAAGTCTTGAAGCCAGAAGTCCTGTATTTTGTCATTATTCGCTTGGTAGATCAAAGCTGGTGAGAGAGCTGATCCATCGGCGCAAATACAGGCTCTCTTTGTGCTATCTTTCCAACAAAATTCCGTATCATCGCTCTTGTAAGGGGTATTCCTCTTGCAGTGAGCTTATCTACATATTTTATTAACTCCTTCTCTTGAAGATTGGTGAGCAGTCGTTCATTTTCATTCTTCTGCGCACGGGTGCCCTGTATCCCTCTGTGGCTCCGCGACAGCAAACTCCGATTACAACCAAACTCTTTTGCTATCTGCGAGTAACTCACTTTTTCTCCTGTACTCAGCAATTTCAATGATTCAAGCGCGGCTTCAAGGGAGTTCATATTGATGAAGTTATCGACTTTAGAAGTTTGGTGGCAATACGAATAAAGTGGGCGTTAGGCGAGGGTGGGCGCTTGGCGATAAAACACGGTAGAGTACTTATTTTATTATTATAATAGAGGAGAATTTTTCGCCG
>JAZQPT010000076.1:0-4631 GCA_045628725.1 Saccharimonadales bacterium (SeqCode)
CGTTGCCGTTCGAGTCCATTGCCCCCGACAACGGCGTCACGTTCACCTTTCAAGTCACCGCGCCAAGTACGCCAGGTGCCTGCGTCTTCCAATGGGGCATGCAGCGCGAAGGCTACGGCTCCTTTGGACCAGGTACCGCGCCGGTAACGGTCAACGTCGTCGCGCCGCCACCTTTGGTGAACAACGCCCAAGTCGTGGGTATCACCGTGCCGGAGCGCATGGTGACGGGCAAGTCCTATAACGTTGCTGTCACCATGCAAAACACCGGCAACACGACCTGGACGTCGGGAGCCATGTACCGCCTGGGCATTGCCAGCGGCCACAATGGTATGTGGGGCTGGGGCAGGGCTGAACTAGCTAGTGCAGTGGCACCTGGCCAGCAGTACACCTTTAACATTCAGGTAACTGCCCCGCCTGTGGGCAGTTACGACCTGCAAGTGCGCATGCTGCAGGAAGAGGTCGAATGGTTCGGTGCAACGGCGAGCAGTCCAGTCACCGTGACCGAAAACCTGGGCAACGTCACCTTCCTCCACACGGACGGCCTGGGCAGCCCGGTGGCGCGTACCGATGCGGTCGGCAACCTTGTGAGCCGCACGCGCTACGAGCCCTACGGGGTCGTTGCCAGCGGCGCGACGCCGAGCATCGGCTTCACGGGGCACGTGAACGATGCAGATACGGGGCTGACGTACATGCAGCAGCGGTATTATGATCCGGTGGCGGGTAGGTTTTTGAGTATTGATCCGATTACCACTGACGCCAATACCGGCGTGAGCTTCAATCGCTATCAATACGCCGAGAATAGTCCATATCGTTACATCGATCCAGATGGCCGCTTTAGTGCTGAGGCCTGCGCGAGTATGGGTTCGATGAACTGTACTAATGTTGGCGGTAACATTTCGAATTCCCAGCTTAAGAATCAACGACACAATCCAGAGAATAATGGTGTAGCCTCCAATGCAAAAGGCGCAACAGGTGTAAACTTACGTCTTGATGAGATTAATTCGATTAAGGGCGCCACCGTTATGGCGAGAAATGTTACGATTGTCACCGAAAGTGGAGTTCGGTTCCAAGCTGACATTGTCTGGAGAGATCCACTCGGCATGGTGCATTTTGATGAAGTCAAGTTCGGGCCAACAGCTCGTTTGAGCGTAGCTCAAATGAACGGTGTTCATGAGTTTGGCATGGGAAAATTTACTGTCGCCGGTCAACGAGCTATAGAGGCTGGTTTGAAGCCGGGATTGCCAATGGGCGGGGTGCCGAGCAATAAAATTGGTTCATGGTCGGTTAAAGCCTATGGCGGCGCAGATCCAAATAGAATTGTGCAGAAAATGCAGGATTATTGGAGAAGGCATGGGATTGGCTCATCGAATTCTGATTGATTGACTTATACGAATAAAAGCTACAATGAAAAAATACAATTTCCCCGCACAATGTTATTCTAGTATTTGTAGCGCATTCAAGGATATTGGCTTTCAAAGAGTTTCTGACGGTGTATTTTTTTGCGAGATTTCTGTCGGCATCTTTGGGTGGGTAGGTTTGAATAGAGTTAAGCGTACTTTAGATAAGCTTGAATTGTATCCAATTGTTGGTGTTGTTCATTCAAGGATTAATAAGCTTATTTTCCCTCAAAATTTATTGAAAAAACTCGAGATGACGCCCACCGTTAGCACGCCCTTGTGCTACTTGGTTAATGATGACAAGTATAAAACTTGGGTATTTAGTTCTGATGTGGACTATGAGATTGCTGTAGTTGATATGAAAAAAAGTGTTCAAGGTGCTGGTCGTGATTTCATTAATAAATATTCAAATCTGGAGTCATTATATCTAGAGGCGATTGAAATTAAGAGAGGCGATGGCGCCGGTCGAATTTCAATGGATTATGAACGAACTATTCCTGCCGCATTGTACTGTTTAGGTAAATATAATGAGGTTATTTCGTTTATTGAGAATGAACGAAAAATAAATGTTGGGTCAAGCGATGGTTCTGCATTTCGTATTTTTGAGAATCGTTTAATTGACGAGGTTGAAAAATCTCGAAGAGGCCTAGAAAAAATCTAGAGCTTGGCCGAATTATCTGTTTAAGAAAGGTCGGCTTTTGGGCGGTGCAGACTATCATGCATGAGCTGGCTCTATGTATTAAGCGCTTGTGTACTGCATATCAAACGACCGAGGCATTTGCGCTGATCGCCGTCATCTCTTCTTAAACGAAAGGCCACTCCCTCCGGTGCCCCGGGGCGACTTGGCGGCCTGCTGTCAGCTGCTCAAGCAGCAAGGGTGTCAGGTCTGACATTCGGACATGACCTCTGCTTTAGCAACCAGATTTTGTGGTCTTCAGCTTCCCAGTGACTGCACCGCACAGAGTGTCAATACGCTCGCAGTGGGCTGCCGCGCCAGAGCTATGGCTCGCGCTCCAATGCGACCGGCAACCTCATCAGCCGCACGCGCTACGAGCCCTACGGGTACACCGCCAGCGGGGCGGCGCCGACCATTGGGTTCACGGGACACCTGAACGATGCCGATACCGGGCTGACGTACATGCAGCAGCGGTATTATGATCCGGTGGCGGGAAGGTTTTTGAGTGTTGATCCAGTTGTGGCCGATGCAAGTAAAGGTGCTAGCTTCAATAGGTACACATATGCAGGGAATAATCCCTACAAATATTATGATCCCGACGGACGCCAAGCACAGGTGAAGGGGAATATTTATTGTGAATCTTATGGTTGCGGCGAAACATCGGTCCTGTCGCCTGAATCGGGCAGGAGTGTACCGGTCAGCATTGGCATGGGGGTGGGGCGGTCGTTGTCGGGGTAGCTGCTCTTGGATGCGATCTATAGACATTTGGAGCGTGTGCTGTTGCTAACCCAGGGATAGCTTTAGCTGGAGTCGCAGGAGGAGCATTAATTGGTGCTCAAGCGGGTGCGATCTATCATAGTGGCACCGGTGCGTTGAAAAAATCATTGATAACAGTTGGAAACTACGTCCGGCCGAAATACTGGTCGGTTCATCACATCGTTGCTCAGGACAGTATGAAACCGTTTGAGGTTTCGTCCAGAGCTATTTTGCAAAATGCGGGAATGAGTGTAAACGATGCAGCCAATGGAATAGTGATGCACTCAATGTATCATGATTGAATACACACATCAGTTTATTATTCTGCTGTGAATTCGCAATTGAGCGGTGCTCAAAGTTATGTTGATGTTGCTTATAGGCTTGCAATTATTCGAACTGAAATAAATGCGGGAATCTTTCCGTGGTAACATCATATATTTATAGCATTCAGGTCTCTAATGTATTTGCTCCAGTCGCATCTGAAGATATTTCTTTAGAAGCGGGCTTGATCCAATTTAATATGCGTATCATTGGCGCCAATTGGAAAAAGCCGAATTATTATTTTCATGGAAAAGATGAAAGGGGGGGCTCAAAGGCCTGATATATTAATCGTGGTTGGTGGAGCTTTGATTTTTCGCGAAAATCTCAAAGATAAATTATTTAATAAGGAATCTGCGCTGTTTGAATTTCTGCCAATTGCGGTGGAAGGTGAGTCTTGGTGGCTAGTTAACTGTCTTAACGTTACGAATGGATTTGACGCAGATGAATCTATATTTTATCGCGGGCTTGATGGAAAGATATTTGCCGTTCGAAATTTGGTAATAAACGACATGGAGCTGTCCGAATCGGAAATGTTTGTGATTGATGATTCCAATAGAGCTACGCTCTTTGTGATGCAGAAATTTGTAGACAGGGTCACGGCGTTGAAGTTACGAGGAATCGATTTTAAAAAGATTGGTTTTTTTAACGTGAAATAGAAGTCAGGGGTGAGATTTCGCCCTGACCTCTCAGTTACCGCCCGAGAGAAGCAGGCCCGGGGGGGCGAGCAGGCGCTGGTTCAGATATCATCAGAGGTGTCAGGTCTGACATTCGGATAGGGCCTCAGCGATAAGTTCAATTATTGAAGGAACGGGCAAGCGTTGCCACTCCCAGGCGGGGTTCGGTCTGATATCTCGACAAGACCGCTGCCTTACAGCGACCCGATAGCTCAGCGGCACACCTGCTCGAAGCCGGTCTATGCAACGGCCGCGACCAGCTACGTCTGCAATGTCGGACGGGTGTCAGGTCTGACATTCCGACACGACCGCTGCCTTAGGAGCCAGATTTCGTCTTCAGCTTCCATGTGACGGCACCGAACGGCGGATCAGTACCCCTCGAAGTGGGGCATGCAGCGCGAGGGCTATGGCCTGAACAACCACGTCATCGCGGAGGTGAAATGTTGCGCCCGCTTCCTATTGCCTCAGCAGGCGCTTCGTCCTCCTCGACTTTCTAGTGCGAAGCAGGCTCAGATTGAGGTAGTCCTGAGGTAGTCCGCTTTTCATGGACACCCCAAAAGGGACACTAAAATGGCGGCGGGTCAGGGCTGCTGGGGCAGGTTCGTGCTTGCTTCCCAAAAGTAGCAGCCGCTCGAGGCGGCGCCATGTCGGTCCCAGGGCACCAGGGAGCCTTCATCGAGGGACATTTCTCCACCTCGCCCCGCTTCGCCGCAGTGCAAGATGAACCAGTATAATGTTCTGCTCCACCCTCCCACATTCCGTCCGCAGAACATCATGCAAGATAAATATAGTCCAGCCGAAGTAGAA
>JAZQPT010000077.1:0-1789 GCA_045628725.1 Saccharimonadales bacterium (SeqCode)
GATGAACCGCTGCCGAATTCACTAAAGGGGTTGACAGTTGTGGCGGTGCTCCACACGAGCTACAGCTCAACGACACAGCACTCATGAAAAAGAACAACAGTTCGGAATATCGGCTTGAAGGGCCAAGCATTTTATGAACTCTAGTATTGTGCCGTACACAAATTTATGGATTGAAAGCACTAGTTGGAAAAAAAAATCAAAAAGCGGGCATCTACATATGGTTGCGGCCGAGTACAGATGAATGCAGACATTCTCGTGGGGCCCACGTTTTTTGCCTCGTTTCACAGCAGCATCCTCCCCATGGAATCACCCCAGCTAACTGCTTGCACGGTGCAAAAATATGACGAGCACTAATGATAGTAACTACTTCTCAATGAAAAGTTGACCTGGATACTATAACTTCTAATTGTTGGAAGTTAAACCACATCGAGCAGTGGACAAATAGCAACAAAATCGTAAATAATTTCACTATAATGATGGAATTTTCGGCATGAAGTGAAATTTCGAGTAACAACTCTATTAATGAGCTAAGGTCTAATCTATGGACCAAGTTGTGCAGTCTACGCTCAAATGCAGAGAGCTCCCAAATCGTGGAAGCTCTAGTCTTTGGTAGGGATTCCCGGGTCTTGCATGGCCAGCTTCTGAGTTAGGAACAAGTAGAGGGCATGCGTGAGGTCATAGAGGCCTCCAAGGTGTGATATCGAGGCTTTCGAACTGGATTCCAAGTGCTTTGTGAGCGCACGACGTCAGTTTTTGGGTTTAATCGGCAATGAGAGGGCTTTAGACTATCCAGGCCAACTCCTTATACCTCCCGATCCAGAGCCTGGGATGCAGAATAGGAATACTTGGTCCCGG
This sequence comes from Saccharimonadales bacterium (SeqCode), assembly GCA_045628725.1. Classification (GTDB taxonomy): domain Bacteria; phylum Patescibacteriota; class Saccharimonadia; order Saccharimonadales; family Saccharimonadaceae; genus JACQGD01. Next base: position 856 of record JAZQPT010000077.1, read on the forward strand.
CAAAGGCAGGTGAGTGGTTGCAGAAGAAGTAGGAGTATACAACACGGTCAACAGTCAACACCTAAGCTCTTGATAAAGAAAACGGCTGACTAGCAAAACATGAAAACAACGAATGGTTTGCCTTTGGGACGAGACTCTCATCAACCTTTCTCTTTCATATAACCTTTAACTGTACTTAAGAACCAGATAATGAGATGTGCTTATTTACAAGCCACAAAGCTATCTTGATTTCTTTTGCGTTGATATTATCTTCAACCTCACCCATATCTTAGGCAACTCTCTAGCCAGTATCGCTACATTTTGCCTTGCTCTAAAGTAATATTACGACAAGAAAAAGAAGTGTTTAGCTGAAACCGATTGCGTCGAAATAAGCCTCATTGTTCGTGGGACGTTCGCCAATTGTTGTGGTGCTGAACCCGGTATCTGCTCCGCCACCGTTCCTTCCCTCTTGAACTTTTTCTTGTCGCCATACCCACCTCGTCCCCCAGCCGTCGCGTCCACAGCACTTTAACGCTCAAATTCCTCAACACTCACCACCTATCCATAATATACCTTTACGGTATCTTCATACATATCTTCTAACACGTCACAACGACTCCTTGAAGTGCATGCCCGAAGACAATCAGGATGAATACTCGCAGCTCAAGGCAGCTGCCTTTTGACTTTATTGAAAACCAACCCATAAGTCGGAGGCCAAGCGGTCTTAGGAAGACAAGGCATAATATCAACTCCTTGGCTCACAGAACGACATGGCTACATCCGACTTCGTCACAACGACTCCTTGAAGTGCATGCCCGAAGACAATCAGGATGAATACTCGCAGCTCAAGGCAGCTGCCTTTTGACTTTATTGAAAACCAACCCATTCTCGGCCTCCAATATCGCGGCACCATGAAGAAACAACAGACATACCACGAGTGGCACAAGGAGATAAA
>JAZQPT010000078.1:0-8352 GCA_045628725.1 Saccharimonadales bacterium (SeqCode)
CGACTGGTGTACTGCTCGTCGATCAGGGCGCGCAGCTCGTTGTCCTCCTGGTCCTCATGCTGCTGGCGGACCATCACCTCCAGCCTGCGGTACACCGTCGCCCTCGGAACACCGGCAAGCTCGCATTGGCGCGTCAACGGCAGTTCCGTATGTGCAGGCTCGATCCAGTCCATGCGCTCTTCCCGGCTTACAAACCCAGTTTTTTTTTGAGCCAGTCGGCCTCCATTTTCAGCCGGCCGATTTCGCTGTACAGCTTGTCCTCCGGACTGCTCTCGTCCACCGGCTTCGGGCCGCGCTTGGTATCGAACAACGAGCTCGCGTTCTCCAGGATCTCCTTCTTCCATTGCGTCACCAGCTGCGGATGCACGTTGTGCTCCTGCGCGATCTCGTTGATCGTCTTCACGCCGCGAACCGCTTCCAGGCCAATCTTGGCTTTGAAGTCCGCCGGATGTGTCCTGCGCTTTTTACCTTCACTCATTCCCTATCATCCTTTCAAGGACGACAGCTTAAACTACCGTCTCAAATTCGGGGTCCACTATAGCATGCCGGACACTTTTGGCATCGATCTACGTGCGTGAACGGGACCAAGTTTGTTCATCAGGTCTGTTCCTAATAAGGCACGCCTGATGAGTGACGATAATTTATCCAACAAGGTCGGCTCGCATAGTTTATCCCGGGAGCACATCTACCGGATAACTCAGGCAGGCCATTATTACACTGTTATATAGGTCTTATTGGCCGCTACAGGTTTGTCTTGCTCCGATTTCAACAATGTGGCACGACTAAATACAGACCGAATGAGGTCAAGGGTTTCGGAAAGCCATTCTTTAGTGATGGTAGGGTGTACCAGGAACATCAAGCTTGTTTCCCCTAACTCTTGTGCGATAGGAAGGCGTTCTGCTGGTCTCGTAGGGATGGACTCAAACGCCTTTTCAAGATAAATTTCGCTGCAAGAGCCTGTGAAGCAAGGAACCCCCAACTCATTCAACTCTTTGACAATTCTGTCTCTGGTCCAATCAGGACGCAAGCTCTTTTCCTCGACGTACACATAATATTTATAGCAAGCGTGACCAATGACTGGTTCAGGTAGCGGAACGCGGACCACAGGAATCTTCTGAAAGACCTCGGTCATCGCAGCCGAATTTTCTCTGCGTGCACGGAGCCAACCATCGAGCTTTTGTAATTGCAATCTACCAATTGCAGCCTGGAACTCGGTCATCCGCCAGTTTGTGCCAAAAGTATCAGTTAACCAGCGGAAGCCTGGAGGATGTTGTCGACGATAAACCGCATCATAACTTCTGCCGATATCCTTAAAAGCCCACGCTCTTTCCCAAGTGATCTCATCATTGGTAGTCAGCATCCCCCCTTCGCCGCCTGTCGAGAGGATTTTGTCCTGGCAGAACGAAAAAGCCGCAGCATGACCAAACGAGCCTACTTGCTTACCCTTATATGTCGCCCCGTGCGCCTGAGCGCAATCTTCAATGACCTTTAGTCCGAATTCTCCGGCGATGGCCATGATTTCATCCATTTCACAAGGCCACCCCGCCAGATGAACGGCAACGATAGCACGAGTACGTGGAGTTATCGCCGCGCGGATTGCGCTCGGCGAGATATTCCCGCTCTCACGGTCAACGTCGACCACCACAGGAACAGCGCCGCGCATAACAATACAACTTGCAGAAGCAATATACGTGCGGCTCGTCGTTATTACCTCATCGCCCAGTCCGACCCCAAGCGCATAAAGAGCAAGCTCGAGGGCGACCGTACCATTCGCCACCGCGACCGCGTATTTCGTTCCAACGTATTGAGCATATTCGCGCTCAAATTGGCGACATTCATCCCCCGTCCAGTAGTTCACCTTTCCCGACCGCAAAACATTCGCTGCGATAACGACCTCATCTTCACTAAAGAGTGGCCAAGCGCCTGGCGGAGCAAGTTTTTCCTGACTATTCATTTCCGATTTATCTCCTATTTACTTGCTCAATTTACCAATAAACGATTTCAATTAAATTATACGAACGTCATCCATTAATGCCATCGCCTTCGAACTTCGGCATGGTTTGCGTTCCTTGCGCACTGATGTCGCTACGCAGAATAACTTTTTTGAGTGTCATAAATATTATTTTCACATCGAGAAAAAAATTCCCGTTTTCCACATACCAGATATCGAACTCGAATTTCTCTTCCCACGTAATTGCATTTCGGCCATTTACTTGAGCCCAGCCTGTTATTCCAGGCTTTACATCGTGCCTCCGCGCTTGTCTTGGCGAGTACAGGGGCAGATATTCCATTAACAGGGGGCGCGGTCCGACAAGACTGAGGTCACCCTTGAGAACATTAAAAAGCTGCGGCAGCTCATCCAGACTGGTCTTCCGTAAAAAGATTCCAAATTTTGTCAGCCTGATATCATCAGGAAGAAGATTCCCAGCGTTATCGCAAGCTGACGTCATTGTCCGGAACTTATATATATGTATAGGGGTACACGATATCCCTGGACGCATCTGAGTAAACAGAATTGGGGCGCCCAAAAATATCCGGACGCCCAGTGCAACGAACAACATTAGAGGGAAAAAAATAACGACAGCGATGAGCGCCACGACGATATCGAATAATCTTTTTAACATAAAAATACAATGTTAGAATGGGATTGAATATTGCTGAAAACGATAATTCAGAGTATTTCGCATCCGGTTCTTACGTTTCATTCATAAAAAGCTGGTCAGCCTGGCACAACGATTCAATCCAGTGTCGAGGCGCGTATTCAGTAGAATAGTCGAATTCCTGCGAATGGATATTTTTCCCATCATCCAGAAGTCCTAACGTCAGCCAGCCCATGCGGTTTGGAGTGAAAAAATCCTTACGAGGATTGTCGCCAATGTAGACGTATCTATGCCCTGGCCAGCGTTGCACTATTTTCTCGAAGCGCTCAGGTGCAGGCTTTTCAGAGCCATGCTCTTCAGATATGTACGCTGGAATTTCAGAAAGACCGAGTGCGGCGAGTTTCAGACGTTGCGTGGCCGAACGCCCGTCCGTAAGTATCGCCAACGCAGCATTTTTGTCGCTGAGTAACTTGATCCATTTTTTAACTTCATCTGTTAATGAAATAGACGGGGTGTGCACACGGTACATCCATATCAAAGACTCTTTTGTCTCAACAGGCAGCTTTAGAAGGGAACATGCAATTCCCCATACATCTTTCGACCCGCTTTCGTAAGCATCGACAAGTCGTTTTCTTAGATCGCATTTGTAAGCAACTGCGATCGCAGCAGCAACCGATTCAATACCAGAAATCACATAGTCACGCTCTTTATACAGCGTATCGTCGAGGTCAAGCACGACCACCCAGTTATCAAGTTGGGCGGTAGTCATATGAAATTATTTTTGCATCATAACGTAACATAAGCAGGTCTGACTTCCACTCGTCGAAGAAGTTAATTTCATCGCCCAGCAAATACTCACAAATCAGCCATGCAGGATAATTTGCTCCTGCAGCGTACGCGAGTGGAAAACCACCGCCAAAACGAGGATTAATTTCGATAGCAAGAAACTGAGCTGTATCGACTTTCGCAAAAAATTGAAAGGTCAAGCAACCACGCGCACCTTTTATCTCCTTGAGCTTTGGCAAAAGGTAGTCGTACAATGCATTTTTGCGGGTCACGCCCTTGCTTACCTCGCCCCCTCGCACCTCGATTCGTTCTCGAGGGACAATACAACAGAGCTTGCCACTCCTATTGTAATAAGCATCAACAGTGTATTCTGGGTAGTCTTTACAAATCAACTCCGCGAACATCATTTTTGGGTTATTGATCTGCTCCTCAGTTAGATTTTCTCTGCTATTAATAGCAATCGCCCCGACGCTACAACTCCCATCGAACGGCTTAGCGAAACATGGAAACGTCAGGTTGTTGCGATCATAAATTCTCGGCGATGCGATGCCGGCTTGATCTAGGAGAGCGGCAGTTTGACGTTTATCGCGGCATTTTTCGACTAACTCCGTTTCCGAAATGATCAAGTGTATGCCACAGTTAGCGAACTTGGAGACGCTCTGGGACAATGCCAGTAATTCAGTGTCAATCGTCGGCACCACGAGGCCAATATCCTGGGAAACACACAATTCAACCAGAAAATCGCAATAATCCGGATCGGTAACTCGCGGCGCTTCAAAGGCGCCATCAGAAACCAAACAAGCAGACGAAAGGCCAGGACGTAAATCTGTCGCAAAAACCTTGCCTTCAGGCACAAGGTTACGTAGTTCAGCTTGGAACGCCTCAACGAGCTCGACGCGTCGACCTGCTGAGAGAATTAATACATTCTTTTTCATAATAATTATTTTTACTGGTATAAATTGGGTAATGCTTTAGAGAGCTCCGCACGCTAAGGCGAGTGCGAATAGAAAGGTATCGCGAGGCCGGCGCCTGAATTTTCCTGCGTTCCACACCAGCCACATCCGATCAATCAAGGTGAATCGGGATATCTTTTCCACGATATCTTTTTCTTCGCTGCTGCCGGACAAAAACCCGGCAAGCCAGGTTACATGTTGGCGGTACCATCCGGACCGTGCCAGCTCAAAACGTGCAAGCAGGCCGCCAAAGCTTGGCAATGCACCGAAAGAATTTGCAGAGTGTTGGCGATAAAAGATATGTGCTTCGCTGTCCTGATACCAACCGAGCCCAAACGATCTACATATGGCATATATTGTCCAATCGTGCGAAAACCGCGGTGGTGGAGCAGTTAAGATACTCTTTACTCTAGCCTGTACCAATTTTGCAGCCCTATTCGTCAACACATACGTACAACCTGCGGAGGCACCTTGGAACAAATAGTCGAACTTTTTCTCCGGCTGGCTTTTCGAAAGCCACCATGCGTTCTTTTTTGTATAGTCGAACGGGATCAGATTTGAAGAGTAGCCATCAGTCGTGGCTTGCTCAAGACACTTTACCGCACGTGACAGCTTTCTTGGTGACCAAATATCATCTTGATCACAAAACGCAATGAAAGCGAAATTATCGAGATCTATTGCATCTAATATCGAGAAAAAGTTCTTTGCCGGTGATCCCCCTATTCCCAACTTCGGGTCGATCACCGTGATCTGCTCTTGGGGAATGATAGATCTCAAGATTTCCAGCGTCTGGTCGGTAGAGCCGTCATCACGAACAAAGACATGCCATTGTTGATGGACTTGAGAAGAAATTGATCGTGCCTGCTCTTCTATATATTTTGCGCCATTGTACGTGGCGAGCAGGATAGCGATCTTCTGAGGGTTCAAAATCATCATTTAATCTACTTGTAGAGCTTGCCACATCCCAGTAAAGAAGAAGCCAAGACTTATTAAAAACATAAAAAATGAAGCATATACATACGTATATGTACTCCCATTCGGATTGGCTCTGAAATTCAGTAATATGGGTATTATGAAGTAGAGCGAATACCGATACGCAGCCACAGGAGAGACCGACAACAACGCAAAAATAAGTATTGAAAGAGATGCAAAGACACGCTCTTCTGCCTTTCTTGCTTGAAACAGAAATGCGGCAACGATCATCGATACAAAATAGAAATATACTGCATGACTAAGGCTGCTCTCATTCTCCGTCGACAAATATGCGGAATAGCGGCTTAACAAAGAATCCGCGGGAATAATGCCAGCCAATAAAGTGCCGAAAAATCTGGGAGCCACAAATGAAATTATTGCACTTATGAAAAATATCTTCAGGCCACCTACGATCCTGGTTTGCGCAGCAGAAATTTCTATAGTCTTTCTTTGGTTATACCGCCCTGCCATAAATAATGGAAATATGATAAGCAGAGCTGAAAAGTGAAATAAAGATGCTAATAAGCACAAGGCAAAGGCGGTCTTGGTTTCGCGCTCCCAGATTTTTTCGACAGCCAACGCAACGATGAGATATGCCGGCATTGCCCGCAACGCCACGAAAGCCATCAAGGGAACGTAAAGCCCGACCAATACAACCAATCCTGCTAAGTTACGCTCCTTACGGAGCACAAGCTTGCAAAAAATCGCAATGAAAAACGCTGTATTGAAATAACTTAGTATAGTTACGGCAGCGTGATCATCAACGAACGTGGCAGCAGCATAGAGAAAAATCTTGCTCGCAGGCTCCAGAATAAAACCCTCAAGAGAGTTCTGAGCCTTTAACTGTCCAACCAACTCGACATAGGATGCGAAATCCGCGAAAGATTCGGGTGCGATTGAAACCCTTATACTAGTCAAGACGGCAACCACAGCAAACAGGAACCAGAATATCCTACTATTGAATGCAACGATCATTTTTTCTTGCGATTCAACCACGTTTCTCAGGAAAGATATGTGTATTCAGTTCGCTTTTAAACCCATCCAGAACTGCACTGAACATCACGCGACTGGTTTCCTTTTTATTACTTGAGATAAGCACATAGGCGACAATTCGACGTGCCGTTTTGAAGAGCTCTTTCAACTTCCAAGTCAATGGAATGTGTTTTAGTCTCATCATAAACAAATGATTTCTGATGATGTAATAGTGCCTGATTGGCGATCGATGCAGTGGTTTAAAGCGGCCGAAAAATTTTATTGCACCATCGCCCATATCATGAAGCATGACCGCATCATTAATCATGAAAACCGTCAGACCAATGCTTTTTGCTCTCAAGCACCACTCATGGTCGATGCAGTCAATGAATAGCTGGTCCATCATTGGCCCAACCTGTTTTAATGCTTCCCGCGGGATCAGTGTGCCCGACGTCGCTAGACTGTCGACTGGTACGAACTTGTGGCTCTGATCACTTGCCGCTACTTTAGCGGTTGGTGACTTGACATCAACTAGCCGTGGGCCGACACATCCGGGATTCCGTCCATTCCGCGTCAAATCCTGTAGGGAGTCGTAGAGAGACGCGACCATGTCCAAGGTTGGCTTGCTGTCTTGATCAAGCAATAAAACCGCGTTGACTGATTGATCAGCCAAGGCCGTATCGATCCCCTGGTTTAGCGCAGTTGCCAGACCGACATTCCGACCGTTATCGATTATGAAAACATTGTCTAGGCTCGAAACATGGCGCAAAACCTCTTCGGACGCCTCATTTACGACTACAACAAATTTTACGCCTGATGCGGCTAAATCCCGTACTATATCGACAGCGTCAATTCGGGGACGATAAAAAACAACGACGGCAGCGACATGCATGACTTAGACTCGCAAGGAAAGAATAACAAACACGGTAATAACCAAGCTGATAATAAAACCAACTACACGGCCACCGATATAGTCATAGATCGATCCTTTAAGATGGCCCTCGTCCATCAATTTATAAAGGATTGGATCCACAAAATACAGTAGAAATAGCGTACCGATAAAATTCAAAAGCTGGATTAGGCTGGTGAATGTCAAACGAAGTGCTGGATTGTGCAGAGCAAGCAAATAAGGCAAGGTGATCGCCAACCCGAAAATTGCTGTCGAGATTGCGGTAGCGATAAACAGTTTCCGTGAGCGTATGCTACGAACGTCCGCCAGCGCATCGGTCATCAGAGACTGATCCCAGCGCTTTATACGCCTCATCAAAGTCACCATTCCGTTCCAAGCAACGCGTTTAGTGGGGGCGTGATAGAACGTAATTACGTGCGAAAGCGCTGACGAAACGAAACCTACAACACAAATAAACAGGACACCGCTGACTGCACCGCGTGTTTCCAGATAATAAGAAAGCGAGGCTTGAAAACCGAATGCAAAGCCTCGCGAGGAATATAAAATCAAGTTGGATTTTGCAATGACATATGCTCGCCCGGTGGTTAACGCATTGGCCCGCATAAACCAGGACAATGTTTCAACCAGAAATACTAAGGCCAGTGATATTGCGGCAATAAGTGGAAATCCCATCAATAACCAATCAATTCTTTATAACGAGCTTAGGTTTATATGCAATTACGTGCTCCTGGCATATCCAATAATGAGCATGACTAGTTGGAAAAGGCGCATCGCGCCGCTGGGAGTGAAGGTCTAATTCCACTTTTATCGGTGTGAATCTTTAGTTCCCACGCAGGTGCGCCTGGAGTTGTCGCCATTTTTCAGCCTGTACAGGAGTTGCGAGAATTCTCATTTTTGCCTCACGAAAAAAAGCGCGTGCGAGGGTAGCAAAAAAACCGAGCATCGCCGCGACAATGAGGATGATCCCGCGCTTTGGTGAGGACGAATGTTCCGGTTCCAGAGCCATGTCGAGAACTTGAATTACCGAATTATCTTTCGCCTCATCCAGACGAGCGACTTCATATTGCTTTGCCAACAACTCGTACAACATCTGGTAATATTTGACATCGCGGAGGATTTTAATACTGTCAAAGCCTTTTTGCTGGGCTGCTTTCCCCCC